>JAZUCM010000052.1:0-6945 GCA_045639085.1 Candidatus Gastranaerophilus bacterium
TGCACTATTGCGAGGGGTTTGTCAAGCCCCTCATGAGGCGATAAGTAAAAAAAAGACCAATCTCTTGGCCATTTAACTCGATATTCAAATACAAAAATTAAAATTTTTAAACTCGGTCTGTGTGCGTGCAAGCGTTATAGAGAACGCCGGCAAGCATACCTACCGCCGCACCAACTCCCACAAAGTGGTTATTTGGACGCATACATTTTAACAGTTTGTGATAAGCTCCCATGTACTGTCTTGCTACAGCGCTGGAATCCTTATCCGCAATCTTTACAATCTTTTTAAAGTCTTTAGCAACTTGAGGCTTTGTTTTTTCTAACTCAGCAAAAATTTTATCGCTACTTTTAAAATCTTTTTCTTTAATCATTTTAACAAAGACATCTTGAGCCTCAGTACGCTTGTTCAAGGCCATAAAATCTTCAACCATTTTTTTGTTAGTTTCTTTACGCGCTACGTTTAAAATAGAACGACGCGGAACGTTTTTACTTTCCTCAGCATTCAGAGGTAATAACAACTTGGCACCATAACCTGCTGCCGCACCCAAACCACTTGCAACCATAACATTCGCAAGCGCACCACTTCTAGAAGTAATATTGTAGTTTTGAACACCGTCTATTGGCATAGTCCTAACCTCTTATTAACTAATCACAAGACCTTATGGCTCGTCTTGAACCACTTTCACTATGAGCAGAATTTACACTTAAATATTCTTCGTCCAATCAAAAGACCACATTGCAAAACGATAAATTATACTCGCTTTACCACCGGCATCGACACTTGGCTAACTTACCTCGGCTGCATTTAACTATTGCACCTCGCCTCGGTCTTCTTCTAACCGCCTTACCTCGGCTGCATTTAACTATCGCACCTTGCCTCGGTTTTCTTCTAACCGCCTTGCCTCGGCTGCATCTAACCATCGTGCCTTGCCTCGGCTTTCTTCTAACCGCCTTGCCTCGGTCCCTTGTCTGGCACCCCAGAACTGAGTAATTAAATTCCTTTTTAAGCAATACTACCACAATAATAGTTTTTTGTCAAGGGGTAATGAAGAATTATTAAAAAATATGACACTACTTGCGAGAATCCCAAAGATACTTGAGCAAATTCATCACAAGCATTATTGAACCTATTATTACGATGGACGTGACAAAATAACGTATGGTTTGGTTACCCAAAATTAACGCCGCGACCGAGCTAAAAACGATAGCAACAGCCGCCAAGATACCTACCGTTGATTTTTGGGAGAACCCGGCATGAATTAATTTGTGGTGGATGTGCTCAGAATCTGCAACAAATGGCGACGTCCCTTTGGCAATACGCCTTAAACTCGAAAACGTGATGTCCAAAATCGGAACCGCCAAAACTAACGGTGCTAAAACGAATATGGCTAAAGTAGCGGTTTTCATAATACCAACAATCGAAATTGTAGCGAGCAGAAAACCCGAGAACAACGCGCCCGAGTCTCCCATGAAAATTTTCGCAGGGTTGTAATTATATGTCAAAAACGCCAACATAGAACCAGCCAAGATAAATCCAACCAAGGCGATTATCGGGTTTGCAGGAGGGACAGTTATGGCAATTATAGAAAGGGTTATTGCAGCCAAAGTTGTTATCGTTCCGGCCAGCCCATCAACACCGTCGATAAAATTCAGGGCGTTACTAATTCCAACAATCCATAAAATTGTAACCGGGTAGGAGAAAAATCCAATATCACCAACAAAAGGTAGAGTTTCGATACTAATACCGAGCAAATAGGCCAACGTCGCGATAGAAACCTGTAAGAATAATTTTGTTTTAGCGTCTAAATTGTAAATATCATCGACAAGCCCTAATAAAAACATCAGGGAACTTCCCAATAAAACCCCTGATAACAAACTTCCGCTCGGGTAATAGCTAAGCAGTACCAAGCTTAAAAAAGTCAGCATTACGCTTGAAAATATAGCGACTCCACCTATTCGCGATATTGGTTTTGTGTGAATTTTGCGCTCATTCGGGACATCAACAAGCCCTTCTTTGCGCGAAAAATCTATAACCATCGGAACCAAAAACATTCCAAAGATATAAGCTATCACAGAACCTAATATATGAGCGCTCATTTTCATAACGTTTACCCTTTAACCTTCATACAGCGGATATTTTTTGCATAGCGCAAGAGATTTTTCTCGAATTTTAGCAAGCTCAACATCATTGTCAGAGTTTTTAATCGCCTCAGCGATAATGCCGGCAACGACTTTCATATCTTCTTCAACGAACCCACGAGTCGTAACCGCCGGGGTACCAAGCCTTATACCACTGGTAACAAATGGGCTTTGCGGATCATTCGGAACAGTGTTTTTGTTCGCCGTAATTCCAACACGCTCAAGAACGTTCGCCATATCTTTTCCGGTTTTTCCGGTTTTGCGCAAATCGAGAGTCATAAGATGGTTTTCGGTCATTCCGCCAACAATATCCATACCATTGTCAAGAAGCCCTTGCGCAAGGGCTTTTGCGTTTTTAACAATCTGCTCGGCATAAGCCTTGAATTCAGCACTGGCAGCCTCTTTTAGGGCTACAGCCTTCGCCGCAACAATATGCTCCAACGGCCCACCTTGTATCCCCGGAAAAACAGCTTTATCAATACCGAGCGCATGTTCTTCCTTACACATAATTATGCCGCCACGAGGACCACGAAGAGATTTGTGGGTAGTTGTAGTAACAAAATCCGCATAAGGTGCAGGAGACGGATGAACCCCGGCCACAACAAGCCCCGCGATATGTGCAATATCTGCCAATAACAACGCGCCAACTTCATCAGCAATCTCTTTAAACTTTTTAAAATCGATAATTTTTGAATAATTACTTGCGCCACAAATAATCAATTTAGGCTTATGCTCAAGCGCCATTTGACGGACATTTTCGTAATCAATGTTACCGTTTTCGTCAACCCCATAACTTTTAACGTTAAAATACATTCCCGAGAAATTCACAGGCGAACCGTGAGAAAGGTGGCCACCGTTAGACAAATCCATACCCAAAACAGTATCACCGGGTTTTAGCGCGTAAACAAAAACGGCCATATTAGCTTGCGCGCCGGAGTGCGGCTGAACATTAGCATGATCCATTTTGAACAATTCACACGCACGTTTTTGCGCCAATTCTTCAATAACATCAACGTGCTCACAACCGTTATAAAAACGCTTATGCGGCTTACCTTCGGCATATTTGTTGGTCAAAACGCTTCCTGACGCTTCCATAACAGCAAGAGAGGTAATATTTTCACTTGCGATTAATTCAATAGTTTCTTGTTGCCTTTTTAACTCTAATTCGATTTGTTCTGCGACCTGCGGATCAATTTTCTTAATATGTGCGATATTCATGACTACACCTCTCTCCCTATTTTTATTCAGATTATAGAAGAAAGTTAAAAATATTGCAAGAAATTTACAAAGAAATTTCGCTGATTTGCCGACTATAGTCATCCATAAAGTCATCAAGCAATTTAACATCTTGTTGCAAACGCTCATAAACTATTTCCAAAAGCCCATCAACATGCGATATTTCAACGACCTCAAACTCATTATGCACAGCACTTTTCAAAATTTCAATAGCGCATACAAGTTCGCCCAAACGCCCACGGAACTTAATAATTTTATCTTCGGGTTTCAAATCCACATCATATTTTACATCGCACATATTATGCTCCTTAACTATATTCTACCAGATATTACGTTCGTGATTGAGAACGTCTAAACTAAAAATAGCACTAATATAGAAAATATGCAAGAACGTTTCGAAGAAAAACAATCCAAAGACTTACTTTTCAGAGCAATCGCAAAAGTAGTGAAACGCCATAGAACACAACAATGCAAGTCTATTTACAAACTTTCCGCAGAATGCGCTATTTCCCGCAGCACTTGGCGAGATGTAGAATTAGAATTATGCAAAGACCCAGCGTTCACTACAATTTGGAAGATTGCGGAAGCTTTGGACATCATGCCGGAAGATTTTATCAGAGAAATTCACCAAGAATTAGGCTCCGACTTCTCTCTTTCAGGACTAAATTAGTTGTTTCGTCAAAGCTTTTAAATTTCACCTTCGAACGCCATTTGTTTTTCGAGCCGTTCTTTTACCTCAAACTTTTCATCCTGTCTTAGGTATCTGATTGCAACCATCGCCGCCGGAGCCAATACCCCAAGCGCCAAGATACAAGAGCCTAAGTTTTTCCAAACAGACGCCCGTTTAAGCTTTTTAACGCCATTCAAAAATACGTCCAAGCTTTCCCCAGACTCTTTATACTGTTTTTGCAATTTTTCCAAATTATTGCCGACACCCTTAAACTCATCAATGTCAATATAAGCCCTTGTATCGACCACATCCGCGTTTTTAACCTCTTTATCAATCAAACCAATCCTTCTAGCCATTTTAACAAAAAGGTTTTCATTAGAAGCTTTAGTCTTGACGACATCGGATTTTTTCGCCATTTTTACAATAAAGTTATCAGGATTTTTGTTGATGAACTCATAAACTTCGACGTCAGTTTTGCATTTTGAAAACTCATCTAAACTTGCCTTCAACGAATTATCTTTGAACGCATTTTTCAACTCATCGCTCTCAATAACCCTTGCATCAAGCGCGATTGACTTATTATGCTTAGAATCCGCAGATTTTTCCAGATGATTTTGAATTTTTGCACCAACACCGTACATAAACAACCAGAAAGAACCTTCTTTAACAGAATAACCCAAAAAGTCTTGGAAACTTCTTGCCGTTGCGAGTCTTTCGGTCGTAATCGCAGCATCAACAATCATCAAATTTTTAACAGGACTGAACATAAAATCTGACAATCCGCCCTGGAAGTTAATTTGTTCTCTTTCCTTATTTTCATTGATACTAACCCCCTTAAACGCTTGCGGTTTGTTCATTTTTGGGGTGAAGGTAGCAACATTTTTTGCGCCTTGCGCATTTGGATTTGCAAAGTTTGCAATATTTTTAGCCTTATGTTCGGCCAAAATACTTTGTCTAACTTTCTCTTCGGTATATTTATGTCTGTAATGCGTAAGCGCACCATAAGTTCCAATCGTCATCAATGTTGACGCCACAAACTTCGCAAAAGTTAAACCCTTAAATGTTTTTTGATTTTTTCCGACTTTTTCAAACGCCGATTTAACTTTATCATCATACGCAAACGCTTTTGCTTTTTCAAAAATATCAGGATTTTTCAAGACTCTAACATCAATTTTATGATCATACCCCATCGTCTTGAATAGAGTCATATCCAAAAGTTTTTTATACGTTGGAATCCCAAAAAGCCAAAGGGCTTGTGTTCCAAATTCATCAATAAATCTATCTTCGCCTTCTTCTTCCTTGCCTACGACATAAGAACCGGCCGTCAAACCGATACTATTGGCAATATCTTTCATCGCTAGTGGTACTAAAGAGTTATTATTTCCTAATACTGAATATATTTTACTTGCTGTAACTGCGGGTATCATTTTTTCGTCCTAACACAGCCCCATCGGCTGCAATTCAATCAAAGTACTACAAGCCCCAAATCAAGTTCATCAGTCTCACACGTGGAGCACACGCATTGGTGAAACTGGTTTCAATGATTGAATTGTTTCGTCGTTCTTTATTAAACATTACTTACCTTCTTCCTTTTTAAGTTGCGTAAAAATTATAATTGCTAAATTTTCGGCTTATATTAACGATTATTTACAAAAAATAAAGACCCTTTCAAACTGAAATGGTCTTGCTGAATTTTATATAACGCAGATGTTTTCAATCGCCTATAGCAAAGCCATTTCAGTTGAAAATATTCTACGTCGTAATTGAAAAATTTTACTCATACGAATATTGTAACAAGAACACTTTATTTGTCAAGTAAAACAGGCTTTTACCGTTTAACACAACGGACACGGGTTCTCACTTCATCACGAGGCCAAGTTTGTCGATATCCAGCATCAATATTTTGATACCAAACTTGCCCGTTTCCAGCCATTGAAGTCGTCCATAAACCAGCGTTTTTTATTCCTAAAAGTTCCTTGTTAATGAAGAAAGCTACAGCCTCATCACGGTTTGGCAAACGGCCATCAACACTTGAGCAAATCGTCAACGCAGCAGGGTATAGATAATTGTTAACATCTGTACTCTTTACAGGTAAAGGGGCAACCACGACCGTATCCGTAGGATAAATCGCACTAATAAAGCCAATGTCTTTCCCAACGGTATTGGGCCCCTTGGTACCGTTTAAGTCGTAAATAAAATTCGCACACATCTTTGTCTGCACGTAATGATGCCCTGATATTTCGTCCATATCAGGTTGGCAAGAAGGATTATAATAAAGCGCTACAGACTCACCACTCAAAGTTTCAAAAGCCGCAGCATTGGTATTAATATTTTTTTGTGGATTAACATAAGAAACTTCGCACCAAACATAAGTATCGGTAAACATATTGTTCAATTCACTCAAATTTTTAGGCCAAGATATTGTTGAACCAATCAAATTAACATAAGCTGGCGCCACACCACAATCAGCCAGGTGGGTTGCGTCACAGATATTGTTTATCTTGAGGACTTTTGAAAGACCTTCGGTCAAGAATGCCTCGGCCGCAGTGTCTTTGGTTGCGCTTACAACGCCGTCTGTGTTTGTGCCTTCGTATTCACCGTAACCATTCAACTGTGGCATCATGGCGATGGCCTGGCTCAGGCGGGCATAAAGCGCCTTGCGTTGAGTGTTCCATGTGCGTTCGTTAATATTTGCCATTAAGCTTGGCAGAGTAATCGCCGCGACAACACCGATGATTGTGAGGGAAAGTAATATTTCCGCCATGGTGAATCCAAGATTTTTACTCATGTTGTTCTCCTTCTCGCTTGTATCAACAGGGGCGGAAGGCTCGGCAAAACATGAATATTTACCCTCGCAACGCCAATTATAGCAAGGACTTTGAGGCGCCCCCCCCCCCTATT
>JAZUCM010000053.1:0-23000 GCA_045639085.1 Candidatus Gastranaerophilus bacterium
ATACGTGCTAATCTATAACAATAGGCCACAGTGGAACAAAAATAAACTGTCTCCGTGCAGATACAGAGATTTTTTATTGGCTGCTTAATTTGTGTCCAGGTTTTGGGGACCACTTCAAATTAACTTATTAACTTATTAACTTATTAACTATTATTTACAACCTTTCCCCGCCTTCGGCGAACTGCCCTTTCTTACTTCTTTGTCCTTGGTTTCGGTGGATTTTTCTTTTGTCCAGGTTGAGATTGGGCAGACGACTGTATCCGTTTTACGCTGAATACGTCAGGTATCGCTTGGATTGAATAAATCACACGTTTATAGGTTTCTAAATTATCCAATTCCAGCCCTAACTCAACAATACCGACTTTGCCGGGTTTCGATTTGACGTTTGCATAAACAATATTAGTATTATTATCTGAAACCGCCGCAATAATATCTTTGAGAAGCCCGATTTTCTCAGCGGTTTCAATGCGGATTGTGGTGTTGTAAACACGGTTAGGATTTTCACCCGACCAGTGAATATCCATTAATCTTTCAGGCTCAATCGTTTCCAAAGTTTTGCAATCAACACGGTGAACCGAAACGCCTTTTGAGCGAGTAACAACCCCGACAATAGGCTCGCCCGGAATAGGAGAACAACATTTCGCGACAGAATACATTAAACCCTCAAGTCCTACAATATCCTTGCCGGATTTTTTGCGAGAATATGAATGGAATTTTGAAGTATCATCAAGTTTTTTCTCAGGCTTTTTGATTTTGTTGACAACTTTATTCGTAGTGGTTTCACCATAACCAATCGCGGCAAAAAGGTCTTCCGCAGACTGATAATTCATCACTTTTGCAATTCGGTCAAACTCACCTTGCTTAACATATTCGTCAAAAACCGCCTTCGTAAGTTCGTGCTCGAGGTTATTGCGCCCAACTTCGACGTGCTGTTCACGATTATTTTTCTTAAACCATTGTTTAATTTTTGAACTAGCTTGTTTTGTAACTACGAAATTCAGCCAATCCAAACGCGGCGAAGGAGTTTTAGATGTCAAAATCTCAACGATATCACCATTTTTGAGTTTTGTATCTAACTGCGCAATACGCCCGTTAATAAGCGCGCCAACAGTCCTGTTTCCGACATCTGAGTGAATACGATACGCAAAATCGACAGGCGTTGCGTTCGCCGGGAAATCGAGGACATCACCGTTTGGAGTACAGGCAAAAACTTGATCCGAAAAAATATCCATTTTGACAGTGTTAACGTAATCTTGCGCACTGGTCACATCTTTGTCGTATTCAACGAGTTTGCGCAGCCAAGAAAATTGTTTATCCGCTTGATTGTCGGCTCTTTGAGAACCTTTTTCTTTATAACGCCAATGAGCCGCAACCCCAAATTCAGCGACCTCGTGCATTTTATAAGTTCTAATCTGAACTTCGAGCGGTTTAGATTTCGGACCAATCACAGAAGTGTGAAGCGATTGGTACATATTCCCCTTAGGCATTGCAATGTAATCCTTAAAGCGGCCGGGGATAGGCTTGAACTGCGAATGGATAAGCCCTAAAACCGCATAACATTCACTTTCACTGTTTACAATTACGCGCACAGCCGTAATATCGTAAAGCTCATGAAACGCGATGTTAAGCCGTTTCATCTTACTGTAAATACTGAAATAATGTTTCGCACGCCCTGTAATTTTTGCATCAATACCCGCATTCTTAACATCTTTGCCAATTTGATCAATCAAAAGTTTAACGGTGCTTTCCCTATCTCTTTTGGTTTGGGAAACAAGTTGAGAAATTTCATAATATTTATCTGGCTCAAGATAACGCAACGACAAGTCTTCAAGTTCTGCCTTAATTTTACCAATCCCCAAGCGGTTGGCAAGCGGAGCGAAGATATCAAGAGTTTCGCGTGCAATTTTTTGTTGCTTTGCCGCAGTCATAAAGTTCAAAGTGCGCATATTGTGCAAACGGTCAGCAAGTTTCAAGAAAATTATGCGCATATCGTTTGCCATCGCAATAAAAAGGCGACGAATATTTTCCGCCTGGCGCTCTTCATTAGATTTGAACTGCAATTTGCCTAACTTTGTTACCCCTTGTACAAGGTTTAAAACATCTTCACCAAATTTTTCTTTAATTGTTTCCGGCGTCGTATCGGTATCTTCAAGGATATCGTGTAAAAACCCGGCAATAAGAGTATTCTTATCCATATGCAGCCCTGCCAAAATCTTGACGACTTCGACCGGATGGATAATATAGGGTTCCTCTGAAACCCGAAACTGCCCTTCATGAAGTTTTTTCGCGAACAAAAACGCCTCTTCGACCTTGGCAATATCGTCCTCTGTCCATTTTTGCTCGATTAATTCAGTTTTTATATCCTTGATTAAATCTTCCATGATATAATAATAATACAAGTTCTAGCAATTTTTTCAAGTGGTGTAAAAAAAATATCATTCATAAGGATTATCGAAAATGCTAAAAGAAACGGCAAACGGAATATTAATAAGTTTCAAAATCTCCCCTAACGCGTCAAAAAATGAGATTATAAAAACCGACGACGGAGTAAAAATCAAAATAACCGCCCAACCCATCGACAATAAGGCCAACAAAGCCCTCGTTGAATTTCTTGCCAAACAGTTCAAAATCCCCAAAACATCAATAGAAATCGTCAAAGGCCATACATCCAAAGAAAAAACTTTACTCATAAAAACCTTCGACAACGAAAAAATCGAGATGTTGAAAAAAGACTTTAGTTAATGAACATCACGAAAATGGTCGATTTTCAATTCGGGTTTTAAAGTTATAGCAACAATATCAATCTGATACGCCAATTTCACCCCGATTTCTTGCAGATAGAGTGCAATTCCTTTCCTAATATGACTGAGCTTTCGTTTGTCAACTGATTCGGACGGAATCCCATAGGCATCAGTTTTGCGAGTTTTCACTTCAACAAAATACAATTTATTTTTTCGCTTAGCAATAATATCAATCTCACAAACTTTAGGATAAGATTTGTTACGTTCAACAATCTCATAACCATTTCGCATCAAATATCTACACGCCAAGTCTTCGCCGGCCGCACCCAGTTTCTTATTATCCATAAATTTATTTTAGCATAAAATTATCAATAGGTATTAACTTTATGTAAAGATATAGCCATTATTGCGTTTTGATAGTATAATATAATTGAGAGAATAGTTTTTAGGTAATCGAATATGCAAACATTAGAAAGAAAAGTTATAAAAAATATAGATTTCAACTGCGATTTAGCCCAAATGTTCGGGGTTTACAAGAACAACAACGAAGAAGAACTTCTTCAATATGTCAGCTCCGTAAACGTTTCTTGCGGATTTCATGCAGGTGACCCGGTTGCTATCAAAAATGCACTTGAACTTGCGAAAAAACATAACGTGGTTGTCGGTGCGCATATCGGTTTTAACGATATTATGGGATTTGGCAACAGGCCGGTACAACTTAGCGAAGATGAAATCGAAGCAATCGTTCTTTATCAAGTCGGTGCGATAATGTCATTTGCAAAAAGCTTTAAAATGGAAATTGAACACGTTCGCCCTCACGGTGCAATGTACAAAATGGCGGCGATGGACTACGATTTTTCAGCCTCAATTGCTAAAGCGATTAAAAAGTGTTCTCAATGGCTCGTTTACTACGGCGCAACAGGCGAAAATATCAGCAGAGTCGAATCTGAACTAAACGTAAAAGTCGCAAAAGAAGTTTTCTTAAACAAAATATACAACGCTGACGGCTCTATTGATTTTAGCGCAAAAGATATTGTCAACACAGAAACTTCCACAACAAGACTTAAACAACTACTGGCAGCCTCTCAGGTTTACAACAACGAGGGTGGAAAAACATACGTAGAAGCTGATACTATTCACTTCTCAAGTTCCGCACCTAACGCAATTGAAGCATTGCGCGAAGCCAGAAATATTATCACTCCACTGCCGATAAATTACAAAAATGTTTGCGCATCAGGCTGGGTAGAATAACTTACGCAACAAATCAATAGCCGAATATTGGCAAAATTTTAGGGATATAACGATGAACATACACGATAAAGAAGTTAGAATAACAGATAAAGTAAGATGGTTGATTCCGGGCTTACAAGTAAAACGCTGGTTTTTACTTTACCTTTTCAGTGCAACCTTGATTCTACTGGGTTTTTTGATTATTTTTGGTTTTAAGCCGGTTTATTACATAATGGAATTTATCAAATATGTTGCGAACGTAGTTCCGACATCTTGGCTTGCTGTTTCTATGGTACTGCTGGGCTCCGGCCTTTTCTGCCTCTCTTGGTCAAAGACAAATATATCCCTGCTTGAGGCAAAAAGTTCAGAACACTACGACATTTTAGAATCGCTTTACAGAAGACGAAAACTTAATAACGGCCCTAAAATCGTTGCAATAGGCGGCGGAACAGGTCTTTCAATGCTATTGAAAGGCATTAAAAATATCACAAACAACATAACTGCCGTCGTAACAGTTGGTGACGATGGCGGTAGTTCAGGACGTTTAAGAACTGAGTTTGGTGTACTTCCTCCGGGAGATATAAGGAACTGTATCGCCGCGTTGGCAAAAGATGAGGACCTTGTTACTAAACTTTTCCAATACCGCTTCAAACACGGAGAAGGACTCGAAGGCCACAGTTTTGGTAACTTATTTCTCTCTGCGTTGTGTGCAATTACAGGCGACATGGTTCGCGCCGTAAAAGAATCGTCCAACGTCCTTTCTATCCGCGGTGTAGTTTTACCGTCAACCCTCGACGATATGAAACTTATCGCAACGATGGAAGACGGACGGGTAATTTACGGGGAATCAAATATCCCTGAAGCCAACGGTAAAATAAGAAAAATTTATACAAACCCGCAAAAATGCAGCCCGCTACCTGAAGTTATACACGCAATTCGCGAGGCTGACCTGATTATTCTTGGTCCGGGTAGCCTTTATACAAGCGTTATTCCAAACCTTTTAATCGAAGGTATTTCACAAGAAATCATAAATTCTAACGCTAAAAAAGTATACGTTTGCAACATAATGACACAACCGGGCGAAACCGACGGTTACGCGGTTTCCGACCATATCCAAGCCCTGTTTAATCATGCCGGAAGTAACAAAATTATTGATACGGTCATAATGAACGATTTCATCCCGCAAAATCTTGCACAAAAATATCAAATGGCCGGTTCTTTCCCTGTCATAATTGACACTGACAACATCGAACGTATGGGCGTAAAACTATTTACCAAAAAGCTTATAGAAGACAACAAAGACGGTCTTGTTCGCCACAGTTCTGCACGCGTGGCTCGCGCAATCAATTATTGGTTCAAACGTTCAACACGCAACGGAAGAAATCACAGACGCAAAGATTTGGCGCTGGCAGTGAATAACTAGGATTTTTCAATGAAAAAAGTTACAACCAAATATATAAAAGATTTAAAAAAAGAAAACTTAAAATTTTCAGCCCTAACGGCATACGATTACTCAACGGCCAAAATACTTGATGAAGCAGGAATTGATATTATTTTAGTCGGCGACAGCCTTGCGATGGTGGCACTCGGGTATCAGGATACAAACAGTATCTCAATGGATGAAATGAAGATTTTCACTCGCGCAGTAGCAAAAGGTGTAACACGCGCAATGGTTGTTTGCGATATGCCGTTTATGAGTTATCATAAGGATTTCTCAGACGCAATGACAAATATCGGCGAGGCAATTAGAGCGGGAGCAACTGCGGTGAAAATCGAAGGCGCCAACGATTATATCTACGAACTGGTAAAAAGATGTGCGGATTTTGGAATCCCGGTTATCTCACACATTGGATTTACTCCCCAAGCGATAAACGCTATCGGCGGACATTTTATACAGGGCAAAACACATGAGGCAACTCTTGAACTGCTTGAAAAAGCCAAAAAACTTCAAGAAGCCGGAGCGTTTGCGATTTTGCTGGAACTTGTTCCGGAAGAAAGCGCCAAATATATTACTGAAAACTTATCCATCCCAACAATATCTTGCGGCGCCGGAAAGTTTTGTGACGGCCAAGTGCTTGTCAGTGACGACGTTTTTGGCAAGTACAGCAATTTCAAACCAACTTTTGCAAGACGCTATGGCGATATGCGCCAACTGATTTACGACTGCGCAAAACAATATGACTCCGACGTCAAAAACGGAAATTTCCCGGCTGATAATGAAGTTTTTCACGTTCAATCGGAATATAATAGACAATTTAACTAAGAAGAGGAAAAATGAAATTAGTACATACAATTAAGGAAGTAAGAGAGCAAATAAAAGAATGGAAAAGAGAAGGCTTGACAATCGGATTTGTGCCGACAATGGGCGCGTTACATGCAGGACATTTGAGCCTTATTGAAAAATCTTGTGAAAAATGCGACAAAACCGTCGTTTCAGTTTTTGTTAATCCGATACAGTTTGGCCCTAGCGAAGATTTAGACAAATATCCTCGCACCTTAGACGCTGATTGCGAACTTGCGAAATGCGCAGACCTTATATTTGCACCTACGCCCGCTGAAATGTACGGCGAAGGCCACATGCTTTCTAACGATTTTCTAACTTATGTGGTTCCGCCTTACTTTTTTGTCGATAAACTTTGTGCAAAATCACGAGTAGGTCACTTTGACGGAGTTTGCACAGTTGTTAATAAATTTTTCAATATTGTACAACCCGATTTCGCATTTTTTGGAGAAAAAGATCGTCAACAACTAATCATAATCAAAAAAATGGTAAAGGATCTAAATATTCCTATTGAAATCATCGGTTGCCCAATCGTTCGCGAAGCCTCAGGCTTAGCGTTGAGTTCGCGTAATTCATATCTAACTGACGAGCAAAAAGAAGATGCACTGGCCCTTAGCAGAATTCTTTTCAATATCAAAAACTGCTACAAAAAAGGTATAACAGATTCAAGAGCACTAAAGGAAACCGCTTTTAATTTCCTTACCCACAACCATCATCTGGAATATCTCGACTTTAGAGATGAGGAAAACTTGGAAGAAAAGAGTATAATAGATGATAATACTATCGCATTTATTGCGGTCAAAATCGGTAACGTTAGGCTTATTGACAACATTTCACTCAGATAACTTGGAGAACAATTATGCAGATTGAACAAAAAGCTAAAATTTCAAAATTTTTAAACAATTTAATGGCTTTATTAAAAATCGCACTGAGTATATTTTTGGGCGTAATTGTCATAACCTGGGCCGTTCAAATAGCGGAAATAGAAAATTTCATGCCTATTTTTAGCCGTTTAATAGATTTTTTCACCAATTTAAGCCAATATTTTTACACCCCGACAAAGGATGATGAAGAATCTTTTAGCGCACTGATGTATATTGCAATTTCAATTGTATTCTTCTTGCTTATATTTGAGTCAATAACAGATATTCTTTCAGATATTTTAAAAGTCTATGACAAAACCAGAGAACAAGCACTTATTGAAGAAAACGAGAAAATTAATCAAGAAATTCAAAAAAACTACAAGTCACATCTAAAAGCGTCAATGAGATTTGTCGTAATGCTGACACTTTCGGTAACACAACCACATCAGCAAACTCAAGCATTTGAAGACGAAGCTTTAGAGCAATCAATCAAGCAACAAGCGCAAAAAATGATGAAAGAAATTTACTCTATGATAACAATGAGTATAAAATGCACCATAAAATCACGGCCGGATTTGCTTATCTTGGGCATAAATGACGCAGAACAACTCAACAGAATATTATTTTTCATCCAAAGTGTTTGCCAAGTGGAAAAATACCAAAAAGCCGGCCTGGGCTACTATATGTCAGTTACGGCACACCTAACAACTGAAACAGCCGAAAAAGCGTTGCACGACGCAAATAACCTACTTCAATTACGCTGCAAAAACAAAATCCTATGCTACGGAATAATCCCGGAATGTTTAGCTCTCGTGCGCGAAAACAATTTTAAAGCTCTAAGCAACGGACAATACGGAGAAGTTGAAGATACCGTTTTTGAACTTGTTAACAAAAATTAATGATTATACTTGCATTTTCATCTGTTCATGTTAGTATAATTATATAGACCGTAGAAATCGGTGGCATATTGCCTTAATTTTGCCGGTGGAGGTTTTACTCAAAAAACAAATTTAGCGATTTTTGTGTAAGATTTTGCGGTTTATAAAGGCTGTGAAGTCTTTTTTAATTTAAAAGGTCGATAATATAAAGCCTAAATAGGCATTGTGGATAAAACTTCCACGATAGAAGGTAGAAAAAGGAGCCGAAAATGTCAACAAAAGCATTTAAATCTGAAAAAGTCGAAGCAATAAAGGCTAAGATTGAAAAAGCGCAAGTTGCAATTTTGACTGAATACAAAGGCTACAACGTTGAAGAAATTACCAAACTTAGACGCGAACTTCAAAAACAAGGCGGCGACTACATGGTAACTAAAAACACTTTGGCAAAAATCGCTTTCAAAGGAACAGAATTTGAACCTTTGGCTGAGATGATGACAGGTGCAACAGCAATCGCATTTGGTTTTGAAGATCAAGTTGCCCCAGCTAAAGTTGTAGCGCAATTCATCAAAGAAAGCAAAAAAGGCGCAATGTTGGGCGGTGCCTTGGATGGTAAATTGTTGAGCGCAAAAGAAGCAGAAGCGTTGTCAAAACTTCCGTCAAAAGAAGAACTTTACGCAAAAATTCTTGGTTCAATCAACTCACCAGCATCAGGCATTGCAAACTCTATGTCAGCAGTTATGTCACAACTTACACGTGCTATGGCAGCTGTTAGAGACTTAAAGGCGTAAGCCACAAAAAAACACTAACAAAATATAAAAAGGAGAAATAAAAATGAGTAAAGTAGAAACTATTTTAGAAGAAATTTCATCATTAACATTATTAGAAGCAGCTGAATTAGTAAAAGCTATGGAAGAAAAATTCGGCGTATCAGCAGCAGCTCCTGTTGCAGTAGCAGCAGTTGCAGCAGCTCCTGCAGCAGCAGAAGAAGCTGGTTCTGACGAAGTTACAGTTGTTTTGGCATCAGCTGGTGCTAACAAAATCGCTGTATTGAAAGAAGTTCGTGCTATCACAGGCTTGGGCTTGAAAGAAGCTAAAGACTTGGTAGACGGCGCTCCAAAACCAGTTAAAGAAAACATCAAAAAAGACGAAGCTGAAGCTATCAAAAAACAACTTGAAGCTGCTGGCGCAACTGTAGAATTGAAATAGTTGAATTTCGTTTCAAAAAAGTTCAAAAAACTCGGGTTTCTAAAAACCCGAGTTTTTTATTGAAATCTTTCATCCATCAAACAACTACACGGACAAAATTCTAAGCGCTGCTTGTAAAATTTCTTCCGCGGTCGTTGAAAATGTAATATCCCCACTCAATTGGGCAAAAGCAGATTTAATTTCCGATTTTTCATACCCGAAAGATAACAAAACAGCTTGTGCATCGACCAAATTAGAATTCTCTTCGCGAATTTTCTCCACAAAAGTCGGCACGGAAAAATCTTTCTGATAATTAATCAATTTGTCTTTGAGTTCAAGAATGATTTTTTGAGCCAACTTAGGTCCAACCCCTTTGGCCAGCGTGAGTTCTTTATAATTTCCGTCAATAACCAAGCCGATTAACTCAGAAGCCGAAAACTTATCAAGCAATGTAAGCGCCATTTTCATACCAACGCCGGAAACAGAAGTCAAAACATTAAAAATATCTCGATCTTCCTTGTGAACAAAACCGCAAAGCGACATTTTGTCTTCTTTATGAATTAAAACAGTGTAAATTTTTTTCTCAACTGTAGAAACATCCAATGTCGCAAAATCACGGCCGGTAACTTCTAAAAGATACCCAAGCCCAAAAGCCTCAAGAGTCAAGAAAAATCCTTTTGGCAGTGCTGATTTGACAGCGACAACACCTTTAATATAATCGTACATAAAAATTTTCTCCCGTAACAAATTAAGCGCGCAAAGTCGAAGTTATTTCTTCCACGCCGCGTTTGAGGTCGCGATTAGTCTTTATTTCATCACGAATTTTTTCATAAGAATAAAGCATCGTTGTGTGTTTTTTGTTCAAAAAGTCCGCAATAGCCTCAAAACTTGCACCAAGAAGTTCCCTAATCAAATAAACAACCACATGACGCGGCGCAGAAATCTTCTGACTGCGCGCAGGGCTCAAGAAATCTTCAACAGTAACGTTGTAATATTGGGCAATTGCTTGCGCAATAGATTGCATTGTAAGCTCACACTCCTCGCCGGTACAGTTCAGAACTTTTTTAACATACTCAATAGAAAGTTCTGCACCGTCAATTTCCGCAAATGCACTAATTCTATTGTAAGCACCTTCCAACTCGCGAACATTATTTTTGTAACTTTTAGCAATCAAGTCATAAACATCACACGGAATTTGGAGGCCATCTTTTTCAGCAAGATTGCGCAATATCGCAATACGAGTCTCAAACTCAGGCGGTGTCAACTCGACCATAATCCCCATTTCAAAACGGGTTCTAAGCCTATCCGGCAACGTCGGAATATCTTTCGGAAGTCTATCAGACGTTATTACAATTTGTTTACCGTTGTTGTGAAGAGATTCAAATGTATGAAAAATCTCTTCCATTGTACGTTCTTTAGATTCAATGAATTGAATATCGTCAATCAGAAGCACATCAACATTACGAAACTTTTGGCGAAACTTATCCATACGTGAAACTCTGTCGCCACCTTTTTGAATACTAGAAATAACCTCATTGATATATTCTTCGGTTTTGACATATTTTACGCGTAATTTAGGCTTATGGAACAAAATATGATGACCTATTGCCTGCATAAGGTGAGTTTTGCCAAGGCCCGAAGCACCATAAATAAACAACGGATTATATTTTTGAGCCGGTTTTTCTGCAACAGCCATAGCAACAGCGTGTGCCATACGCGAGTTTTCACCGACAACAAAATTCTCAAATTTATACTTCAAATTAAGATTAACATCAGGGCGCAATTGAGTGGAACCTTCAGCAAGCGCCTGTTCTTTCTTGACAGGATCTTCCAGTGACGGGCGCTGTTTTGCGGCTTCTTTTTTCATTTTGTCATTATATTTTTTTGCATAATCATCATCATAGTTAAGTTCAAAATCAACTTCTTTGCCACAAACCTTACTCAATGCCTCTTTAATTTCTTTCCTATGTGCATTAAGAAGAGCAATTGCAAAACGATGCGGCGTAACAAGGTAAAATTTGTCATGCTCAAAACTATTAGCCCCAACTGCCGTCAGCCAAGAATAATAAACATTATCAGGGATAACACTGCGAAGCAGAGCGGATGCTTCCGCCCATAACTTCACGAAATCCACACTTCCCGTATAATCAACTTTTGTTGATGCTATGCTAAATCCAAAGCTCATAGGTAAAATTCTACAACAAACTAATCGAACTTTGAGCGATTTGTTTTCATTTGTAACGATTTTTTATGTAAATATTTTTAAAGTAAGAAACTTTTGTTGTATTTTTATACTAATGGAAATACGCAGCGAAACAAACACGTTTTTACAAAACAAAAACATAGTAATGTTTGCGGTAACATTTGCTTTCATCCTCGGAGTAATCGCTTTTTACAACGGGCTCGAAATCCAACTGGCAGCATTTGTTACCGTCGCAATGATTACTCTGCTTAGCTGTCAATTGGTCCCAAGAAAATTCGCCATTCTGGCAATCATAATGTTTTATTTAGGGTTTTTCAACTCCAGCCTTAGGATAAAAGATTTCGACGACATCGCACTAATGGCTCCGGCAGAATTAACCGTTTCCGGGCAAATCGTAAGCATCCCCGAAGACATTGGCACAACGTTTAAATTTTTTGTAAAAACTGACGAGCCCTCAGGCAAAATTCTGGCCTGGATAAACGATAAACAACACCGATTTGAAGACTTGAAAATAGGTACGCACATAACGATAAAAGGGAATTTACGCCGCCCCGGAGTTGTGAGTAATCCTTCACAATTCGATTACGCACGCTACTTGCAAAACCGCAAAGTCTATTCTATAATTTACGCCCAACGCGAAGATTGCGAAATTCTTGATGCAAAACTCAGCCCCAAATGGGTCTTTATACAAAAACTCAATACTTTGCGCACAAAAATACTGAACGTACACAGACAAAATTTAAAATCTCCAAACATAGAAATCCTGGGCGGAATAGTGTTCGGTGACGACGCCGTTTCACCGCCAGAACATGTTAAATCCTCGTTCATAAACTCAGGACTTTTGCACATCTTGGCAGCATCCGGCATGAACGTTGCATTCATTTGGGGTTTTTGGTTCTTTTTTATGAAAAGATTTCGCGTCGGATACAAAATCACCTTGATATCGGGAATAATTCTTATAATCCTCTACACTTTAATGACAGGCCTTGGAGCCTCGGTTGTTCGTGCCGCCTTAATGCTAACATTTGTTCTCATCGGTAAACTTTTTGACCGCGACGCACACAGCGTATCGCTACTGTCATTTGTCGCACTTCTGATGCTGATTTACAACCCGGCGTACCTTAACGACATCGGCTTTCAAATGTCATTCGTCGCGACATTGGGAATTCTCACAACCGGCCAAACATTGCATTTGAGAATGCAAAACATAAAACTTCCCGAAATTCTCAAAGGTGACGTTACGATCCCGATAGTTGCGCAAGCTTGGGTTGCGCCGACGCAAATGTTTTATTTTAACACTTTCGCCCCGTACGCCATTTTTGCAAACATCGCCATAATACCGTTTCTTTGCGTAATAAGTTTTGGCGGCTTTGTAAGCTCAATTTTGGCGATATTCAACCCACTTACAAAATACCTTTGCGCCGGCCTGGACTTCATCATAAATATGTTCATAAGTGTTGTAATAAACATTTCAAACTTCTTTTCATCAATCCCACATTCTCTCGTCACAACTCCTAAACCAAGTGTTGCCGGGATAATAATCTATTACACTCTGCTTGGAATAATCACCCTCTTAATAAAAATCGGATTACACAAAAAACTCTTGATTACCGGCCTTTGCGCATTAATACTTTTAGGCTTTACATTTATAAAAATCCCCAACAATAATCTGGAAATAATCATGTTCGACGTACAAAACGCCGACTGTTTTCTGATTAAAACGCCCCAAAACGACTATTACATTATAGACACCGGGAAATTTTCCTACACAAGCCGTATCCCTCAAGCCGGCATGATAATCGGAAAATACCTAAAAAACAACGGCATACGAAAAATTAAAGCGCTAATCGTAACCCACTTTGACAACGACCACGCAGGTGGCGCAGCCTACATCGTTGAAAATTTCAACGTTGAGAAAGTTTACCTGAGTTCAAACCAACAAAAAACCGTAACAGCCGCAGCACTATTTAACGCGCTGGAATACACAAAAACACCGTTTGAAGTTATCCAAAACACTGATAATCTTCCAACAAACGACATCACTATAAAATTCTTACGCGCAAACATAAATGACAGCGACAACGAAAGTTCGCTCCAAACCCTACTTACCTACAAAGATTTTGACGCGCTTTTCACTGGTGACGCCGGCACAAAAGCCTATGAAGAAATCAAAACAGCTCTCCCGCAACAAAAAATAGATTTATTAAAAGTCGGCCACCACGGAGCAAAAAACGTAACCAGCCCCGAAATGCTCGAGTTTCTATCCCCTCAAATAGCACTTATCTCAACAGGGCCAAACCGTTTCGGCCACCCATCAAAATCAACACTGGAAAACCTACGTCAATCTAATACAAAAATTTTCCGCACAGACTACGACCACGCCGTAAAAATAACAACAGACGGCAACACAATAAAAACCTACACTTTCAACTCAAAACGGCGAAAATTTACAGAAAACCAAACCTTTTTCGCGCAATAATACATCATTACTCTTTTTTATGCGCGATACCTGCTTGATATCCGGGAACGGTCAAGAAGAATGGTACTGTTTTAGAAATGATTTCACCGGCAGGCGTGCCCGGCGCCATCAATGTAATGGCCAAACATAAATCATCAACGTGTGGCGCAAAATCAGTTCCGCGAATTTCGCGTTCAACTTTTTTACCCGAAATCTTTTCATTTATAAAATTAGAAACACGATTTCCACCGATAATTCCGACCGCCAAAGACGCACCCGTCAAGCCAACCGGCGGAATCGCCTTCAATGCACGATTCACATATTTTACAAAACCTTTGTCTTCACCATTAAGTTGCGGAACTCGTTTCAAAATAGCTTCTTTGTGATTTTTATAGAAACGTGAAGCCAAACTAACACAAGCAATCGGAACACTTACGTTCCCCAACAGTTGGCTCAAAGATTCTTGCAACTTAGATTTGAAATTCTCTTTTTTATCAAACAGTGCACCCCCAACAAGACCACCGGCCACAGAGCCGCCCGCAAGCCCTAAAACTTCAAACTCCTCTATTTTTAAGGTTTTGTCTTTTATTTTGAAAAGTGCCCAATCCTTAACCGGCGTTTGCGTAATTTTGGAAATTTTAAACCCTTGTTTATGCGCAATAACACCGAATGCCGCCGCCGTTCCAAGCGCAGCAGTTGCCAAAATCTTTCGTTTCGACTCCTTACTTGGCTGATTATAATTTATCGGTAGCACTGGATTTACTGACATAATACACACTTTCCCTGCAAACATAAATTCCGTGAAAAAATTTTCTTGTCACCATATAACCATTTTGTTACAAAATTAAATAATATACAAGTATTTTCATGCTATGCTTTACTTATGAAAAACAAAAAAGTTCTTTTAATTCGCCTTAGCGCCATGGGCGACGTGATTTTTAACATACCACTGGCAAATTGCCTTAAAGACAACGGTTACGAGGTCCATTGGCTCGTGTCGGAAAAGGGGTTTTCGTTTGTAAAAAACAATCCTTGCGTGGATAATGTTATCCTAGCGCCAATTGAAAAATGGAAAAAAACAGGCAAACCGTTTGAAAACTTTTGTGAATATTTGCGCATAATAAAAGAACTTCGCGCGCAAAAATACGATATTGCAATTGATACCCAACTCATTTTCAAAAGTTTTTTATGGACAAAATTTTGTGGTGCAAAACGCCGAATTGTTGCACGCAACGCACGAGAAGGAGCAATTTTAGGCGGAAACGAAATAATTCCGTCAACACGCGACGGCTACAAACGGCACGTTGTAAATTGTTACCTTAAATTTGCACAGCACCTTGGGCTTAAAACGGACAAATTTCGCGTAACCTTACCCGAAACATCACCCTCTGCAAAAAACAAAATCTCAGCCCTCCTAGAACCCTTAGATAAAACAAAAAAGACAATTATAATCGCTCCGGCAACAACCTGGGTTCCAAAACACTGGAATAAAGATAACTGGAAAAAACTTATTGATAACATCGGCGACAAATACAATCTTGTCTTCACGGGCATGCCAGCAGACGCAGAATTAATTTCCTATATCGGCGGCGACAACCATCTAAACCTCACCGGCAAAACAAACCTTGAAGATTTACAAGAACTCTTCACCCGTGCAGACTTACTTATTTCGCTCGATAGCGGCAGCACTCATCTGGCCTGGGCAACACAAAAAATAAAAATCATCACAATCTTTTGTTGCACTCCGCCAGGACTCTACGCACCTTTAGGGCCCGAAAACCAATATATTGCGCTAACAGGTTCAAATCCTTGCCAACCTTGTCACAGAAAAAAATGTCCGAACAAAAATAAAAACACCTGCACACTAACCCCTGAAGTTGCAGACGTTTTACGCGCACTCGAAGAACTACTTTAAGAAATTTTTGTCCAAGTAAGACAAAACTTCTTTATAATGTCTCAAATTTTTCTCGCTAACCGAGTAAACCATGCGCAAAACTTCTTTTCGCATCGGGGACAACTCATCTTCGACACGTATCCCAAAATCAGACAAATCCAGGTTCAACGCCCTTTGCAACCTAAAAAACAGATTCAAAGACGGCGCATAAGTCGCACTCTCAATTCTTGAAATGTGTTGTTCGTTTACGTTTACTATTTCTGCAAGCTTAGCTTGTGTATAATTTAGCGCTTTTCTCGCCTCACGCACCTTACTTGCGATAAATTTTTTGTCATCAAAACTCATAAAAAACAAATACCTCGTATCATATAAAATATGACGTAAACGACAATTTGCGAATATGGTAAACCGCATATTTTGGGTAAATTCGACGCATGCGTCGATAAAAATTTTGAAATACGTCAATATTTTATTACAACGTGACAAAAAAAACACCTCGCCAAAAGAATAAATTTTCTAAAAAGGATTTAATCATATTTTCGTAATCAACATGGCGCACTATGAACATGTTACAATTTATTAAAAAAATCCTCTGTGACTAGCAAAAAATCTGTTTCAGAGATCTTCTTACGCAAGGTAACAAAGACGATATTAAATTTAAAAAACATGTCAATAAATCCAACAACTATAAAACCGCAATCAATAAATAATTTCAGCATGGCAAGACGTTTTACACGCGGAATGGGAACTGGTGCCATGTTACCGCTTATCGCTCTTGAATGTTTTGTTACCGGCGGAAGAACTATCCAAGCCTATGAGCGTGGCGGATTCGATGAAGCAAGAGAAAGATTTACGGAAGAAGCCATCGGGGCCGCGTTTTGGTTTGCAGGCGTAAAAGTTTTTAACAAAATGAACGACAAAATCGGCCAAAAAATCCTCAAACTTGCAGACACAAACTTTGACGTCGGACGTGACAGAGTAAGAAATCCGCTTGCCAATTTCTTAAAAGACAAAGGCAAAGGCCTAAGTGAGTCAACTATCGGCAAATTTAAACTCGCTAAAGTCGGCGCAAGTATAGTTTTGGCCAATATTTTGGTCGGGCTTGTCGTACCTAAAATCAACCAAAAAATCACCGTACAACTACACGACAAGCGCAACGCCAACAAAGAAACCTTAAACAAACAAGGCGAAAATTTGCACAATAATCAATATATGCCAAATGAACAAGATTTCTTCAAATATTCAATGGATAAATTTGGTGCAAACAAAAATGATAACGGCAAAAAAGATGTATCTTTCGGTATGAGCGCACAAGGAATTCTCTCATTAGCAAACAACTTCGAGAATAACAATATTTACCAATTGTTATCAACTGACGTCGGTATTGCGGGCGGCCGCGCGATTAGTTCCAGAAACGAACACGAAAGAACAGAAGTTTTATTCCGCGATTTGTCTTCAATTTATTTCTATATGTTCAGCATTCCAAACATCCACTCTTGGCTGAACAGGCTTGAAGACGGCAAGAAAACTCGCCTGGACCCGGTTGCAACAAAACAGGTTACCGAACAACTGAAACTTGCAATGGGCAACAATAAAAACGGACTCACACCTGACGAATTCAAAAAACTCGCAATGGGTGACGACACCAACCTTGGTTATATGACGAAAGAAATGGACAAAGCTTTTGACTCTAACGGAATAATCAAACTTGATGATTTGACTGCCCAAATAAGGAAAGACAAAGCGATTCCGGCCGATAAAATCGAAGATTACATCGACTGCGCAAAACGTATGTCCACACTTCAACCAAAGGTCGAAGGCGTAAGCATTTTGACGAAATCGCAAGTCGAAGACGTATTCCGTGGCGGCGCACTCAACATGCCGGAATTTTTAAACAATGTATACGGTCTTGCATCCAACAACGAAATGTTCGGCAATTCAACAACATACAAACATCAGGACCCTTATAAATTCGTTTCCAGCGGCGAACTCACCGCCATAAAAGACGACATGACTGAATACATCAACCAAATAATCAAAAAAGCCCAACGCAAAGGCAAAAAAATAACACTCGAAACAATAGAAAACGCAGACAAAATAAATTTCGCAAAAAACCTCTTCAACAGAAGCGTTGGATTTGCGATTTCAGCCCTGTTCCTCTCAACGTTAATCCCCAAAATTCAATATTGGATTACGGCAAAAAGCACAGGCCAAAACAGTTTTCCGGGAATGACCGACTACAGCAACGAAAAAAATGTTTCTGCGTAAAAAATCAGCATAAAATGCCGCCTCAGACAGGTGGCATTTTTTCATGTCCGTGTTATTATAGATTTAGCAGACACTAATTGGAGAGGACAAAATGATAAGTTTATTGTTAAAAATGCTTGGCGATCCTAACGAACGCAAGGTTAAAAATATATTAGGGATTATAGAACACATCAACGCGCTTGAACCGCAATTTGCCGCGTTATCAGATGAAGAACTGCGCGCAAAAACAGATGAATTCAGACAAATTCTGGCAAACCGCAAAACATCAGAAGATTTTTTGACGGACAGAAAACTTGAAAAAGAAACATTAGACAAAATTCTTCCTGAAGCTTTTGCGACCGTCAGAGAGGCCGGCAAAAGAGTTTTGAACATGCGCCACTTCGACGTTCAATTGATTGGCGGATATTTTTTGCATAACGGCCACATCACAGAGATGAGAACCGGGGAAGGTAAAACTCTCGTTGCAACACTTCCCGCATATCTAAACGCGCTTACCGGCAAAGGTGTTCACGTTGTCACAGTCAACGACTACCTCGCAAAACGTGACAGCGAATGGATGGGCAAAATTTATGAATTTCTGGGACTAACCGTAGGCGTTGTTCTTTCAGGAACCCGCGGACCCAACGAATACCAAGAAAAACGCCGTGCTTACGCCTGCGATATTACGTATGGAACAAACAACGAATTTGGGTTTGATTATCTTCGAGACAATATGGCACAAAGCGCTGAAATGCTAGTTCAACGCCCTTACAATTACGCTATCATCGACGAAGTCGACAGTATCTTAATCGACGAGGCAAGAACTCCGCTCATCATCAGCGGCCGCCTGGAAAAATCCGCGCAAACTTACGTTCTTATGTCTCAAATCGCGCCAAAACTGGAAAAGAAAAAAGACTATGAAGTTGACGAAAAAAACAAAAACGTAATTTTAACAGAAGACGGTATCGACCACGCGCAAGAATTATTGGGCGTGACAGACCTCTTTGATGTTTCAACGCAATATGCGCACCACCTTCTACAAGCCCTCAAGGCTAAGGAACTTTACGTAAAAGATACTGACTACGTGGTCAAAAACGGTGAAGTTCAAATCGTTGACGAATTTACAGGCCGTATTATGGAAGGTCGTCGCTGGTCAGAAGGCTTACACCAAGCACTTGAAGCAAAAGAAGGTGTAAAAATTCAAGATGAAACCCAAACTCTTGCAAGCATTACGTACCAAAACTTATTCCGTCTGTATCCAAAACTTTCCGGGATGACAGGTACCGCAATGACAGAAGAAGCCGAATTTGGCAAAATATACAACCTTGAAGTCACTGTTATTCCGACAAACAAGCCGGATATTCGTGTAAATTATCCTGATAAAATTTATAAGAGCGAACTTGCCAAATATATGGCCGCAGTCGAAGAAATTGCAGCCGTTCACGCAACAGGAAGACCGGTCTTGGTCGGTACAATCAGCATTGAAAAGTCCGAATTTGTATCAGAACTTTTAAAGCGTCACGGTATCAAACACAACGTCCTCAACGCTAAGCAACACGAGCGTGAAGCCTACATCATCGCGCAAGCAGGCCGAGTCGGCGCCGTCACAATCGCAACAAACATGGCCGGCCGCGGAACAGATATACTTCTGGGCGGTAACGCAGAATTTCTTGCAAAAGAAAGTCTCGACACCCAAGGTATTACACGCGAAAACCCTGATTACGAGCGCCTAAAAGATGAAGCACTTGCCAAAGCCAGAGCAATTACCGAATCTGAGCATAAAAAAGTTGTTGAACTTGGCGGGCTTCACGTAATCGGAACGGAACGTCACGAATCCCGCCGTATCGACAACCAATTACGCGGTCGTGCCGCTCGTCAAGGCGACCCGGGCTCTACAAGATTTTTCCTCTCTCTGGAAGATAACTTGATGAGAATTTTTGGTGGCGACAAAATTACTGCCGTGATGAACATGATGCAAGTGGAAGAATCTATGGCAATTGAATCTCCGCTCATCACACGCCAAATTGAATCCGCACAAAAGAAAGTAGAAACCTATCACTTTGACATAAGAAAACACGTCCTAGAATACGACGACGTAATGAACATTCAACGTGAAAAATTCTACGCACAACGTCGCAAAGTTCTTTTCGGCAAAAATCTCTCCGGCGATATTCAATATATGATAGAACGCGAAGTCGACAGAATATTGCGCAGTTACATCGCACCGGGCATGACTCCTGATGAATACATCTTTGACGACTTGGTAACAATGGTCAGAGAAATCCACTCAACAATCCCTCAACTTTCCCAACTCGATGTCAAAGATGTTCAAGGAATGAAATTTGAGGCCATCTTCGACAAAGTAAAAGAACTCGCCATTGACGCCTACAAAACTCACGAAGCATCGTTGATTAACTTCTACAACAGCGTCTTGAGCAAATACGATCCGAGCTTCATCCCACAACAACCGTTCGTCGACAACAACATGGTTCGCGGCTTAGAACGAGATATCCTATTAAAAACCATCGACGCAAAATGGATTGATCACCTTCACAATATCGACATGGTTCGCGAAAGTATCGGCCTTCGCGCCTACGGACAAAAAGACCCGCTCATTGAATACAAAAAAGAAGCGTACGACTTATTTAACAAAATGATGTACGAAATCCAAGGCGAAACGGTTAAATACCTATTCCGTATGAAGTTCGGAATCCAAATCATGAACAACCCGGTCGAAAATATGGAAGAGGAATAGAGGAAAGAAAACAAAAAAGGAAATATGAAATGTTAAGAACAGGAATAGTAGGGCTTCCAAACGTAGGAAAATCAACGTTATTCAACGCCCTCACATCAGCAAAAAACGCTCAAAGCGCAAATTACCCGTTTTGTACAATCGAACCTAACGTCGGCGTCGTGAACGTTCCCGACGAGCGACTCGAAATATTGAAAAAACTTTGCAACGCACAAGAAATAATCCCAACCGCAGTCGAATTCGTCGACATCGCTGGGCTTGTAAAAGGCGCCAGCAAAGGCGAAGGCTTAGGCAACCAATTCTTACACAATATCCGCGAAGTCGACGCTATTATCCAAGTTATCAGATGTTTTGATGACGAAAACACAATCCACGTCGCCGGCAAAGTTAACCCGCTCGACGACATCGAAACAATTAACACAGAACTTGCGCTTGCCGATTTAGCATCTGTCGAAAAACGCCTTGCGCGTATCGCAAAACAAGCCAAAAGCGGTGACAAAGATGCCGTTTTAGAAGTAAAAGTATTAGAAAAACTTTCAGAACTTCTCAACGAAAGCACGTTTATCAACCTCGCCGATCACTTTGAAGGCGACGAAATTCCGGTGGCAAAAATGCTCAACCTTATGTCAACAAAACCTGTAATCTACGTTGCAAACGTCTCTGAAACCGAAATCAAAGACGGCAATGCCTACACAAAACAAGTTGAAGAATACGCAAAATCTCACGGAGCGGAAACAGTAATAATCTCAGCCCGCATCGAAGAAGAACTCGCAGAACTGGGGCCTGATGAAGCAAAAGAATACTTGGCAGAACTTGGCGTTGAAGACAGTGGAATCAACAAAATGATAAAATCTGTATACAAATTGTTAAATCTACGCACCTTCATCACTGCAGGTGAAAAAGAAATTCACGCCTGGACAATCCCAGCCGGAGCAAAAGCCCCACAAGCAGCCGGAGTAATTCACACCGACTTTGAAAAAGGGTTCATCCGCGCAGAAGTCACCCCTTATGAAGACTTCGCAGAACTTGGCTCATACGTTGCCTGCAAAGAAAAAGGTGTCACCCGCCTAGAAGGCAAAGACTACATCGTCCAAGACGGCGACATAGTTCACTTTAGATTTGCAGTGTAAAAATTGATTAAAAAAGCGCCTCAAAGGCGCTTTTTTAGTGTCTAAGATTTTAGCGCTTAACACAATGCCGGCTGAGCCGGTCCTATACACTGGCCCGCCCCGCGCAAGATTTTAGCGTTTAACACAATGAATTGATAACGAATTAGTTCTTGGAAATGTAAATACCGACTCATTATAATCAATGACCCACGCTCCAGTCGAAGAAACAGGAGTGGCAGTCCAAAACGCTGAAGCATTATTATACCCAATCAAAGGCATATTATAAAACATTGACATTGCCTCGTACACATCAGGTAATCGACTATCCGCATCTTGTTGAGTGCAAACTTTGCCCGCTTCACGATGCACTGCCGTTGGAACATTTGTTTTTAATGATGCGACTGCCGGCAATGGCGCGGCAACTACCGTATCAAAAGGACTTACTGCGGTTATAAATCCCATATCTTTCCCCAGAGTATTAGGCCCTTTATTTCCGTTTAAATCATACAAAAAATTTGCACACATATATTGCTGCGGGTATAAATATCCTGTTGTACCATTAAAACTCTTACAAACCGGGTTGTAAAAAGCTAAAATACTTTCACCATTTTGGGTTTCAAACGCTGCCGCTTTTGTATTCACGTGCGCAAGAGGATTAAAACGGATAACACCGCCCTCAAGCGCTATAGAAGACGTGAAATAAGGATTTAATTGCGTTAAATTTTTAGGTGTAGATATAGAACTACCCAACATTGTTGTTAACGAAGAAGGAATACCACAATCAGCAATATGTTCAGCGTCACAAATATTATTAAGTTTTAGAACCTTGCTTAAACCCTCGGTCAAAAATGTTTCTGTTGCGGTATCTTCAGTAACGGTTACGTTTCCGGCACCATCATTAGTTCCACTGTATTTACCATAGCCGTTCAAGTTTGGCATCATTGCGATGGCTTGGGACATACGGGCATACAAAGCTTTGCGTTGGGTGTTCCATGTTCTCTCATTAATGTTCGCCATCAAGCTTGGCAGAGTTATGGCTGCGACCACGCCAATTATCGTTAATGATAATAAAATCTCCGCCATTGTGAATGCACATTGCGTCATTGCGAGCGAACGGATGTGAGCGCGGCAACCCAGCCGATTGAGCGTAGCGAAATCG
>JAZUCM010000054.1:0-3427 GCA_045639085.1 Candidatus Gastranaerophilus bacterium
CCCCCCCCCCCATTGAACTCTTTATACTTTCATTTTCATTTAACATATTTTCATTATGCACTATCGCGTGGGATTTGTCAACCCCCTCACACAAAAAGCCCACCTGAAGGCGGGCTTTTTAAAAAATACTGCTTTAAAAAACTTATTCAGCGATTTCTTCTGCAACTTCCTCTTCAATGTGATCTTTTACGATTTCAGAAGCTGTAACAACAACTGCCAACTCTGTCTTAACTTTTGAAGTCAATTTGATTAACATTGTGTATTCGCCAACTTTGTTGATAGGTGCGTTCAATGAAACATTTTTTCTATCAACTTCGATACCTGTTTTTTCCAACAATTCTTCTGCTAATTTTTTAGTTGTGATAGTACCGAACAATTTGCCGGTTTCGCCAGCTTTTGCAGAAAGTTCCAATTTAGCAAATTTTTCAATTTTTTCAGCAATTGCCAACGCTTCTTGGTGCAATTTTTCTTGTTTTGCTTGAATTCTAGCGATATTTTGTTCTCTGTTTTTCAACGCGCCTTCTGTTGCAACTTCAGCCATTTGTTGAGGAAGCAAGAAGTTTCTTGCATAACCGTCTTTAACGTTAACGATATCGCCTGCTTCACCTAAATTTTGTACATCTTTTTTCAATATAATTTGCATCTTTATATTTCTCCTTTGTTATAAGTCAATAAGTTACTAAGGCAATAAGTAAATAAGTTCGTTAAAAAATTAAAATCAACAAGTCCACAACGAAATAAAATTTCTATATTGAACTTAACGCCCTAACGCCTTATAGCCTTAACGCCTTGAAGTTTTTGTTTACATTGTTACATGAAAAAAACCTCTTGTCGAGGTTTTTCGCAAATATTTTTAACGATTGTAACGAATTTCAACCTTTTGAAGGATTAACGCGCCTTATAATCCTTGCCACCAACGATTTTGAGATGGCGTTGTTCACCTTCGCCAACACTTTTACTGGTCAAATTATGCTGCTCAACAAGTTCGTGTTGAAGCTTGCGGATTTGCTGATTTTGAGGCTTTAATTCGATATGCTCTGCGCCCTCTAAAATTTTATCAATAGCGGCTTTTGCCTCTTCCAGAGCTCTTTCCGCCTCGTCATAATAACCCGTCAGGGTTTCTGAAGTTTCTGTTATATCAAGCGCATCTTTCAAAACCTTTTGAATTTGCGGCATCGAATTCGTTTTGATATAAAACGTTCTTATTCGATAATCGTTTGCCAAACTCAAAATTTTAGCCCCACCTTTTGCAAAATTTTTGTGCGCAATTACGATATCTGCATCGTCAATATTTCTGGTTAATTCGACGTTCAAATTCAACCGCTCAATAACTTTCTCAACGATACTTCTGGAAACCGCATAAAGATAAACTTTCTTTAACGCCTTAACTTCCTCAACATATTTTTGCCTTGAAAACCCAAATTTAAGACTCTCAGGCTTTTCAACCGGCTTTTCTATTGACGGAAAAACTTTTTGTTCTAACTGATTAATTTTATCCAGAATAGAATTGTTCGCCTCTTTAGGCAAAACTGGCGTCAACTCGACCACGGGTTCATAAGTCTTGTCAACTTTGCGGATTTCAGGTCTAATCGGCCAACCGCGCAAGATATAATCCACAGCCTCGGCCGTATTTTTATAAACCGCAAGGGTGTTCCTATCCAAAATCTCAATTACAATATCAAAAGTCGGTTGTTTTTCACGCTCAAGAACAGTTTTTTGACAAGCCCGTCTTCGCGCCTCGTCATCACCAAGGGTTACAGACTGAATACCACCGACCAAGTCAGATAGCGTCGGGTTTTTGATTAAATTCTCTAAAGTATTACCGTGAGCGGTTGCAATCAACATAACACCACGTTCAGCAATGGTTCTTGCGGCTTGCGCCTCTTCTTCCGTCCCAATCTCATCGACAACGATAACTTCAGGTGTGTGATTTTCAACCGCCTCAATCATTATATCCTTTTGAAACTCCGGCTGGCGAACTTGCATTCTGCGCGCATGCCCAATCGCCGGATGCGGGGTGTCGCCGTCACCCGCTATTTCATTAGAAGTATCAACAACAATCAAACGCTTTTTCAACTCGTCCGCAACAAGTCTTGAAATCTCTCTCAATTTCGTGGTTTTCCCAACCCCTGGCGGCCCAAGAAACAATATACTTTTACCCAATGTACAAAAATCTTTTATGCAAGCAATCGTTCCTGTCACAACACGGCCAATACGACAAGTTAAACCAACGACCTTGCCTTGCCTGTTGCGAATAGCACTAATACGGTGAAGAGTTCCCGGAATCCCCGACCTATTATCCGACGTAAACTCCTGAATACGGCTCGTAATATGAACAATGTCTTCATCCTCTACCAACCCGCACTCAATATACTCAATCAACCCGCCAGCATGCCTAATCTCCGGCACTCTACCAATATCCAAAACAATCTCGATAACATCGTGCATCTTACCATAATCCAAATGCGCTCGAAGTTTCGGTGGTAAAATCGTGACCAACTTATCTAAATCGTTCTGAAATTGTAAATTTGTTTGCATTTTCGCCTCTTTATTTTTCGCATATATGAAAACGTATATTAGTGGCTCAGAATATCGAATTGCTCTCTACTACTATTATACCACTTTTATCGTCCACTTCATCATATAAATATACTACATCCATAACAAATTTTACAATTTGTTACAGTATCGTAACATTGCATTCACGAAAAAGCAGCGGAAAGGAATTCCCCCGCTGCAGGTTTTGTTTGTTTATTCGCACTATGCCGTGCAAAATTAACGCTTAACAGCCACTGAGTGGCCCCTATATTCGTACCGAAAATGGCAAGACTGCACGTATAGCCTAACGCTTCACACACCTTACGTAGTGAGCGCCAGACCGTGCGACCGGGGTGCGATAGCCCGTGGTGAAACTCTGGGTCCAAGCCGTGCCAGACTCTCCAGAAGAGACGACAGAGCCAGACCAAAAGCCACCGAGCGTATTTCCAAGAAGGGTTTTGTTGTAAAACATCGCTGAAAGCTCGTCACTGTTAGGGAGGCGGGATTCGGCGTCTTGTGCTGAACAAGCTGCTGAGGCTGCTGTTTGGGCCATAGCACTGCCTGCATTGTTTGCTAGTGCGTAAGGGGCAACAACATTTGAGTTAGTCGGATATAATGCGGTAATAAAACCGATATCTTTTCCAACTGCGTTAGGGCCTTTGTTTCCATTTAAATCGTATACAAAGTTTGCACACATCTTAGGTTGACTGTAGTGCCATGCGTTACCCTCAACGTCTGCTGTACACTGTGGATTGTAATAAAGTGCAATCGTTTCTCCGTTTTGAGTTTCAAATGCGGCTGCCTTTGTGTCAATGTGTTTTTGTGGGTTCGTGTAAATATTCCCACCGGACGCTGAACCGTTATCATCATAAGAACCCGTAAACATTGA
>JAZUCM010000055.1:0-7163 GCA_045639085.1 Candidatus Gastranaerophilus bacterium
TTCGTACCGCAGAATGGCACGACTGCCCGTTTGGCTTATTGCCACCGCTGAGCGGCTTCCATATTCGTACCGCAGAATGGCACGACTGCACGTTTGGCTTATTGCCACCGCTGAGCGGCTTCCATATTCGTACCGCAGAATGGCACGACTGCACGTTTGGCTTATTGCCTTCCGCTGAGCGGCATCCATATTCGTGTCGCAGAATGGCACGACTGCACGTTTGGCTTATTGCCTTCCGCTGAGCGGCATCCATATTCGTGTCGATTAGCGGTAAAGATTTATCGTTTGGCTTATCGTTTAACACAGCGCACGGAGTGCACATCTGACTTGTGATCCGAAGCGCGGGTTCCGTAGCCCGTGTTCACTAGCAAAACTCTGTCTGCGCTGAAACCCGAGCCAGACCAGAAGGCCGCGGAAACGGTTAAGTTGGTTAAATCTTTGTTTATCAACATCGCTGAAAGTTCGTCAATATTAGGAATTCTACTTTCAGGGTTTTGTGCTGTGCACAAACTTGCTGCGCCTGCCCATGCGGATGTTCCCGCGTTTGCACTGGATGATGGCATCGGAGCAACCACTATTGGGTCGTTAGAATTGAAACTCGTTATAAAGCCCATATCTTTTCCGATAGTATTAGGTCCCTTATTACCATTCAAATCATATAGGAAGTTCACGCACATCGTAGCTTGAGGGAAACCAAATACATTGCCGTATTGAGATAAACTCACCTCATTTAAATATTCGTATTTACAAGAATGGTTGTAGTATGCAACGATACTTTCGCCATTCTGAGTTTCAAACGCTGCTGCTTTCGTATCCATTGTTGAATATGAACTTCCTGAGTACGCTATACTTCTAAACCATGCATTTAGGCCGTATAATGTCGTAGGCAAAGTCTTTTGGCTGCCTAGCATGTCGGTGTAGCTTGCTTGAATGCCGCAATCTTGTAAATGTGCGTTATCGCAAATATTGTTGATTTTAAGTACTTTTGAAAGGCCCTCGGTAAGGAATGATTCTGTTGCTGTGTCAGTAACTGTTGTTGAACCGTCCTCATCTGTTGTTTCGGTCAATGTTCCATAACCCGCGATCTGTGGCATCATTGCGATTGCTTGGCTCATGCGCGCATAAAGCGCTTTTCGTTGCGTGTTCCAAGTTCGTTCGTTGATGTTCGCCATTAGTGATGGCAGGGTGATTGCGGCAACTACGCCGATGATTGTTAAGGATAATAAAATCTCCGCCATTGTGAACGCGTAGCGCTTACAAGTCAATAGCGTCACGTGAGTTGACTGCGCGAGCTGATGCTCGCGCAGCTGGGTTGCCGCGTCGTTCACTACGTTCACTCCTCGCAATGACGCATGTTTTTTTAATGTTTTACTCATGTTTACCTCCGTAATCTTGCGCTCGCAAGGGTCGGAGGTTTTGGCAAAACATGAGCCTGAACGCCAATTATAGCAAGGACTTTGAGGCGCCCCCCCCCCCTATTGAACTGTATATTCCACTATTGTATTTTAAGTTAACCATACTATTATATTAACCGATTTTCTACTTTTGTCAAGGGGGGCGACGAAAAGTCCGGCATTGTTTTTCACAAAGCCAGATATAATCAGGACTTTGAGGAAGGCAGTGCTCGGATTAGTAAAATCTCACTCGGGTTGGCACGTGTATAAGAGCCGGCTTAGCCGGCCCCCCTACCCCCTATTGAACTTCTCATACTTTTATTGTATTTTGCATAATTCATATTTTCATTATGCACTATGACGGGGATTTTGTCAAGCCCCGTCTAAAACAAAAAACTCCGATGTAGTAAACCTAAATCGGAGGAAATGTGTCATAAAGGAAGTGTGTAATGTGGAGTTTATATAAGTAAAACCTCGTTCATATCAACGTTCTAGTCCTGTTTATTCGTTGATATCATGGTGATTAAATTATCAAAAACTTCTTGCAACGGAGCCGTCAAGTCCATTGAAATTAATTCTTGAAGCTGGGCCGAAACATCCGTGTTCAAGGCCTCGCATATCGGTGTCGAAACGTCTGTGTTCAACAAATTCATAATACGTTTTTTGAATGTTTTCTTTTTGTGCGGTCTTGCAATAAAGTTTCGAATATCGACAACTTCTTTCTTCAAGTCAACACAAGAAAAATCATCCAATAACGAATCTAAAACATCCAACGTCTCAACTTCATTAATTTCAATTTGTTCTTTAAAAACATCTATATCCATAGATTTTAAATCGCGCATCGCATCTTTTAACGAAATATCTTCAAACGCTGCTTTTTGGCAATCAACAGGTACAAACATTTTTTCCTTAGGGTAAGATGTATTTGCCATAATCAACTCCTTTATTAGTCGTATAATTTTTATCGACTTGATTGGTGACAAACTTTAGTTTTTGAGGTAAAATATTAACAAAGCTTTACAATGAGGTGATTATGAAACTTAGAATATTTTTTATTTGTCTGTTAATCCTTTGCAGCGCAAGACTTTCCGCGGTCTTGGCAAACGACACATCAAGTTTTACGCAACATTTAAAAAACTGCGCAGAATACTACGGCAGCCAAACAATTGAACTTAACGCGATAAAACTGACAACGACAAAACAGATTTTAGGATTCAAAGGTGACAAATGCGCTTACAAAGAAAGTATCTCTGCGAACAACTCACGTTACACGGTTAATTGCCTGTTATCAAGAAACGATCTGGCAGAATTGGGCAAACTTATGGATGATTTTGAAAAAGACAGCAATTCACAAAATATCGACCTGAACGATTTCACTCAAGTTCAAAGCACATCAATAGTTTCCGGCTGGTCAAAATATCTTCAAAACCCGGATATCTGCACGATTGATATTGAGCAATAAAGCTCCTGGATAATAAAACAAAAAACACAACAAAAAAGCGGGTTTCCCCGCTTTTAAGTTTTATACTTCCACATATTCTTCCAAACGTTTTCTTCTGTTCGGGTGACGTAATTTTCTGAGCGCTTTTGCCTCTATTTGTCTGATACGCTCACGAGTAACGCCGAACAATTGGCCAACTTCTTCCAATGTTCTTTGGCGTCCGTCATCCATACCGAAACGCAATCTCAAAACATCGCGTTCGCGTGGAGAAAGCTGTTTCATAACTTCTTGAAGATCTTCTTTCAAAAGTTCTGATGCAACAGTCTTAATCGGAGCGTCAGCTTCTTTGTCTTCAATGAAGTCACCCAATCTTGAATCTTCTTCTTTACCGATTGGAGTTTCAAGAGAAAGCGGTTCTTGTGCGATTTTGATGATTTCGCGCAATTTTGTAATTGAAACGTTCATTTCAAACGCCAATTCTTCCTCAGTTGGTTTTCTTGACAAATCTTGGGCCAAACGACGAGTAACTTTTTTGAGTTTATTAATAGTTTCGACCATGTGAACAGGAATACGAATTGTACGCGCCTGATCAGCAATCGCGCGAGTAATCGCTTGTCTAATCCACCAAGTTGCGTAAGTTGAGAACTTAAAACCTCTTTCATGATCAAACTTTTCAGCGGCTCTAATCAAACCGAGGTTACCCTCCTGAATTAAATCCAAGAAAAGCATACCACGACCGACATATTTTTTAGCAATACTAACAACCAAACGCAAGTTAGCCTGAACCAATTTTCTTTTTGCATTCGCCCCAGGAGTTCCGCCATCAAGAATGACTCTTGCAAGTTCAATTTCTTCGTTTGCCGATAACAACTTAATACGTCCGATTTCACGCAAGTATAATCTTACAGGGTCGTCGATAGCGATTGTTTTAGGCAACTCAAATTCCAAGTCACTTTCTTCCGGCATGTCATTAATCATGTAAATGTCATCAAGAGACGTTTTATTTTCAATTTTATGGGTAATAATATCTTCGATGTTGTCGGTACTGATATCAACGTTCATATAATTAACACGCTCAGCGCCGGACAGCATCGCATCTTCATCATCAATTGTGTTCAAATCCAAATTTTCTTCGTCCATAATGTTCACGATAGATGAAGTGCTTTGTCTTTTTTTACTCATGCATATTCTCCATAATTTATTAGTTTACTAACCTAGGGTTTTTATTTAATCTGATCTCTAAACTGCATTTGAATCATAAGTGCTTTTACATCGTCATCATTTGCGTTTATGTAAGATTCTCTGATTTGTTTTCTTTTTTCATCAGCCAGGGACTTGTTAATAGTTGCGATATTCTCAGCTATCAACGCTTCACAGTCCTCAACATCCAAACCCGAAAATGTTTCCGAAATCCCGATCATCTCAGTTATAATCTTGTGGACTTCCGGATTGTCAACAAAAGAAGTATATAATTCTTCTATCAACACCTTTACATTATTTACGGTACATGTTAATTTGTCAATTGTAGATTTTACAATTTTTAACGTTTCGTCCGAAAACTCTGTATTGGCAATCTTTTCACTAATCTGTTTGAAATTTAAGGGGTTGTCAGCAACAAGAAAAACGCTCAACAAATTTTTTTGCGCTTTTTGAGTCGGGGAAATGTTTTTTGTTACAATTCTTGATACATCCGGCGCAGAATCTTTATCTTTTAAAGACCGTTCTTTGCGTCGAACCTCTGCCAATAGGGCTTTTTCGTCGACTTCCAGCACACCCGCAACCGTTTTTACATACTCACCGCGTACAATTTGGTTATTAATCTCTTGTAAAAACGGAATAACTCTTTTAACTAACTCCGATTTTTCTTGCGGAGTTTTGACATCTTTACGCTCTTTCAAAATGCAATCAATCTGAAAATCCAAAAGCAACGGCGCACGCTTAATATAATCACGATAACTATCCGCCCCGACAGAACGAATAAATTCATCCGGGTCTTTGCCCTCCGGCGGCGCAATAACTCGAATTTCGCAAGAATATTTATTATCCGACATAGCAAGATAGTTTTCGTCAAACTGTTTAATGCTTCCCAATCCTGTAAACGCCTCTTTTATCAACTCCGCGTTACGATTTGTCGCCTTTTGTCCGGCAGAATCCGTATCAAACGACAAATAAATCCGACGCGCCGGTGTATATCGGGAAAGCAATTTTATGTGATCTTGAGTAAGTGAAGTTCCACAAGTCGCCACGCAATTTTTCACCCCGTGCGCTTGCGCCGAAATCACATCAAAATACCCTTCCATTAAAATCACTGCGTTTTCTTCTTTTATAGCCTCTTTTGCATGATACAAACCGTACAAAAGCCGACTTTTATTATAAATCAACGAATCTGACGAGTTCAAATATTTCGGCGACTGTTCAGGCAAAATCGCCCTTGCACCAAACGCCACAAAATCACCGTGCTCGTTACGAATAGGTATAATAATTCTGTTCCTAAAACGATCAATATACTTTCCATCTTTACTTGGCAACGTCAAACCCGCTTTTTCCAAAACTTCATCCGAAAACTTTGCCTTCAAAATATCATATAAAGCGGTATACTTAGGCGACGCCAAGCCAATACCATACTCTTGAATTATATCTTTTGAAATCCCTCTATCTGCCAAATATTTCATCGCGTTTAGAGATTCAGGAGACTTATCCTGCAACAAATACGTCGTGTAGTATTCAGACGCTTTCGCGCAAGCCTTAACCATGTTTTCTTTAAGTTCCCTTACACCGGCGCTTGTTCCGCCACCCGCAGCCGGAAGTTCATACCCAAACTTGTCCGCAAAATCGCGCATGACTTCCATAAAACTTTTGCCATCAAGCTTCATCAAAAAGGAAATTGCGTCTCCACCCTCACCACAACTAAAACATTTATAAATCCCTAAATTAGGATTTACAGAAAATGAAGGAGTTTTTTCCTTATGAAACGGACAAAGCCCCCAGTAATGATTGCCGGACTTTTTCAATATAACTCGCTCAGATACAACTTCCAATATATCTATTCTGTCTTTAATTTTTGCTATTACTTCGCTTAGAGTATCAACCATAATAATATTGTACTACGAATAAAATATTTTGGCAAACAAGCGGCGGGACAAATATCCCGCCGGAGTTAAATATGAGGTTTATCGTTTAACACAACGCCGGCTGGCGCGAGCGAGCTGAGGCTGGAGCGTTTTTGCCAAAGATTGCAAATCTGTAGGCAAAACGCGAAATTGCCGTTACTTGCGAGTCGAGCAAGACAAGCCGGTTCTATACACTGGACAGACACGAGCATGAATTTAACGCTTAACACAACGGATATTATGCTTACTTGAACGTTGATAAAGGTGATTATCACCTGCTTCAAAATACAGACGCCAAGCAGTTCCGGCCTCTCCGGCAGAAACAACCGTACCAGACCAAAAACCACCGGACGAAATGCCCAAAAGCTCTTTGTTATAAAACATCGAAGTTAGCTCGTCCCTATTAGGCAATCTACTTTCTGAATCTTGGGCAGTACAAGCAGCCGGGCCATCAATTTGAGTCTCAACACCTGCATTAGTAGCTAGTGGCATCGGAGCAACAACAGCCGAATCGGTAGGATATAAAGCCGTTATAAATCCTATATCTTTGCCAATAGCATTTGGCCCCTTATTACCGTTCAAATCATAAATAAAGTTCGCGCACATTTTAGGTTGACAATAATGATTGTTATTACCCTCGATGAGCGATATACAAGAGGGGTTATAATACAGCGCAATTGTTTCACCATTTTGAGTTTCAAACGCAGCGGCCTTCGTATCAATATTTTTCTGTGGATTTTGATAAACAACTCCTCCGGCGGAAGTATTATCAAAACTACCCGTAAACAAACTATTCAGTTCAGACAACTTAGTTGGCCAAGTTTTTGTTGAGCCCGCAAGGTTTGTAAATGACGTTGCAATTCCACAATCTGCCAAATGTTCAGCGTCGCAAATATTGTTAATTTTTAGAACTTTGCTTAAACCTTCTGTGAGGAACGCTTCCGCTGCTGTGTCTTTTGTTGCTGTTACAGAACCGTCGGTGTTTGTGCCTTCGTATTCGCCGTAACCGTTTAATTGTGGCATCATGGCGATGGCTTGTGACATTCTTGCATAAAGCGCCTTTCTTTGGGTGTTCCAAGTTCGTTCGTTGATATTCGCCATCAAGCTTGGCAGAGTGATTGCCGCAACTACGCCAATAATCGTTAGCGACAATAGTATTTCTGCCATCGTAAATGCACATTGCGTCATTGCGAGCGAACGGATGTGAGCGCGGCAACC
>JAZUCM010000056.1:0-39937 GCA_045639085.1 Candidatus Gastranaerophilus bacterium
AATGTATTTAGAGACAGAGACGAAATACTTTTCTCTTAGGTCTTTTAAATACATCATTGTTTCATCCGATAAATTAATAGTAGTTGTGTTTCTTGACATTTATCTCTCCTTTGCTTGTTACTACAAATGAAAATTTAATCAATGTAACAAATTTATGAAAGCTAGTTGATTATCAGCGGACATGCTTTTACAGTGTTGACTTAATGCTAATAATTAAGTACCATGCAGATAACAAGAGGGGAACGTATGGATAACAATAAGAAAACTGCTATCAAGTTATTTGAAGATTATAAAGTGAGAACAAGTTGGGATAACGAGAAAGAAACTTGGTATTTCTCTGTTGTTGATATTGTGGCAATACTATCAGAGAGTAAAGACCCTAGAACATACTGGAAAGTCTTAAAAAGCAGGCTTAAAGCGGAAGGTAATGAAACGGTTACAAATTGTAACCAGTTGAAAATGGTAGCACATGACGGTAAAATGCGTTTAACTGATGTGCTTGATACGGAAGGGGTTTTAAGGCTTGTACAATCCATACCAAGCCCTAAAGCAGAACCTTTTAAACTATGGCTTGCTAAAGTCGGCAGTGAAAGACTTGATGAAATGCAAGACCCAGAAATTGCAATTAACAGAGCCTTGCAATATTACCTTGCAAAAGGTTATTCGCCTGAATGGGTTAATCAAAGACTTAAGTCTATCGAAGTAAGAAAAGCTCTTACTGACGAATGGCAAAGAAGTGGTGTTAAAAATACTGAATATGGAATTTTAACAGACATCTTAACTCAAGAATGGTCTGGTATGAAAACAAGAGAATACAAAGACTTCAAAGGGCTTAAAAAAGAAAGCCTAAGAGATAATATGTCTAATATGGAGCTTGTCTTAAATATGCTTGCAGAGGTTTCAACAACAGAGATTTCAAAACAAAAGAACCCTCAAACAATGGAAGAAAATAAGTCTATTGCTAAACAAGGTGGCAGTGTTGCTAAAGAAGCTCGCAAAAATATTGAATTAGCAACAGGTAAATCGGTAATTACCGATGAGAACTTTTTATCAAGTACTAAAAAACCTAAGCAGATAAAGAGCAAAGACTAAATATTACATATTGGATTAAAGAAACCTTCTAATTTGTAGAAAAAGTCGCTAGGAGTGTTGATAATACTGAAATATAGAGTTTCTATAAAAGTTCGATTATGCGACTTTTTGGGGAGTTTTTTATTGTCAAAATTAAAGCGAGGCTTGCCCTCGCTTTTGTTTTGACCAAAGTCTACAATGTTGGACAAGAACCACAAGGCGAAAGCCTTGTTTTGGGTTCGAGCGACCTGTGAGCAGAGTGCGGAGTGCTTTTGCCGAAGATTGAAAATCTGCAGGCAAAACACGTAGACACGTTTAATGCGAACAGGTCAAGACAGTCCAACCTGGGGAGTTTTTTCATGTAAAAGGCAGGGTTAATCCCTGCCTTTTACATGAGAGAAGTTTTTGTTGAGACGAGAACCACAAGGCGTTAGCCTTGTTTTAGGTGGGTGGGACATTTGAAAAATTATTTTTCTGCCGAAATTCGGCTTTATGTTTGAATTACACCCCCCTTCCGAGTGGTTGACTGAAACTACTCAGAAAGTCACTTTATTGTCCACAAATTGGCGCCAACTTTCCACTACGAATCCACCCAAATCGCTACAACCTAAATATAATGTAACTTTTCCCTATGACACTTTCTGGACAAAAAGTCCAATTTGGAATTACCCCCCCAAAACTCGGAAGCTAGTCGGAAGTTCAAATATAATTGCACTAATTAATATAAAAATATACTTTATACGAGCATAAATAGACTTATAATCCGTTAAAATAGTTATTCCTAGTCAAGTTTATTAAATTTTTTACTGCTAATTTTTGGAATTTTAAGAAATTTTATAATGCCACTTTCAGTATTAAAAATAGTTTTTCGGCAATCCTCTATATATTGACTATCATTGCTTTCTAATATATATTTACAAACTAGATATAAGTCACAAGTATTTATCAAAACTAACTTATCAATCTTTGCTAAAGTTAAACATTTATCGGTAAAAATAGTTTTTCTATCTTTAGGCTCCGTGAATCTTTTAGCATTACCAAACAAAATGCCCTTAGGAAAAGTCTCAAACTTTTCATAATATTCTCTTACATTACCACTTAATTGTCGACATTTTGTAACATCAATTTCTTTATTATCTTTTCCTTCTGCTTCTCCTAAAAAGCACCCTTCCTTGCAAGAAAAAATGGCATCAAACTCTGAATCAGAATCTTTGTAATTTTTTGCTTTAAATTTTAAAATCTTAAGAGCATTTATGATTGCATCTTCAAGCAAAGTCCCTTTTTCATATAAAAGCCTTTTTAACTTACATTTTTCTTTTAAATCAACTTGTAAGCTTTGTTTTTTATCTTTCAATTCATCAAATTTTTTATCAATTTTGCTAATTTCATCTGTAATTAAAATTTCCTCTGGTAATTGATATTTCTTTTGACTTGCCCAATCTGGAAGCACAGATTCTTGAGATTCCTCTTTCAAAGCTTTATCAATTTGCACAAAACAATTAATAAGTTTATGACCAAGACTTAGTGCTTCATCTGTCCAATATTCTTTTCCATCTTCGTGAGTTTCAGTAAAATCTGGAGAATCTAACAGCAATTTGGGTAAAATTATAATATTCCCTTCGCTATTCTCTTTATTACCTGTAATAAAAGTTCCTACCGTTTTATTTCCAGTGCGAGTTACTAATGTGGGAACATCTTGTTCGGTTTTTATGTAACATTCATATTCAGAATACTCTGAAAAATCATTCCAATATGATGATATAATCCCTATATTAGAAGTAGGTTTAATAATTTTACCCTTAGCACATACTACTTTATCGGTAGGTATAAAAGGAATACACTTGTAATTATTACATTCTGCTACATAATTTGTTGTTTTGGCATTTCTTCCAGTGCCGGAAACTGATTGTTCTCCCGTATAAACAAAAAATTCATACAAATCATCTAAATATAGAAAAATTGTTTTACCTGCTTTAAAAGCATTTGTTAATTCTCTATACCAGTGATTTAATTGTTCTACTACACGAAAAGAACTTGTAGAACTATAGCAATTTTTACCATTATAAGTACCCCTTAAATTATCTAAATTATAATTCCCCCGTATTCTTGGACAAAAAACAATAATATCGGCATCTAATAAAGATCGTTTTGAATCGAAAGATATATAACCATTATGAAGAGATGGTATATCAAATTCAACTGAAAAAATAATTTTATTTGTCATAATTTATCTCCTCATTATTTATTTTATAATAAATAATGGAAATAATGTGATTTTATTTAGTTAAACTTAATATATAATAATCTTTCCCATATTTCCAAATATGCTCTGCCACATGATGTGCGAGGTTTTGTTTCATTTGAGAGTGGTTTATTGAACGGCGGAGGCGGGAATAGAGAACTTTTATCCGTAAAGATTCTTCTTTTGTGTGCGGAAATTTCTTCCGTTTTGTCTTTAGCGTCTTATTGGCTACGAAAAGCTCGTCGTCATACAGATAAAAATAAACAGGTATATCGTAAAACCTTCGCATCTTGGCAATTTTCGGCTTTTGTTCAAAGTGTGTTTTAAGGGCGTTCAATTGCCGTTCATAAATCATTTGCCGAAAATGTTTATAAAAATTTTGTATCGTCGCATCCCCGATATCCAAAAGAAAACTCGCCTGTTTCGACTTCACCCCGGCACAAAAACACTTCGTTATCATCTCAATTTTTTCCTGTGAATGGAATTTGAAACAAAAAGGCAGGGGTAAATTTCGCTCAGTTTTATATGAATAAATTCCGCTAACCAAATTTAACTTGCCGTCCTTAACAAGTTCCTGTAAAACATCTTTTACCCTCTCTCCCATAATCGATTCAACCTCTTCAAGTCTAAATGTTTCAAGCCTTTTCGCGAGTTTCAAAATCTTATTTTTCATTCAGTATTCCCTCCAAAACAGACAGCGTAATCGTTTTCAAATTGTTCATATCGGCAACGTTTTCGACTTTATTTAAAAATTTCACAATCTGCCTGAACTGATTAAATTTTGTACAAACAAGTTCCAATGCATCAGGCTCAAATTCGACATCTGAAATTTCTGTCACGATTTTTGCCACATCATCTTTATTGAATGTTTCAAACTTCAAAACACCCAAAAGCCTGTCATAAATATGCTTATGCCGTTTGAGTTTTGCTTCCGCAAGACTCATCCCAACAAGCACAACGGGAATCCCGATTTTGTCGTGCAAATCGCGCACAATCTCAATCGCAGACGAGTTATTCAAAAGGAAATCAACCTCATCCACTACCAAAATCCGTGGCCGCTCCCGCAACTTATCCTCAATCTGCTTGAATAAAAGTGAAGTCAGGTATGTCGGCACATCATCAAGCTCCTCGACAATCTCGGTCAAAAGCCAACGTGCAGACATTTTGTGGTTACATCGCACATAAATCGCACCGTTATTTGTAACCCACCACATAATCGTTTGCGACTTGCCGAGCCCAAAATCGCCATAAACTAACGCCATCTTGGGCAGATTCGCCGGCGCATTTTTTAGCGTATCCATCAAATCCACAAATCGTTTTACATTCTGCGTTACAACAAATTTACGTTTCATATAGACCTCGATATTCCTCACTTTGCTTGTATTCTGCAAGCCACGCCCTGTCATCTACAGAGGTGCAGCCGTTTTTCATAAGCCATTCAAACTTTTCGTACTTATTCAAAAACACAGGTGCGTTCATCTGTTCTTCTCTCGGTGTCGGCTTTTTCGTTTTTACCGGTTTTACTTTAACCACATCTTGTATATCTTCTTCAATATCCTGTTCAATAAATTTCAAATCCACATTCGGCAAGAATTTCTGTAATTCTTTAATCGTCTTATTTTTAAGCCGTTTTTGTTTTTGAATTTTTTGTTTCAAATCCTCAACATCTTTGATATCACTGAGATGATAAGCCATTGGATGAGCTTTGGTTACGCGTTTTGCGGTACACAAAAACTGATTTTTGACTGTGTAAACTTTAATCTTGGATAAATCAAAAATTGAATATCGAATCATAACCTGAGTTTTGAGCCCATACAATTTATCCGAATAGTAAAAAGTACCAAGGAACCTAATACCGTTTTGATAAATCGTCTTGATATCAGCCGTCATCATCAAATCGTCGAGCCGAACCGTGTCGATTTTGATTTTCATGCGGTTTTCAAAAACTTCCGCAATCGTGTGATTTTTATCATTCGGACAAGTTTGCGAATTCTTAAATTCAAGCCACTTATCGACAAGCATTTTGACTTCATCAATCGTCGGGTAATAATTTGGCTTGAAATATTGTTGATGAAACTTTTCGTTGCGTTTAAAATGCGCGGGTTTATTTTCAATATTTGAACCTGAATAAGTCGGCAAAAGCTTTTCAAAACTTTCCTGAAACTCTTTGAAAAATCGCTCAATGACTTTGGCTCTCGCGTTATATGGTCGAGCAAAAACTGTCTTAATCCCGAGCCGAGCATAAATCCCCTCAAATCCTGTTTCTTTAAAATCTGTATTCACAAAATATTTCGCTTTAAACGCTCTGCCGTTATCCTGGTAAACGATTTTTGGGATATTTTGCAAATTGATTATCGCATTACGAAGAGCTGACGCGATACTTTGAGTGTTTTCTTCAAGCATAATCTCGTACCCTACAAGTGCCGTCGATTTCCAATCCAAAAAGCCGATTAAAGTCACCCGTGTAGGTTTGCCGGTAAACGGATTTTGCACCAAAAACGAGAGTTTATGCCCGTCTGCCACAAGCACATCCCCAACTTCAAGTTTTGAAATGTCACGCAAAATGTACGGCTCAACGTTGTCTTTTAGTGCTTTTCGCCATCTCGGGCAAGCGTCCAAATGTCATAATGATTATCCCGAAACCAATTTGCATAGCGGCGAAATGTCACATCCTGAACATTTATAGGACCCTCTTTCGACAAAATATGCTTTGTAATCGAGATTGCTTTTCCGACACAAAACTTGTTCGGGTGCAGCAAAATTTTCAAAAACACCTGTTTTTCATAATCGGTCAAAGACGTTCGAAAATCTGTCGCATACTCATATTTTGGCAGCAATAAATGATAATCTGTCGTGTTTCCGAGCTTGCGTTTCCAACGTTCAACCGAGCCGATTGAAGTTTTGCCAAGAATCTTAAAAATATGCGGATACAACATGCCGGTATTGTAGCTTTCAATAAACTCAACCCCGGCAAGGGTTTTACCCTCAGGGTGATGTTTTCCTTGCCTTTTGATATATCTTGTTAACCCACGGACATTTTGACCATGTTTTAGGGGTAAATGAAATGAAAAAAGCGCTCAATGCCAAGGTTTATAAAGAGAAAAAGACAAAGAAAAACAAGCGTTTTCCGTTAAATCCGGAGCTAAAGGTTGTGCTTGAAGATTTTGTAAAAGACCGTCCGGAAGATGAGCCGTTATTTATTACACAACAAGGAAACAGGCTTGATCGTAATCAAGCATACAGAATTTTGAATAAGGCTGCAAAAACATTGAATCTTCAGGACAAAATCGGAACACATTCTTTGCGAAAAACTTTCGGATACCATCACTATAAGCAGTTTGATAACATTGAACTTCTGCAAAAGATTTTCAACCATTCATATTCAGCCATCACCCTCCGCTACATCGGCATCGAACAAGATATTATTGATGAGAGTTATATGAATTTTTATCTTTAACAGTATCTTTACATTCTTCCCTTAAGCAATATTCATGCTAATATAAAAGTATAAGAGGAGTGCAATGTCTAAAGTTAATTTTGTTGCAGATATAAATGAAGATAATAAAATAATTAATATTATTGACAATAGATTATTAGAAAACCGTCCTGAAGAGCATGTTCGTCAAGCTTATTTAAAAACATTATTGTATGACTATGGATATGCGAAAAATCAAATTGCAATAGAAGTACCAATATACTATGGAAGCAAAGAATTAAAAGATCATAACGGTAATCCAGTTCGTGCAGATATTGTAGTATATCATTCTGCTATTGCTTGTAAACAAAGAGATCAAGGAAAAATCAATTTTATAGTCGAATGCAAAGCCCCTGGAATAGAAGATGGTTACAATCAGTTGACTTCATATATATACAACACAAGTGCTTCTGGTGGCGTTTGGTATAATGGGAATGATGAAAATTATGGGATTGCATATTATAGAAGACTACAGCAACCGAAAAATGAATTAGTATCATGGCCAGGATTACCAAGAAGTGGAGAAGACTGGGATATATTTGGAAGAAGAAAGAAAAAAGATTTACACTCACCCCAGAACATAAAATCTTTATTCAAATTATGTCATAATCGATTACATAGTAGAGGAACAGAAGAAGATGACCTTACTATGGATATGGTAAGAATAATATTGGCTAAAGCTCGAGATGAGGAACGAGACGGTGAGTATCCATTATTTTATTGTACTTCAGATGAATACAATAGTGAAACAGGGAGAAAAGATGTTGCTAAAAGAATTGAACTATTGTTTAACGAAGCAAAAGAATTAAACAACGATGTATTTGATAAAAATGAAAAAATATCTGTTGGCGAAAGAGCTATTAGCGAAGTAGTAACAGTTCTCCAAGATTTCAGAATTCTATCGGATATGAATAGTACTCTTGAATGGGATTTAATGGGTGCAGCATATGAAGAATATACATCGACATATTTAAAAAAGAAAAAAGGACAATTTTTTACCAACCGATTAATAGTAAATCTTTTAGTTAAAATGATACAACCAAAACCTGAAGATATAATTCTTGATCCTGCAGGGGGTTCAGGAGGATTCTTAACCGGAGTGCTAAGATACGTAAGAAACAATATTATAAATAGTAAATCTACTGAAATTGCAAAACAAAGGCAACTATATGATATACGTACAAGATTATATATGGTAGAAGCCAGTAAAAGATTAGTAAAGGTTGCAAAAACTGCAATGATATTAAATGGTGATGGACATACAGGCATGACTCAAGGTGATAGCTTAGGTTCATTTAGTAATTTTAATGAAAATATAATTGCGAAATGCAATAAAGGTGTACCTACTATTATATTAACCAATCCTCCTTTTGCAGGAATTGGCGAGGGTAAAGTGAGTGATTTATCGACATTAGAACGCTATGATTTAGGTAAAAAATGGAAAGAGGAAGACGGCATATTAATACAAACTGATGAAATTATATCAGAAGGTGTTCCACCAGAAATATTATTTGTTGAAAGATGTATAACTTGGTTAAAACCAGGAGGCAGATTAGGTATAGTACTGCCAAAAGGGTTTTTGGATACTACGACATACTATGCGGCAAGACAATATATATTAAACACATGCAAAATTCAAGCTATAATAAATTTAAGCAAAAATACTTTTCAACCCTATACTGGTGTCAGAACTTGTTTGTTACTGTTAGAAAAATACGATAATAAAATATGCGATGACTATAAAATATTTATGGCTATATCAAAAAAAGTTGGTCAAGACTCGGAAGGAGTTCCAATATTCAAATATGATGAAAATGGGGATTTAACAGATGAACTGGATCAAGATCTTGATGAGATATTCGAAAAATATGAAGAATTCTCAACAAATAAATTAATTGAATCTGAATATTGTTTTAGCGTGCATATAAAAGATATCGACAAAAATATTAGATTAAATCCTCAAGCATATATGCCTAGCTTAAATAAAACGTTACGTGATGTATCAAAAATTGATGATCAGGATGGCTGGAATGTTTATTCTTTATCGGAAATTGACAAAGATATAAAAATATTTAAAGGACCTAGATTAAAAACAGAAAATTTAATTTGTGATAAAAATGTAAAAAATGCAGAATTATATTATACTCCTTCTGCAATACTTCAAGATAAATCCGACAGCGTAAAATATTTAGATTTATCCAAGGCTACAAGTAAACAACTCAATAGTATAAAAAAGATAAGGTTACAAAGAGGAGATATTGTAATTACTCGATCAGGTTCAATTGGAAGGACTGCACTAATAACGTCAAAACATGATAATGTAATAGCTAGCGACGACTTAATAAGGGTCCGTATAAAAAATCCAGAATTAAGATTATATGTTTACTTTTACTTATTAAGCAAATATGCGGTAGATCAAATGTTGCTCAATGAATATGGCTCCGTACAACAACACTTAGAGCCATCTCATATTGCAAAGTTATTAATTCCTATTCCAGAAAATAGTAAAAGACTTATAAAAATTATTAATAGTGCAAAAGAAGCAATTAACGCAAAAGAATATGCATATAAATTGGAACAAGAATCTTCCGATCAATTAAATATATTATTACAAAATATAACTTGATTTAAATATGACTTTGAGTGATAGATACGACACGTTAAAGGAGGTCGTATGGAAAAAGTCGGATTGAATATTACACCAAAAGAGTTTAAGCAGTTAAGCAAATGGTCGGAGAATGTTTACAATACAACAGTTGTTATTGATTACTTTGTGGCTAATCAGCCTGAGATTGAAGAATGTTATAATCTTGCTCCGGTAATTAAACACTTAAGAAATGATGCAGATGTGTTGAATGCATTCTTTATAGACCACGAAAAAGAAGTTGAAAATTTAAATGCCGTTTAAAAGGTGTTTAATCGGTGTTCAAAAATATTTTAATATCTTGCATTACGAGCAAACATTTCCTGCAATTCATGCTGAGTAATAAATCGGTTATTATTAACCGGATTATATTGATGAATAAATTTTGATGCATCCGATAGCATTTTTATATTATGTATATTGCCTTTGCAATTTAGATAACTTGCATTTAGCCTATCAATTAATGCCTTTTTATCTTCTTCTGAAATTTGAGTGCTGTTTTTTATCAAATTTAGACGTTTTTGAAACTCAATATCTGTGCTGATATCTAAATTTTTGAAAAAAGCTTCTTTTAAAATATCTTTTATTAGTTCGTTAAACATGCTGTATTCCTTATATGTTGTTGCATTTGAATATTATAGCACATCTAAAATTGGACATTCATGACTTTTTGTATTGGAATGATACGATTTTAGACGTATACACTTGATGTTTCCCGCAGAAAGAGTGATGAATGGTGTAGCTTGAAAGGAGCAAATTATGGTTGAAAAAGATTACAAACTATATGGAACAAAGATTTTGAATTTAAAAACGCAGGAAATTGGTTTGCTGATTTGTTTATGGGAAAACAAATTCGCTGATAAAACTCTAGATTATGCGACATGTGTGGATAAAACCGGCAAACGCTATAACATAGAGCTTGATAATATCCGAGGATTTGAAGATGATTTTGAAAAATAAATTAACTAAAGAAACATTAGATATTCCATATTCTGAATTTAGAAAAAAGTTCGCAAAAGAAATTCAGGATGCGTTTGAAAGTTACCGCAAAACACAACTAAATAAATATTCTTGGAACTTCAAAGATGACAATTCTTTGGAGTTTAATTTTTATTTTGAACTCCATTGGAATTTTAATCACTTTGGTAATAGTAACTGGTATATTGATACAATATGATTATTATTCAGGTAATTCTGCTGTATCAGCAGGAATATCTTTACTTTTCACGTCTGTATCTAAAATTGTTAAATATTTTAAATTATCTATGCCTATAATTAACTTTCGTTTTTCTTCAATATTTGCAGTTGCTTTCAATGATAATTGTTTAATTTCGGGTTTTGCTTTAAATGCTGGTACGATATCCAAGCCTCTTATTATTAAACTTCCAAGTTTTTCCATAGATTTTCTTAAGTGATTTTTAAACTCATTATTATTAATATCTTTTTTCAATACTATTTTACTCTCAGCAATAGCCTCTTCTATTAATTTGTCTATGTATTCTTCTCTTTCTTTTTCTTTATCTTTTTTTAAAAGATCTATTGTTTGATTTATTATCTTTATTTTTGATTCGGATTTATCAAGTTTTACTTTTTCTAATTCTTCTATTGTTTTTTGGCATTCTAAAACATGATTAAATAAGTTTGCAGACTTGTCAGCAAGAGAAAGAAACAGTCCTATACTATTGCTAATTAATTTCAAACCAATCCATTCCGAACCGACATCAAAACAAGTTATTTGTACTTCTTCATTTATATATTTAAAAGGCATACAAATAATTTCCAATTCATCAAAGAAATTTTTGAAATCTTTTATCGAAGAATAGTTTGGCGGTAGTTTAATACTCAATGTATCAGAATCTTCTTCTGTTAAAACTTCATTTAAAGTTTTCTGCAACAATTTAGCAGAATTTAATACTTCAGTTTTTATATTATTTAAAATATTTTTACTTTGTGAATTTATTGAAATTACGTTTTCTGCTGCATTTTTTAGATTCGCAACATTATCAATCTGGCTGATACTTGTTAAAAATAATTTTGCTTGTTTTAATTCCTCTGTTATCCTTAGAAAATTTTGTACATTACTAACTTGAAAAAGATTAGGATAACCATTAATTGGAGTTTGAGAAATGCTCAATTGCTCAATAATCGGAATTGTTCTATTAATTAAATCCTGATAGTTTCTTAGTCTCATACCAGCCTCCTTGCATACTTATATTATCATGAAAATTATCTATTTTTTGAATATACTAAAATATATTTTGAACGGTTATAAAACGTGGTTTGAATTAATTTGGCGGTTTATCCATTCCATAATTACTGAAACAAGATATTCTTGTTCAGTTTTGGTTAATTCTCTGTGTTGGGAGAATTTGTGCCATTTTTCGATACAGTCGCGGCAACAGGTGGCAGTTGCGTGTTGGGCGATAAAAACGGGATGACCGCGCATTGGGGTTTGTTTGCCATCGTTCATAGGTTCTGCCGGAGCCACTCTGTCCCGAATGAAATCACAGGCATGTGAATAAATAGTATCAAGACCTTTGTCCTTGATATATTCAAGTTCTTTTTCTCGAAGCTTAAATCTGCTCCTAAATTTTGATTTTGCTAATTTGTCTAAAATATCCATAATATATTATAATATGCGAAATCTTATTAGTTTAAATGAAAATGTTAGTTAAGTTCTATATTTGCTGAATATAGAACAGGGGTTAATGTTATGTTATTATTTAATTTACCCAATATGTGAATTTTGGGTTTATGAGTTGATACTGCCGTTACTAAATAAATAGTATGCGTACTGTCATTATTATTTTTTTCAAACTCATTTTGAGTAATATAAAACTTATAGTTTTTACCATTACCTTTTGTTGATTTTACTTCAATATGAATTTCTTCACCAAATTCATTAAAGGATTTTACATCATAGCCCAATGTATTATCCGAAGAAACAATTGAGACTAATTTTGCTTTATCATTCATGCCTAAATTTATGAGTTTTTTTTCTTCAGCTTTTTTAACAATTTCTTCGCCTCTACTACCTGTTTCTTTTTTTAATTGATTTTGTTTATCAAATTCAATAGATTTTCTTAAAATTGAAAATTTTGATTTTTGGATATTGATGGCATCTTTATATTTACATGTTATATATTCAGCATCAGTATTTTTTAATTCTGCATAAATATCTGGGATATCATCGTCATTTAAATTTTTTAATCCTTCAAGTTGTGATTCTATATTTTGTAATACTTTATCATCTGAATCTAGAGTTTTATATAAAAAAGCGTAAAACTCTCTCATCGAATAATATTTTAAATACTGATTTTTGTTTTTGAATTGTACTAAAAGCTCTCTTTTATCGACAGGATTTAGATTCTTAGAATTCTTAGTAGGGCAAAAATAATCAATAAATTTATCTAATTCATTACTGTCAAAAATAGCAAGATAATCCTCAGGATAATATGTTGAAAGTATCTTCCCTTTAAACATAGGACTAATTTTATTAGATTTTATAGCTTCTAAGTTATGTTGTTTTCCGTCACGAATTAAATTAATTATCTCATTTTTTACATTAAAAAAGCTTCTTTATAGTTTTCCCCGAATTTAGAAAGGTGTATGTATGTCCTTTTATCTTTATTATAATAAACTCCGTATTTTTTACTAGCAAATGAACCAACAATACTACCTAGGCTTTTTAACTCTTCTTCTAATCTATAACAAAAAGAATTAGGTTTTCCTGACACATATTCATCAATATGCATATTTTCAATTTTATTAATAGAATATTTTTTTACAAAGTTTGCTCTATAAATTTCGTCTTTTTTAATTTCTTTGTCTATTTCTGACTTTAACAATTCAAAATATTTTATTTGTTCTATCAAATTCATAATGAAGCTCCAATTTTGTGCAATATATTAAAATCATACTAGTACAAAATATTTCCAGTAACAATTTGTATTTTTTTAAATGGTTTATTTTCTTTATGTCATTTCCCTTCTTCTACAACATTGTAAATCAGAGTTGCGTGAAATCCGGACATAGGGAAATACATACAAATTTTTTCTCCACAAATTTTTGTCAAAAGTTGATAAAAATACATCATAATAAAACTTTGATTCCGTTCAGGGAATTGGATAATATATTATCTATATATTGACTTTTCTGGTAAAATAGGTTAATATATTATCTGTGAACAACTTATTTTTAAATCAAAAAACTCCCAATGAAATTGCGAAACGTTTAGCAGATAAAATTAAAGAACATCGTAAAAAATTAAAGATTTCGCAAGAAATGTTGTCGCAAAAGTCAAGTGTTAGTCTTGGCAGCATTAAGAGGTTTGAGACAAAATATGAAATATCCTTGCAATCTTTTATAAAAATTGCTATTGCACTTGATTTAGACAAAGACATTGAAACCCTATTTACGCAAAAAACTTACAATTCAATCAACGAGGTAATCAATGGAGGGGTAAATGGATAACTACAAATACCTTAAAGTTTTTTATAACGATAAATTAGTCGGAACTCTGGCTAAGACTCCGGATAGGCTTGTGGCTTTTGAATATGATAGCGAATGGCTTGCGACGGGTTTTAGTATTTCACCATTTTCTCTGCCGTTACTGAAAAAAGTTTTTCTACCAAAATTTGAACCGTTTGAGGGGTTATTTGGGGTTTTTAATGACAGCTTACCTGACGGTTGGGGGCGATTGTTAGTTGACCGCCTATTGCTAAAAAATAAAATTAACCCAAGTGAAATTGATAATTTAAACCGCCTTGCCGTTGTTCAAGAAAGCGGCATGGGTGCTTTAACGTATAAGCCTGAGCATAACTTTGAAACACAAGAACAAGAATCCGATTATGACAAGCTTGCGCAAGAGTGTTCAAAAATATTAGAGTCGCAAAATTCCGATAACTTGGATGAACTTTTTAAATTAGGCGGTTCATCAGGCGGAGCAAGACCAAAGATTTTGACAAAAATAAATGGAGAAGATTGGATAATTAAATTCCCATCCTCGCAGGATCCGAAAAATATAGGCGAACAGGAATATAAATATTCACTTGTCGTAAAAGACTGCGGAATAAAGATAAGCGAAACTCGGCTTTTTGAATCCAAAAATTGCTCAGGATATTTTGGAATTAAACGATTCGATAGGGAAAACGGCAAAAAAGTACACATGGTTTCTGTTAGCGGATTATTAGAAACAAGTCATCGTCTGCCGAATCTTGATTATAATATTTTGATGAAATTGACTCTTGAGCTCACAAAGAATTATCAAGATATTGAGCAGTTGTACAGGTTAATGTGCTTCAATGTTTATGCGCACAACAGAGATGACCATTCAAAGAATTTTTCGTTTTTGTATGATGAAAATATAAAAGAATGGCACCTGTCCCCCGCTTATGATTTGACTTATAGTTCATCATTAAACGGAGAACATGCAACAACAATCAACGGAGAAGGCAAAAAACCAAGTTTAGAGGATATTCTCGCTGTTGCAAAAAATATAGGGCTAAAAGAAAAACAAGCACGCGATATTGCACTTGATATTAAAGAAAAATGTTCGTCATTAGTTGATTAAAATTTGTCAGAATTCAAGTGCATTTTAAGCGTTAGCCTTGTTTTAGGTTCGAGCGCGAACGAGCTGAGGCTGGAGCAGTTTTGCGATTGGGTAAACCCCAAGAAGCAAAACGCGGAATTGCCGTTACACGCGAGTCGAGCAAGACAGCGCGAACGAGCTGAGGCTGGAGTGCTTTTGCCAAAGAAATAAAGTAGTTCTCCGCAACCTGTCTTAAATTTGCTCCTCGCAAGCCGACCCGTTGACCTCTCACAAAACAGCTCACTGGACTGTTTGCCTCGGCAGAATGCTCACGTTCCTGTCTTGCTCGACTCGTATATTCCAGCATTGCAGCTCGTATCCTGCCTAATATAGATGTGACTCAGGCACCTCGCTCGCGCTTATCGCAAATTTTTGTTCGGACATTGAAAATCAACAGGCAAAACACACAGACACGTTTAATGCGAACAGGTCAAGACAGCCTCGTCTCCCGCGCCATAAGTAAAAGCAGTTCTTCGCAACCTGCTCGTCTTGCTCCACGCAAGCCGACCTGTTGCTCCGCTGTCTAATACGCCACTCTCAAAAATTCGCTCACGTTCCTTATCGCGAATTTTTGTTCGGAGAAAGACAAGAGTTTCCAACTCTTGTCTTTTATAGTATGCAGATTTTTGATCACATTTATACTGATTTTGAAATTGTTACTATATGTGTATGTATTTTTTAGTCCAGTTTGATTATTACCCCCAAGACCTCTGACTTTATAGGATTTTCTCTGTCGGAAGTTGTTTGATTCTGCAAAAATCAAACTGGACTAAAACGGACTTTATTAGTATAAAGAGTGGAACACAATGCACTAAATATCACCTATAAACATAACAAAATTTAAATAAATATTTTTTTATTTAACATAAATAGCAAATTTTTTTTTACAAGGTTTACCTTATTATAGAAAAACTTAAGGAAAGATATTTATGAAACTTAATCCTATGTTATTGAATAACAATCCAAACGTAAATAATTACAAGTATACAGCTTTTGGTAACAAATTTACTACAATTGCAAAAAATTATCAAGAACTAGAAAAACTTATGCTAAATTCAAGAATAAAAACTCTTATTGTAGATTGGAATATTAGTAATCAAGAAGTTAAACAATTTGTGCAAAACTGGTATAGTCGCGGTGGAACCATTCAAGGTGGTAATATTACTAATAGAGGGGGAGTTGGATTTTTTGAAGAGTTTCATCATAGCCATTTAACAGAAAATTCAGAATCAGATAAAAGAATATTTATTGATTATTTAAACAGATTTATAAAAAAAGAACCAAGTGAAATTGAAATATTAGATGCAGGATGTGGAGAAGGGAAAGAAGTTCGCTCCTTTCTTGATTATGGTTATAAAGTTTCGGGATTCGACGCAAGTTTAGACTGTGTTAATACGGCACGAAAAAATTCAAATGCAGATATAATCTGTGCAGGGTTTAATGATTTCAAATCTCCCAAATTATTTGATGCAATATGGACAAGGAAAGCCCTTCAGCATGTTGCAAAGAGCGGATTTGCAGATGCTGTACAAAATTTAGTTAATCATTTAAAACAGAATGGCTTTTTATTTGCCATTACTAAACTTGATAATCAGCCTATAAATGGTGTTGGAAGACAAATTTTTAATGAAAACAGATTATTTCATAATTTCTTTACTGAACGAGAATTGCAAAATGTATGTTCAAATATTCACGGAGTAAAGGTTGTAAATATTAAACCAATTATAAATCATAATGCTTATGATATTAGTGACACAGGTAATATTCTGTTTGTCTTAAAAAAGGATTGATTTTTTTAGACTCAAATCATCTGTTCAATATCATCAAACCGACTGTTTGTTTACAGAGACAGTCCAGCGGATTTGCGTACGTATTGAGCTTGCGGAAGCAGGAGTTGCAAAGCAACTCATTTCCGCGAAGCGAAATTCGGATAGCGAGAATATCGAGTTTGATAGAACCACAGGTTTGTAAACGAGACTATTCGAGCGTGGAGCAAATCCGAAATAAAGCAGTTCTCCGCAACCTGCTCGTCTTGCTCCTCGCAAGCCGACCCGTTGACCTCTCGGCAAACAATTCACTGGATTGTTTGCCTCGGCACAGTGCTCGCGCTTATCGCGAATTTTTGTTCGGACAGCAAAAAATCCGCGCCAGAAGCACGGATTTTCGCATGATAAATAATAGAATAAAATAATACAATCTCGGAGGATCGCCCTTCATCAGGGTATTATCATAATACACTATTTTATCTTTTTTTTAAACTACCCAAAAGAGTGATTTTTTTCATACCCAAAAGGACTATGTTGAATTAATACTCGGAACTTATATCCTTTCACTAAACTATTACTTGTTATTCAGCCATTTGCCCAATATATCATTGTAAATCTTTGTAACAATCGTGCTTATATCCCTAAAGTCATCATACCAGGTTGCCGATACTCTATGTAGGTAAATAAGGAGTGTAGATATGGCAGACAAAAAAGTTCTAAACATGGAAGATTTGATGTTAGATTACGGGGAAATGACGAGTTTTGATTTTGATTCCGCCACCTACAGAGAGGTAAAAGCGATTCAGGATTTGGACAACGAAGCCTACGTAAAAGCCCCAGTGGCCTTTAAATATGGTAAATTTGATTTGGTGGACATGTTCCACACGTTCATTTCCGAAAAAAGATGTGATTAGGAGGTAAATGTGAACGAAAAGGAATTGTTCGAAAATCTTTGTTTGTCACCGTCTTGGCAAGAAACTGAACCCGATGTTCCGTTTGTCAGACAAAACAAAGATATGACAACATTGTTGTCAGAACTTGAAGAAATCAAAAACTATCTGCAAGAAGTCAAAGAAAAACAATGGCACCTTGCAAATATGATGCGATTTCATCAAGAGGGGTTTACAAAATAAGTAAAAACTACCAGACTTGGTAAATTAACGCCCGTAAAATTCACGGGCGTTTTGTTTTTGTTTAAATACTTATCGCTGCACGCAGCGCACGTAGAACACAACGGACTTGAGACGCGAAAGGCGGCGTCCGTAGCGCGTGTCCACTTCCAATGCCCTGTCTGCGCTGAAACCCGAGCCAGACCAGAAGTCCGCGGAAGCGGTTAAGTTGATTAAATCTTTGTTTATCTGCATCGCTGAAAGTTCATCAATATTAGGAATGCGACTTTCAGGGTTTTGTGCTGTGCATAAACTTGCTGCGCCTGCCCAAGCGGATTCACCTGCGTTGGATGAAGATGAAGGCATTGGAGCAACTACAATTGGGTCGTTAGAATTGAAACTCGTTATAAAGCCCATATCTTTTCCGATAGTATTAGGTCCCTTGTTGCCATTTAAATCATAAACAAAATTTACGCACATAGTAGATTGAGGAAAACCAAAAACATTTCCATATGGAGTAAGGCTTGATTCATTTAAATATTCGTATTTGCAAGAGTGATTGTAATATGCAACAATGCTTTCACCATTCTGAGTTTCAAATGCAGCCGCCTTTGTGTCCATTGTTGAATATGAACTGCCGGAAAATGCTACACTTCTAAACCATGCGTTTAGACCATATAACGTTGTTGGTAACGTTTTTTGACTACCTAGCATGTCGGTGTAGCTTGCTTGAATACCGCAATCTTGTAAATGTGCGTTGTCACAAATGTTATTAATTTTGAGAACTTTTGAAAGACCTTCGGTAAGGAATGATTCTGTTGCCGTGTCCGTAACCGTTGTTGAACCGTCTTCGCCTGTTGTTTCTGTTAAAGTTCCATAGCCTGCAAGTTGTGGCATCATGGCGATGGCTTGGGACATACGAGCGTAAAGCGCTTTACGCTGAGTGTTCCATGTGCGTTCGTTGATGTTCGCCATCAAGCTTGGTAATGTGATTGCCGCAACAACGCCGATGATTGTCAATGACAATAGGATTTCGGCCATAGTAAACGCGTGGCCGCAAGTGAATAAGTGAATAGGTGAATAAGCGAATAAGTCGTTATGGGAAATTGACTCATTCTTGTACGTAATGTTTGTTTTTTTACTCATGTTATGCTCCTTCTCGCTTGTATCAACAGGGGCGGGAGGCTCGGCAAAACATGTATATTTACCCTCGCAACGCCAATTATAGCAAGGACTTTGACGCGCCCCCCCCCCCTATTGAACTTTTCATTTTTTTAGTTTGTAATATCATAATCATATTTTCATTATGCACCATGACGGGGATTTTGTCAAGCCCAATTAATAAAAAAGGTGGGGAATGCAATTTGCATTCGCCACCTCTATCGTTCTAAAATTAGAAAAATTAGAAACAAAGTCCAGCTTCTCTAGCTGCATCTGCCAAAGCCGCTACACGACCGTGGTACAAGAATCCGCCTCTATCGAATACTACACATTCAACGCCAACTTTTTTAGCTTTTTGAGCAATCGCCTCACCAACAACTTTTGCAGCCTCAATGTTTCCACCATTTGACAATTTTTCTTTCAAATCCTTGTCATTTGATGATGCTGATGCCAATGTTACATGGTTTACGTCGTCAATCAACTGTGCATAAATGTGTTTTGTACTTCTGTATACTGCCAATCTTGGGAACTCAGCAGTTCCTGAAATCTTGTTTCTGATTGATCTGTGTCTTTTTTGAACTTTTGCTTTTCTGTTTTCTTGTTTAATCATTTTTTCCTTCTTTCTGCCCAAACCTTCTTTAAGTCAGCAATTCTTATAAGGGTTTATACGGGCTTGTTAATATCATTTTATTTTTCCATAGGCTCGCTTCGCTCACCCTGGCTTACGCTTTCCCGCCTGTCAAATCAAAGATTTGTTCGTTCCTTTCGCTTACGCTCCAGGCACAACGGCGGTTATCAATAGTTCCGCCACCTGCTTGTCACCCTCTCGGGTGCCAACACCGTGGCTTCACCCTGGCTTACGCGTTATTTTTTACCAGCTTTACCAGCTTTACGTCTGATGTATTCGCCTTCGTATTTAACACCTTTTCCTTTGTAAACTTCAGGTGGACGTTTGCCGCGAATTTCAGCCGCTACATCACCAACTAATTGTTTGTTGGTGCCTTTTACGGATAATTTGGTGTTCGCCTCAACAGACAACGTAATGCCTGCCGGTGGAACGATAACTACAGGGTGTGAATAACCCAACGCCAAATTCATGTTTGCACCATCCATGTTAGCACGGTAACCAACACCGACGATTTCCAGTTTCTTTTCGAAACCTTCGCTTACACCTTTAACAGCGTTAGCAATAAGTGTTCTTGAAAGTCCGTGCAATGAACGTGCTTCGCGAGAGTCATCAACTCTTGTAACAACGATGTTGTTTTCTTCCACTTTAACTGTGATTTCAGGACGAACAGTAACTACTTCTGTACCTTTAGGACCTTTTGCAGTAACTGTTTGGCCTTCTATTTTAATTTCAACTCCTGCCGGAATTGCAATAGGTAATTTACCAATACGTGACATAATTTTCTCCTTTTAATTTTCAGGCTTTTCTGTCAATTGAACCTGAATTGTGTAATACAAAAAATTGTTTCGTCCTCAGTTGGCCGGCTCATCGCCGCCAAATTCGGACTTCACCCTGGCTTACGCTTTCCCGCCTGTCAAATCAAAGATTTGTTCGTTCCTTTCGCTTACGCTCCAGGCACAACGGCGGTTATCAATAGTTCCGCCACCTGCTTGTCACCCTCCCAGGTGCCAACACCGTGGCTTTACCCTGGCTTACGCTAATTAATAAACGTAGCAAAGAACTTCGCCGCCAACGTTTTCTTTACGCGCTTTGCGGTCTGTCATCAAACCTTTGCTTGTTGAAACGATAGCAACACCCATACCGCCTAATACTTGCGGAAGGTTTTGAGCTTTACTGTAGTTTCTCAAACCAGGTTTTGAAACTCTTTGCAATTTAGTAATAACAGGTTTGTTTTTTGCGTCATATTTCAAAACAATTGACAACGCTTTGAATTTGCCTTCTTCTTTGATTGCGTAATCAGAGATAAAACCTTCTGATTTCAACAATTTAGCCAACTCAACTTTCAACTTAGAAGATGGCATAGAAACTTCTGCCAAACCTACCATACTAGCGTTTCTGATTCTTGTTAGCATATCTGCTATTGGATCTGTATTCATTTTTTCTTCCTTTATATTTGGACTTGCAAACCGAGCCACTAACACGGCGCAAAACGCCCGATTCGTGTATCCACCCGACTTGTAGTTTCCGAGTACTCGTCACTTACTGAACTAATTGTTGCCCATAAAAAGCGTATTCCAGCAGTCTGACAAGATAAGAGTAACATGAAGAATGTTTAAAATCAAGAGTTTAGTAACGAAATATTGCAAATACTTCCCCACCCGAAAAATTTTCGAGTGGGAAGGTATGGATAAGAATTACAAAATTTAACGCTTAACACACCTTAAAAAAGCATTTCCAGTACTTCGTACATAAGGATAAGCTAGCCCAGCATGTAAAACTTGCGCCCAAGCTTTTGCATCCTCTCCGGCAGAAACAAGCGAGCTAGACCAGTAAGCACCCGAATTTGGAGCGATCCCTAATAGTTCTCGATTATAAAATATAGAATGCAACTCAAATCTATTAGGCACTCTAGAATCAGGGTCTTGAGTGGTGCAAGCCTCACTGGCCATCGTTTGCAAAACAGTTGCGCCGTTATTCGCATTAGCATTCAGCGGCATTGGTGCAACAACATTTGTAGCTGTTGGATGAAGAGCAGTAATAAAACCAATATCTTTACCGACAGTGTTTGGCCCTCTATTTCCGTTTAAATCATAGATGAAATTTGCGCACATTTTAGTCTGAGAAAAGTAATTCTTTGTCTCTCCCAAATCATCAACACAATACGGATTATAATAAACGACTAAGGTTTCACCACTTAAAGTTTCAAAGGCAGCAGCATTTGTATCAATATAATTCTGCGGATTACTATAAACACTGCTACTGCCCGTTATATAGCTTCCTGTAAACATCGGGTTTAACTCGGACAAGTTTTTGGGCCAAGTTTTAACTGTACCAATTAGGTTTGTATAAGAACTGACAACACCGCAATCAGCCAAATGTGCCGCGTCGCAAATGTTGTTGATTTTAAGAACTTTTGAAAGGCCATCGGTCAAAAACGCCTCAGCGGCAGTGTCTTTTGTCGCGGTAACGGAACCATCCGTGTTTGTGCCTTCGTATTCGCCATAACCGTTTAAGTTTGGCATCATTGCAATCGCTTGGGATAAGCGAGCGTACAAAGCTTTGCGTTGTGTGTTCCAAGTTCTCTCATTAATATTCGCCATCAAGCTTGGCAGCGTAATCGCTGCGACCACGCCAATTATCGTTAAAGATAATAAGATTTCCGCCATTGTGAATGCCTTGCGGTAAGGCGTTAGGGCGATAGGGCTATAAGGCGATAAGTTCGTAATGGTCGGCTTTAACAAGCCGACAAAATTTGTTTCTGTCATGTTTACCTCCGTAATCTTGCGTTCACAAGGGTCGGAGGTTTTGGCAAAACATGAGCCGCAATGCCAGATATAATCAGGCTGTTGAGGCGCCCCCCCCCCCTATTGAACTTCTTATTCTTTTATTGTATTTTGTATAATTCATATTTTCATTATGCACTATTGCGAGGGGTTTGTCAACCCCTCCGGGGAAGTTAATAAGTTAATGAGTTAATAAATGCCGTAACTTCCCAAACATCGCAATCAAGTCATCTCTATAATATCCGCCATTCAGCACGATATCGACATTTTCACGGTGTGGACGAATATGAAGTTCCGCAGATGCACTCATATATTTCCACATCTGAAGCGCCTCTTCCTTCGATTTGTCTCGACTCGCTGCACGCTCTACGTGACGTGTTTTTCTGGTCTCTTCATCCAAATCAACATATATTGTGACATCAAATTTCTTGTCCAAACCGTTCCACATAGAGGCAATTCCTTCAACAAGGATAACTTTTGCACTTTTTACAGGAGTTTGATTCTTTATACAAACACCATTACTCAAATTCATCTTAGGAATACAAATCTCTTCACCTTTTGAAATATGATCAAGCGCTAACGACAATTCATCCAAATCAAACGCACTTGGGCCTTCCAAATCAACACCGGCAGCCAAAGCGTTGCCATAATTGCCATATTTTTCGTAGTAGCAGGAAATATCTTGATAAAAATTATCGCAACTGATAAAAGAACAATCAATCCCACTATCCAAAATAAATTGTTTTAAATTCTGCGTAAAACAAGATTTACCACTGGCACTTTCGCCGGTAATCGCAACCATTATTGGCCTGTCTTGTTTCAACAAACGCTGAAGCTTATACAAAAAATCCGATTTCAAAGAAAAGAAAACCGGATTTTCCATTGATGAATTATTTTTTAATAGTGATTTCATTTCTTCATGTATTCTGAACATTTCCATCGGTAAAACATGAGAAACGGGTAATTCTGCGCTTTTTAGCGACTTTTCTGCTGACAACAAACTAACTTTTTCCATAATATATTTATCTACCGCCATAAATTTTCCTTGTTTTTCATTATATCAAAAACACCTGAAAAAATTTATTGCGTGGCAAACATGTTAATTTTTGTAAAATAAAATTTCATCTCAGGGGGGCTAGGCGAACCGAGCAATATGTGTTATAATATACGTAAATAGGAGTCAGATATGTTTAAAAACAAGAAAATGCAATATGTAATTAAGACATGTTCCAGCGACGACACACAAGCGTTGCAAAATCTTCTTAACGAAATGTCAATGAACGGTTGGGAACTTTATACCATCAACGAGGTCGAGACAGATGATGAAAATTTCCAATACAATTGCATTTTTATGCGCGAAGCTGAAGACGAAAATTACAACAAAAATACTGACGAAATAAATATTTCAAACTTCAAAAGCCAGATGGAAAAATTACTTTCTCCAACGCTTACACCTTATGAAGCATGCCTGGAAATCCAACACAAAATCAAAGATGTAAAAAACAAAATCAGTAAAGCCAAAAAAGAGCTGGAAAACGAAGCGCCGGCGTCTATCGGAAGGAAACGTCTTAACGATAAGATTTCAGCAGGGCTGCGCGAGTTGGACGAACTAAAACGCCAGTTGGCGCAAACGACTTCACCTGATAGCATGTACAAAAATCTTCGAGAAGATAAACTTTCAATCAGCCTTAGCGAAGAAATTTTAGGCTATATCGACACCGAACTTGATATCGACGAAGAAGAACTTATCGCCGAAACCGTAAAACTAAGACTCAAACTTACTGAAGAACTCGGTTTTGTCATTCCTAAGATAGTATTCAAAGACGACGAAGGCCTTAACCCTTACGAATACGCTATAAAAATTCGCGGATTGGAAGTCTTTAGAGGCTTGGTTTACCCGGAATACCTGATGTTTTTTACCGAAAATCTTTTTGCAGATAAAATTAAAGACGCAATTTACGACACAGACAGCGTAACTGGCAAGAAAATCGTCTGGATAAAGAAAGAAAGATGCAAAGATTTTTGGGAAAAAGGGCTTTCCGGCGCGCAATGTATTACACGTGCACTCGAATTTATCGCAGTAAAATTCGTTGACGAAATCCTGGATTACAACGAACTCGACAACTATATAGAAGTTGTTGACGAAAACAATTCGTTCTTAATCGAAAACTTAATCCCGGAATTTCTTTCACTGGCGGACTTGCGCTACATTCTGACAAGCCTTATCAACGAGCGCATTTCAATAAAAGATATCACGTTTATACTCGAAAAAATCAATGACTTTGCAAACGAAAGTGACAAAACCGATATTCTGAGAAAACTGAGACTCTCTCTCGGGCGCCAAATCACAAAAAATAACATCAACGAAGATGGCATAATTAACGCTATTGAAATCAGTGAAGACTCTCTATTGAACATCTGCGAAACCTGCGTAGAAGAAGATGAGACAGAAGAAATTATCAAAATCGACGCAAAATATGCTGATCAACTAGCTAAAAAGCTGGGGAAATTAATCGAAAAATATGATTGCAAAACCTTTATCGTTCCGATTGAATTCAGGCATCTAATCTTCAAAATGTTATCCAGTTATTTCAACGAAATAACCGTGCTGGCTCGCGAAGAAATTTCCTTATATGCTCCGATTGAAATCTTTGAGGAACTATAAATGTCCGAACAAAAATTCGCGATAAGGAACGTGAGCGAATTTTTGAGAGTGGCGTATTAGACAGCGGAGCAACGGGTCGGCTTGCGAGGAGCAAGACGAGCAGGTTGCGGAGAACTGCTTTATTCAATTTTTGCTCGGGCTTTTTTGCTCGAGCTTTTTTATTCAGGCAAAAAAAAGGAGGTTTTACAACCTCCACATCACACTAAACACTATGTAATAACTTGGTTTTGCCCGGGTTTCGAGCACTACCACACACTATTGGTTAGGAATTTTTAGGAATTTAATAGGAATTTAAGCTTTTTGAGTAAAATAGTTCCAAAGTCCGACAACCGCACCAATTGCTGTTGCTATTGCTAAGACTTTGTTATTCGCGATACCTTTGCCGATCCATTTTATATTTTTGCAAGCCTGATTTGTCGCGATTATCCCAGCACCCGCCAATGTAGCCGTACCAAAACCTTTTCCGGCTGCGTACAAAATCTTGTCTTGACGACTCATCGGCGTTCCGGTAATTTCTTCGATTGTTTCTTCAGAACTACTTTTCCAACCAAAACCGGCAGTTACGCCATTTGCAAAACCTTGCATTACCATTGAATTACCTTGGTTTCTAATGTCATCTTTCAAACCAACACCGTAACGTTGTTTGTAAAGTTCCATCGCCTTTGCATTCAACGAACGCTCATCAAGGTTCGCATACTGCGGATAAAGTTTTACCATTTCCGCCTTAAATTTATTGAACGCACGAACGATTTGCGGCTGTTCATCTTTAACTATTTTTTCGTTTAACGCATCAGCGGCGTACTGAGTAGCCAACAACGGACCATTAATTCTCATATCATTTGCACGACTTTTTTCCGTATACCTAACATTTCTGTCGTACATATAATCAGTCCATTTATCCATTTGCTCATACATCATATTTGGGTCATAACCGTACGCACCGCCGGCACTCGCGACACCACCAGGGCCAAAACCATATCCGCCCCCGATTGAATAATCAGAAGTCAGGTCAACATCCGTACCATAAATGCTATAATCCATACTCATCGGATCATAACCGGCACAAGATGTTGGAAATTGATTTGGTGCTACAGCGGCACAAAAGTTTCTTACGTCACCGATATTCACTGCCGGTATACCTTGTGGACCAAAAGAACTTGGACACATAACCTAACCTCCAAATTGATTTTAACCTACCTTACTTATATAAAGTTTTTCAAGCAATAAAAATTGCGTTTTAACCAAAACTTTGTAAACTTTTGTTACAACAAGAGTTCTTAATCGCAAACTACAGACTTTAGTTACGTTTACACAAACGGTAAATTATTTGCAAAGTAAGTATTTTTAGATTATTATATCGTTATCATGCGTGTAGATTTGGAAAAGTTAAAAGATATAAAACTCTTAGACAGATTCATACTTTCACAAGTAATTGAAGTTTTCATTATGGGTGTTTGCATATTCACTTCGATTATTTTTGCTTCTGACACCTTCATTACGCTTATTAAACAGATTTCAATGTTTGGAATACCATTTTCAGTAGCGTTCAGGATTGTAATCTTGAATTTACCATCAATCATCGTAATGACAATACCTTTAGGTGTTTTGTTAGCAACAGTTATGACTCTAAACAAACTTAGTTTGTCATCAGAAATAACAGTTCTGCGCTCCTGCGGCATAGGCCTAAACCGCATTGCAAAACCAATTTTTGCATTCGCAATCGCGATGTCCGTTTGCTGCTTTGTTGTAAACGAAAGCGTTGTACCCGTAATGTCAAAACAGGCAAAAGACCTTGCACTATGGTCGTTCAGCCAGAAGAATATCCCGGAAGGCAAAGAAAATTTTGTATTCAAAGAACTCAACGACTCCAACGGTCTCAAAAGACTTTTTTACGTCGGAAGTTGCAAAAACAAAAAGCTTAGCAACGTTACAGTTCTAGACACTTCAAAATCAGGAACAATTCAAATTCTCCAAGCTGTCGAAGGTGACACAAATTCAGATGGCTGGAACTTCCTCAAAGGCGCTATTTATACAGTCTCCAGCGACGGAAAAATCCTTAACACATCCCTTTTTGATAAGTTCAACATAAAATTTGCCGTTGACCTATCCAAAGAAATGAACAAAAATGTTGCGCGCGAAATGAATTTCAGCACACTTGTAAAATATATTGCAAAACAAGATTTCAAAGACAACAAAAAACAACGCAACGCGCTATACATCGAACTTTACGACAAAATAGCCCTGCCGCTTACGACGATAGCGCTGGTCTTAATCGGGGTACCACTTTCAATTACGCCGCCACGAGTTCGATACAACCGCGGATTTCTTTTCAGTATATTGATAATTTTCACATACTACCTAATCCGCGCACTGTCAATATCATTCGGCAAAGGTGACGTCCTACCGCCGTTTCTAGCCGCATGGATGCCTAACATCATACTTATGATTTTGGGTTCAATAATGTATTACAAAAAAGTTTATACAATTAATTAAAACAAATGAATAACAACAATGGTCAAAAATTAACAGATAATTTCACAAAAACAACGCCGAAACCACAACTCGGAGAAAACATTTTTTCAGCCGAAACTCGTTATACGACAAGACTTAACGGCTACGACATAAACATGATTAATAATTTTGGCGCCAGCGAATCAGCCGACGATGAAATAATCAAACTTGGCGTTGAAATCGCAAAAATTGAAGAAGCACTTGAAGATCTTCATATAAAAATTACCGCCACGGAACGACTCGGAAAACTTCCCGACGTTATAAGTTTAAAAATCAAAGAAAAAGAACTTGAACGCGAACTGGCAGAATTAAAATCCATATATGCGCAGAAAAAATCTTTAACAAAACCAATACTAAAAAACAAACTCAAAAAACGGGTTGATATGCCTGTAATCCGAGCAATACAACGATTTATCTCGCGCAAAATTCTTGCCAAAATCTCAAAAAAATTCAACTCAATAATGGCCCTAAGCGACTCATTAGAGATGTTGTCAGGCATAAACAAAAGCGTCGATGAACTCATCGAAATGAAAGTGCCATACGGCGAACACCTTGAAAACTACGAAAAGCTCACGACATATTTGTATAAAGCAAACCGAATTCACTCACAAATTCAAAAAAACATGGGCAGATAAATTTAATTAAAAACATACATGTGCATTACTATTGAGTAAATAATTCCAAGTGCTGCGCCAACAAAGACCTCAAAAGGAGTGTGGCCCAAAAGCTCTTTCAATTTCCCGCCAATCGCTTGAACATCGTTATTGTAGAAATCATCCATCATACGGTTTAAACACGCCGCGGTTTTTCCGGCCGCACGTCTTAATCCGGCTGCGTCATACATCGTAATCATTGCAAAAGCGCAAGAAACTGCAAAAACAACTGACGTAAACCCTTCCAGTAAACCGACCGCCGTCGTCACCGCGACAACACCAGCGGAGTGTGCACTTGGCATGCCACCTGTTGTCGTAAATATTTTGAAATTAAATCTTTTATCCACAAAGGCAAATGTAAACAACTTCAAAACTTGCGCCCAAAACGCAGCCGTAACGCCTAAAAATAGGACTTCTAATCCGTTATTAGCAATTAAATCAATAAACATTTATACTCCTGTTCGATTTCTAATCCCTTTTACTATCTCTCTTAAAATTCCAGAATTATATTTTTCTATTATAACATCACATTTTTCTAAAAGGCAAGTAAGTTTACATTTCGCATTATCCAATCCGTAAAATGTTACATAAGTAAGTTTTCCGGCCCCAATATCCTTGCCAAGAGTTTTACCCATCGTCGAAAAATCAGAAACAACGTCCAAAATATCGTCCGCTATTTGAAACGCTAAGCCAAAATTAAGAGCAAATTCAATCATTTCCTCAAGCTGCGCACCAACAGCACCGGCAATTCGCGCCCCGGAAACTATCGCCAATTTAAACAAATCCCCGGTTTTGTGAGTATGGATAAATTCCAAATTTTCGGCCGAATGCTTCTCGACCGAACCTTCCATTTCTATATCAACAACTTGCCCGGCAATAACACCGTTAGCCCCGGCAGCCGTAAGGAAATCGTCCAACAATTGCAAACGAACACCGGATACTAAATTCGCAGAGTTTCGCAAAATCACTTGCGCTGCCCAAGAAATTAAGGCATCACCGGCCAAAACCGCCATCGCCTCACCAAAAACCTTATGGTTTGAAGGTTTGCCGCGCCGAAAATCATCGTTATCCATGCAAGGTAAATCGTCATGAATAAGAGTTTGAGCATGGAGCATTTCAATCGCGCACGCAACACCCAGTGCGTCGTCAATTTTCCCGCCCAACGCACGACAGATTTCTAAACACAATACCGGCCGAAGCCTTTTACCTTCGAGCAATACCGTATAACGCATAGATTCAAAAAGTCGCTCTGGCAAGTGCGGGGGGAGTAAATCATCCAATTTTTCATCAACAAGTTTTATTAAATCATTCATGCTCAACATCTTTATATACCTTTTGTTTAAGAGTATTACGCGCGGATTGACGTTTACGTTCACTAATTTTAACCGCAACTTTCCCGTTAATTTTCTTCTTGAAGGTCTCCACCTTACGCCCTACGTATTTAATCTTTTCTTTGTATTCCTTTGCTTCTTCCACAAAAGCCAAGTAACTCATATAGCGCGAATACGGAATTTTATCCATATTGTCAAGCACTGCACAACCACTTTCCAAATGGTGTAAACAATCCGCGAACTTGCACATGCCCTTATAGAACGAAATTTCATCAAAAAGCAAATCCACTTCCGTCGGCAAGATAAAATCAAATTTCAGATTACTAAATCCAGGTGTGTCAATAATTTTGGTTTCATCGCCCAAGGTTAGAATTTCACAGTGACGAGTTGTGTGCGTCCCACGCCCTGTTTTCTCACTAATTTCTTTGGTTCTCAGGTTAAAACCGGGATTTATAGCATTAATCAAACTTGATTTACCAACGCCTGAACTTCCGCAAAGAACACTAGTTTTCCCGCGCAAAACATCTCCAAAAATTTTAACACCCCAATGCTCCTTGGCCGATGTAAAGAAAATTTGAAATCCTAACTGTTCATAAATAGAGCGGATAAGTTCAACCAAACCCTCTTCAACGTCCAAATCCTCTTTGTTAAAACAAAGTTTAACATCAAGATTATAATACTTGGCAAACGCAATATATCTATCAAGTTGATTAAAATCCAAATCCGGCGACTTTAGAGCAGAAACAATAACAATTTGTTCAACATTTGCAACACTCGGGCGCGGAATAAAAGATTTACGCGGCAAAATCGAAGAAATATGCCCGGTGTCAAATTCAACAAAATCTCCGACAAGAATTTTCTCGCCGCTTTTTTTCAAAACTTCTCTGATTTTACACTCAAAATTCCCCTCTTGCGAGGTAACATAATAAAAATCCGAATGTATCTTATAAACTTGACCTACTGCCATTCTAATATAATACAATAAAAGTCCCCAAACGTAACATAATATTAAAATATTTTGTTTTTTGTAATTTTTATGTTAGAATGGGATATAAAAGAGATATTTATAACTTAAAAAAGGGGAAAAATATGATTTCAGTAAACGATTTAAAAACAGGCTTAACGCTTGAATTAGACAACGGCTTGTGGTCAGTTGTTGAGTTCTTACACGTAAAACCGGGCAAAGGCGCAGCGTTTGTAAGAACTAAACTTAAAAACGTTGAAACAGGTAACGTTCTTGAAAAAACGTTTAGAGCTGGCGAAAAAGTCGGCAAAGCAACTCTTGACAGACGCGAAATGCAATACCTTTACAAAGAAGGTAAAGAGTTTGTCATGATGGACATGGAATCTTATGAACAAATGCCTTTGTCTGAAATTCAAGTCGGCGATGGCGTAAAATACCTTAAAGAAAACATGATTATCCAAATTTTACTCCACAATGGCCGCGTAATCGGTGTTGACCTTCCTGCACACGTTGAACTTGAAGTCGTTGATACACCTCCGGCTGAAAAAGGAAACACCGCTCAAGGCGGTACTAAACCGGCTAAAGTTGAAACCGGCGCTGTCGTAAACGTTCCGTTCTTCGTTGCTAACGGCGACATGATTAGAATTGACACCCGTACTAACGAATACTTAGACAGATGCTAGTATTATAAAAATTTTAAAAAGAAGGCATATTTTTGCCTTCTTTTTTATAGTTGATAGGGAGAAAAAGATGAAAATAGATACAAATTATATTGAAAAATTAGCAAAAATCCTTTCTGAAAATAATTTAACAGAAATCACGTTGGAAGATGAAACCTGCGCAGTTTCCTTGAGAAAAGAAGTTTCAGGCGTTGTTCAGACCGTAACGTCAGCACCTGTTGTTCAATCTGCTCCGGCACCGGTTGCAGCTCCAGCAGCAGCTCCGGCTCCAACACCTGTTCAAGCAGACAACAGAAAATCCATCACATCCCCGATGGTCGGTACCTTCTACGCTGCGCCATCCCCGGATGCGAAACCATTCGTCCAAGTTGGCGACACAATCAAAGAAGGCGATGCCGTTTGTATCGTTGAAGCAATGAAACTGATGAACCAAATCGACTCAGAAATTTCAGGCAAAATCGTTGAAATTTGCGTTGAAAACGGTCAGCCTGTCGAATTTGGCCAAGTTTTAATGTACGTAGAATAGTAGAGAGATTCCCCGCTATAGTTTTCACACCATAGCTTGGGATTAAAGGGAAATATATGTTTAGAAAAGTTTTAATCGCAAACCGCGGAGAAATAGCTGTTAGAATCATCCGCGCTTGCAGAGAATTAGGAATTCCAACCGTTGCAATTTATTCACAAGCGGACGCAAATTCACTCCACGTGAGACTTGCAACAGAGGCTTATTGTATCGGGCCGGCACCCAGCGCAAAAAGCTATTTGAGCATTCCGGCAATAATTTCAGCCGCAGAAGTTTCAGGGGCAGATGCAATTCACCCGGGCTACGGCTTTATGTCAGAACGCGCAGACTTCGTTGATATTTGCACCCAAAGCGGAATAAAATTCATCGGGCCTTCCGCTGAATCTATGCGCAAAATGGGTGACAAAGCGACCGCAAGAAAAACAATGATTGAAAACAACGTGCCGGTAACCCCGGGCACAGGCATCGTTAAAACTCCACAGGAAGTTAAAGAGTTTGCCCAAAAGGCAGGATACCCGATTATCCTCAAAGCTACTGCCGGCGGCGGCGGAAAGGGTATGAGAATCGTTCGCAACGACGATGAAGTCGAAACAAATATGAATCTTTGCCAAACTGAGGCTCAAAATTTCTTCGGCAACCCGGATGTTTACGCGGAAAAATATCTTGAAAATCCGCGTCACATTGAGGTTCAAATATTGGCAGACCAATACGGAAACGTTGTTCACCTGGGTGAACGCGATTGTTCAATCCAAAGACGTCACCAAAAACTTATCGAAGAGGCACCATCACCTGCGATTGACGAAAAAACTCGCCAAGAAATGGGAGCGGCTGCCGTTCGTGCCGCAAAAGCAATCAATTATGAGGGCGTCGGAACATGCGAATTTCTCCTCGATCACGACGGCAAATGGTACTTTATGGAAATGAATACGCGTATTCAAGTCGAACACTGCGTAACTGAAATGATTTCCAATATCGATTTAGTCAGAGAACAAATTCTTGTTGCTTCAGGCGAAAAACTCGACTTCACGCAAGAAGATATTGTATTAAGAGGTCATGCAATTGAGTGTCGTATCAACGCGGAAAACCCGGCTAAAAACTTTATGCCAAACCCTGGCAAAATCACTGGATACGTAACTCCGGGCGGATTTGGGGTCCGTGTAGATTCTCACGCATATCAGGATTATACAATTCCACCAACATACGATTCTATGATTGGCAAATTAATCTGTTGGGGCAGAAACCGTAATGAAGCGCGCAGAAGAATGTACCGCGCACTGAAAGAATACGTCATCACAGGTATCGAAACAACTTTACCATTCCATCAAGATATCATTGAGGACGAGGTCTTCATCAGCGGGAACTTTAACACCGGCTTCATCGAAGACTATTACAACAGAAAAAACAAATAACAAAAATCCCGTCTCTATCAGGCGGGATTTTTATATAATTTATTTACGGCCACGCGCCTCATCCAACAAGGCTTTCAATTTTTGATTAAGTATTTGCAATTTCTCTTCGTACTTATGTTCCGCAAAATCGTAATACCCTTCGGGACGTTGAAATTTCAAATTATTATACTTTTCTATTCGCCTGTCAATTTGACGTTTTGCCCTGAAAACATTTTGCTCGTCAAGAAGTTCGTAGCGCATAAACTGCAATGCATCAATCTGCATATCTAACGTTTTTTCTTTCAGGAAATCGTCCAAAGCTTTAGGTTTTAATTCGTTAACGTTACTAATATTTTTGGTGAAAAAATCCATAGAAGAATCAACATCCTTATATTTTGAAGCCATTTTCATCACTCGTGCTATAAATTTAGGGTTAAAAATAGCATTAAAAATCCTTTGAGTTTCATTTAAAAATACAGGCGCCGAACTCATTGCTATTTTTTTCTCAAAATTTTTAAACGGTATTGCAAGATTATAGCCCTTGCAAACCAAATTTGTATTCAGAGAATATTTTACATTCGGATTTTCACCTTCATATAAATGCCGAACAGAAACATTTATCGAAGAACTTGAAGCCTTTTTTATAAAACTAGAAAATGTTCGAGGTGTAACATCCGCACCATCGTTTGCTCGCATCATCTGCTCAAAAAAATCCAAGTTCAAAAGTCTGGCTTTTTGAAGTCGCTGCTCTGTTGTTCCACTCGCTATTAACCGAGGTAAATGTGTTTTTGCATGGTTTATTTTAGGACAAATTTTTCTCATATAGGAATAAAATCCGAACAAAAAATTTTTTGCTCATTTTTTTTACCAAGGCAAAATTTTATCGACAAAACCAATCAAGTAAAGATTTTATCGGTCCAAAATCAATCTTGCGTGCCGACTTGTATATCTTTTTCAAACTCAAATCATCCTTTATCGGCTCAAAATCAACACTTTCCCCGTTAAAATTATCACTGTAATTCAATCCGCAACGCGCGCATTCAGGAAGTTCGACAATCCCGTCAGAGCGCATATAAGCCAAACCGTGCACGCGGCAGATTAATGGTCGATACCGATAAACAGAACATTCCCCATCTAACAAAAACGGGCAAGCATAACCCTTTTGTGCCGCATTCGAAATATTCGCAAGGGCGCGAATATTCTCCCTTACCTCATCATGCCGGGATTTATCCAGCCACACAAACCCCTGCATTAAATAGCACATTTCCAAATGCGAAAGCGGATAATCCCCATTCGTACAACAGAAAGTGCACCCTTTCTTACATTTAATTGCAGCGGCGTCACGCCGAAAATATTCCTCAAGTTTTTTATCAAATTCGCTCAAAAAACATTCATACGGTTTAAACATTACAACACCACTGCCCCGTGTGAAGCGTCAGCAACATTTTTTGCGTAACGCTGTAAATATTTAGACACGTTTTTGCGCTCCGGCATGATGAGATTTTGCCGCCGACGCTCAAGCTCTTTTTCATCAACAAGCAACTCAACCGTGCGAGAATTAATACTGATTTTTATCTTATCACCTTTTTGAATAAGCGCGATAACACCACCATCTGCCGCCTCAGGACAAACATGACCGATACAAATCCCACGAGTAGCGCCGGAAAAACGCCCATCCGTAATCAATGCGCAACTTGTACCCAAGCCTTTTCCGACCAAAAGCGAGGTCGGTGCCAACATCTCACGCATTCCCGGCCCACCTTTAGGCCCCTCATAGCGAATAACAACAACATCCCCAGGTTTAACTAAATCATTCTCAAGCGCCGCCATTGCGTCTTCTTCACTGTCAAAAGGATATGCCACACCCTCAAACTCATAACAACTTTCGTCAATCCCGGAAATCTTCGTCACGCAACCACCAGAGGCAATGTTTCCATACAAAACCCCCAACCCTGCCTTATTGGTCACTGGCGCACAACACGGATGAATAAGTTTTGAGTCAACATAAGCACTTTGGGCAATTTCAGAAATTTTAAGCCCCGAAACACTCAGCCCGTCAACAAATCCAACATTTCCGTCAAATAAAGTTTTCAAAATCGCAGGAATACCACCGGCATGATGAAGATCTGTCATCGTAAAGCTTGAAGACGGATCAAGTTTTACAATCTGCCTGATTTTATCGCTCAATTCCTCAAAATCTTCCAACGCAATGTCAATTCCGCCGGCATTCGCTAATGCTAACAAATGCAAAAATGAATTTGTCGAACCACCAAGAGACAAATCCGCAATAATCGCATTACGCAGGGCCTCTTTAGTCAAAATCATATCAGGAGTAACACCCTCGCGCACCAAATCAACAATTGCCATACCGCTATCAAACGCAATTCGACGTTTTTGCGAAGACACCGCCGCTGAAGTTGCGCAATACGGCAAACTCATTCCCATAACCTCAGTCAAACACGCCATCGTATTAGCAGTATAAAGCCCCTGACAAGAACCGGCCGACGGACAAGAGTTTTCAACAAGTTCCTCGAATCGTTTTTCATCAATCATGCCGGCCCGATATTTTCCAACCGCCTCAAACGAGCCCTTAATCATCGTAAGTTTTTCACAACGACTTTCACCATCCAACATCGGTCCCGCGGTAACAATTATGGTCGGAACATTCAACCTAATCGCGGCAATCAACATCGCAGGAGTAATTTTATCGCAATTAGAAAGCAAAACAAGCCCATCCAACTGATGCCCTTCAGCCACGGTTTCCACGCAATCAGCAATCAAATCCCGCGAAGACAATGAATATCGCATTCCGCTGTGCCCCATCGCGATTCCGTCGCAAACCGCCGGAACTCCAAAAATAAACGCCTGACCACCAGCCGAGTGAATCCCTTTTTCAATCTGGCGTTCCAAATCACGCATTCCAATGTGCCCCGGCACCAAGTCTGAAAACGAACTTGCAATCCCAATAAACGGTGAATTCATTTTTGATTTGCTAACACCAGTCGCCATCAAAAGCCCACGATGTGGCGCTCTTGCTATACCTTTTTTAATACTGTCACTTCTCATATTGCTATTATAGCGCAAGAAAACAAATTTTACACTAAATTTTGACAGAAGTAGCGCAAATGAACCTATAAAAACGCCTAAGGCGAGTTCCTCGCCTTAGGCGCATCTTATTCATACCTAATTCCGGCGTCTTTCATGCGCTGGATACATTTTTTGATGGTTTCAACATCTTTGGTCAACGCAACGCGGAAATAACCTTCTCCGTATTTGCCATAACCATTTCCCGGCGGAACAACAACATTAGCTTTTTCAAGCATCAACGTCACAAATTCTTCGCTGGTCATGCCTTTTGGCACCGGCAACCACAAGTAAAACGTCGCTTTTGAAGGTTTGATGTCCCAACCAAGTTCGCGCAAACCCTCTTCCGCCGCGTCTCTACGCTCTTGATACATTTTGTTCAAATTGTCAATGTAAGATTGTTCCGCGTTAAACGCCGCAATCGCCGCGTCTTGGATTGCTTTAAATGTTCCACTATCAATATTATTTTTAATTGTACCCAACGCTTTGATTGCATCCTTGTTGCCACAAACCCAGCCAACACGCCAGCCCGTCATATTATATGATTTTGAATGTGAGTAAAACTCAATCGCAACGTCTTTTCCACCTTCAACCTGCAAGACTGACGGTGCAACATAACCATCATAAGTCATCTCGCAATACGCCTGGTCAAAACACAACAAAATGTCGTATTTTTTACAATAATCAACGGCTTTTTTCAAAAATTCCAAATCACAAACCGCACCGGTCGGATTATTCGGATAATTCAAAAACATCAATTTTGATTTTTTTGCCACGTCTTCAGGAATTTTATCAAAATCAGGAAGATAACCATTTTCCTCTAAAAGCGGCATTGCAAAAGGTGTTCCGCCAGCAAAAATCGTCGCGTTTTTATAAACAGGATACCCGGGATCAGGTATCAATGTGTAATCACCTTTATCTACAAACGCAAAAAACACGTGCGCAATCGCTTCTTTTGAACCAATATTTGCAAGCATTTCAGCATCCGCGTCCAAATCAACCCCAAAACGACGTTTCATCCACGCGCACGCCTCTTTTCTAAACGCCGCAGTACCATTATAAGGCGGATAATCGTGGTTAGCCGGATTATCAATAGCCTTGTGCATAGCCTCAACAACCGGCGGCAACGTCGGTGTATCAGGATCGCCAATCCCTAAACTTATAACATCCGCGCCCTTCGCCTTCGCTTCCGCAATCTTACGGTCAATCTCCGCAAATAAATACGGCGGAATTTTTTCTAATCTTTCAGATACTCTCATTTACATCTCCTTTATAATTTGCCCAAACATTAAAGTTTATGGTATCATAAAATCAGAGGTTTTTCAATGAGTATTATATCAGACGACGATTTTTTTGAGCAAAAAACACCCATAAAAAATATTGAACAGGCAAAAAAAGAAACAGCCGTAAACGCCGAAAACACAGATTTTGACAGGAATTTCGAAAACTCAATTCGGCCTAAAACTTTTGACAGCTACATCGGCCAATCTGCGCTCAAAGGAAACTTAAAAATCGCAACTGCAGCCGCAAAAAAACGTAACATGCCGCTTGATCACCTACTTTTTTACGGCCCACCGGGACTTGGCAAGACCACAATCGCCGGCGTAATTGCAGAGGAAATGGGGGTCGAAATAAAAATCACTTCCGCCCCCGCGCTTGAACGACCACGAGATATCATCGGAATTTTGATGTCACTCAAAGGCGGCGAAATCCTTTTCATCGACGAAATTCACCGTCTAAACCGCGTCACAGAAGAAATTCTCTACCCAGCGATGGAAGATTTTTACCTTGACATGACCACAGGCAAAAGCCAAACCGTAAAAACCTTACGTGTTCCACTGCCAAAATTCACCCTCATAGGCGCGACAACGAAAGCCGGCGAGCTTTCCAGCCCGCTACGTGACAGATTTGGGATTATCAACCGCCTGGAATTCTACACTATGGAAGAACTTACCCAAGTCGTAAAACGCACCGCGGGAATTCTTGACATAAAAATCACCGACGACGGCGCAAAAGCTATCGCAAAATGTTCGCGTGGCACTCCGCGTATCGCAAACCGTCTGGTTAAACGCGCCGGCGACTTTGCGCTCGTCAAATACAACGAAGAAATAACAGAAGAAGTTGCAAAAGAAGCCCTAGAAGTCTTAAAAATCGACAAATACGGACTTGACAACACCGATCGCGCGCTTTTAAAACTTATAATCGAAAAATACAACGGTGGCCCGGTTGGTATCGAAACCATTGCGGCAGCAATCGGCGAAGACGTCAGAACAATCGAAGACGTATGTGAACCATACCTCCTTCAAGCCGGCCTGTTACAACGTACCCCAAGGGGCAGAAAGGTCTCACCTGAAGCCTACCGCCACCTTGGTTACGAATTCAAAAGCCTAAACGCCCAACAGTCACTATTTTCCGGCTGAGCCGGTCCTACACTCGTACCGAAAACGGCAAGACTGCACGTTTAGTTTATTGCCTCCGGCTGGCGCGAGCGAGCTGAGGCTGGAGCGTTTTTGCCAAAGATTGCAAATCTGTAGGCAAAACGCGAAATTGCCGTTACTTGCGAGTCGAGCAAGACAAGCCGGTCCTACACACTGGACCGACCCGCGCAAGATTTTAACGCTTAACACAGCGGACTCTGCGTGGTTCTAGCCGAGAATCCGGCCCACGATGCCCAGAATAAGTAAGCACCCCCCAAGCCAAACCATTTCCCTCTAAAGACAATACTGAACCAGACCAAAGATGTTCAGAAGAAAATAAATTACCTATTAGGGCCCTATTGTAAAACATGGAAGTAAGTTCGTCAATATTTGGAAGTCTGCTTTCTGAATCTTGCGCCGTACACGCTGCACCAATGGCTTGGTGAGGAAGACCTGCCTCATTAGCCGCATCTGACGCTAAAGGCATTGGCGCAACGATGTTACTATCAACACTATATAATGCCGTGATAAATCCCAAATCTTTGCCGACTTGATTAGGTCCTTTATTACCATTTAAATCATAAACAAAATTTGCGCACATTTTTGGTTGGGTATAATGCCAAGAGGTTTCACCATTATGAGGCTCACAATTTGGGTTATAAAACACCAAAATACTTTCTCCATTTTGAGATTCAAAAGCTGCAGCCTTAGTATTTAACTGAGCATATTCATAATAATTACCTGTGTTAGGATTTGTATAATTCCCATTAAACATGTCATTAAAACCAACTAATGTTGCAATGTTCTCCAACTCTAATACCGTACCACCACTCAGAGGCGTAATTGTACTCGGAAGTCCACAGTCAGCCAAGTGTTCAGAGTCACAAATGTTATTTATCTTGAGAACTTTGCTTAAACCTTCTGTCAAAAAAGTTTCCGCGGCGGTATCAGCCGTGACGCTTCCGCTTTCATCTTCAGTTAATGTTCCGTAACCGTTCAACTGTGGCATCATTGCAATCGCTTGGCTTAATCTAGCGTAAAGCGCTTTGCGTTGGGTGTTCCATGTTCTTTCATTAATATTTGCCATTAAACTTGGCAGAGTAATCGCCGCGACAACACCGATAATTGTGAGAGAAAGTAGTATCTCTGCCATCGTAAACGCCACGCGGGTTGACTGCGCGAGCGGCTGCTCGCGCAGCTTAGGCAATAAGCTAAACGTGCAGTCTTGACATTCTTCGGTACGAATATGGAA
>JAZUCM010000057.1:0-25923 GCA_045639085.1 Candidatus Gastranaerophilus bacterium
TATTGAACTTTTCATTTTTTTAGTTTGTAATATCATAATCATATTTTCATTATGCACCATGACGGGAATTTTGTCAAGCCCTTCGGAAGTGAATAAGGGAATAGGTCAATAAGGCAATAAGTCGTTATGGGGTTATTTATCTATATTATTACCCAACGATAAATTTTTATTCGGATTAATTTCCTCTTAACGACCTATTTACTTATTCGCTTATTCACTTATTCACTTTTACAACTCATTAACTTATTAACTACTATAAAAACCTTGTTCCGCCTGCGGCGAGTAACCCGCCAATAAAGGAAATATTAAATTTAAATAAAGATTGTGCATACAACACTTGCAATCAATTTTTCTTTATATTATAATGATAGTACAATCATTCGTGAAATATTTCACGAATACCACGGAAAAGTGAAAAAGGAGAAGACATATTATGACAACAAAAAATGCAAAAACTGTCGAAAACCTTGAAAAAGCTCTAAACACTTCTTCTGTCGTTGATTCAGTCGAAAAATTAGAATTGATGATCGAAAGAGTTAAAAAAGCTCAAAAGATTTTCGCAACTTACACACAAGAACAAGTAGATGCTATCTTCAAAGCTGCAGCAACAGCAGCTGACAAAGCAAGAATTCCTCTTGCAAGAATGGCTTGTGAAGAAACCGGCATGGGCGTAGTTGAAGATAAAATTATCAAAAACCACTTCGCTTCAGAATACATCTACAACAAACATAAAAACGCTAAAACTTGCGGTATTATTAAAGAAGACAAAATCAACGGCGTTAAAATCGTTGCTGAACCTCTGGGCGTTATTGCTGGTATCGTTCCTACAACTAACCCAACTTCAACAGCAATCTTCAAATCTTTAATCGCGTTGAAAACCAGAAACGCTATCATATTTTCACCACACCCTAGAGCAAAAAAATCTACAATCGAAGCTGCTAAACTAGTCTTAGAAGCAGCAGTTGCAGCAGGTGCTCCAAATGATATTATCGGCTGGATCGACGTTCCGTCTATCGAATTGTCAAATATGTTGATGAAACACGATTCAATCGACTGCATTTTGGCAACAGGTGGCCCTGGCATGGTTAAAGCAGCTTACTCATCAGGCAAACCAGCGTTAGGCGTTGGCCCTGGTAACACTCCGGCTGTTATCGACGAAACCGCTGATATCAAGATGGCTGTTTCTTCAATCCTTATGTCAAAAACATTCGACAACGGTATGATTTGTGCATCTGAACAAGCTATCGTCGCTGTTTCTGAAGTTTACGAAGAAGTTAAAAAAGAACTTCAATACCGTGGTGCTTACATCTTGTCAGAAAAAGAAGCTGAAAAAGTTGCTAAAATCATCTTGACAGAAGCAGGCACAGTAAACCCTGCAATCGTAGGTCAACCGGCTTACAAAATCGCAGCATTAGCAGGCGTAACAGTTCCTGAAAGCGCAAAAGTCATCGTTGGCGAAGAAACAGAAGTTGACGTTGCAAACCCATTTGCACACGAAAAATTGTCTCCTGTTTTGGCACTTTACAAAGCTAAAAACTTCGACAACGCTGTAGATATGGCACACGACCTAGTTATCTTGGGCGGTGCAGGCCACACATCAGTACTTTATACTGATGAAAGAAGCCAAGACAGAATCAACTATTTTGCAAACAAAATTCCTACTTGCAGATTATTGATTAACTCACCTTCATCACAAGGTGGTATCGGCGACCTTTACAACTTCAAACTTGAACCGTCATTGACTCTTGGTTGCGGTTCTTGGGGTGGTAACGCTGTTTCCGGTAACGTTGGCGTTGAAAACTTATTGAACTACAAATCTGTTGCTGAAAGGAGAGAAAATATGTTATGGTTTAAAGTTCCACCTAAAGTTTACTTCAAAAGAGGCGCTATTGACTTGGCTCTCCGCGAACTTCAAGGCAAAAAACGTGCTTTCATCGTAACAGATAGTTTCTTGTTCAACTCAGGCGCAGTTGACAAAATCACTAACGTTTTAGATCAAATCGGTTGCGAATACCAAATCTTCTTCGACGTTAAGCCGGATCCTACTTTGTCAACAATTAACCAAGCAATGTCTATCTTGAAACCGTTCGAACCAGACGTAATCATCTCTCTTGGTGGCGGTTCTCCAATGGACGCAGCAAAAATCATGTGGTTAATGTATGAACAACCTGAAACAGTCTTCGAAGATATTTCTATGAGATTTATGGATATCAGAAAAAGAATTTGTTCAATCCCTGAATTGGGCAAAAAAGCAACAATGGTTGCAATCCCTACAACTTCAGGTACAGGTTCAGAAGTTACACCGTTTGCTATCATCACTGACGATGAAACCGGCGTAAAATACGCAATCGCTGATTACGCATTGACTCCGAACATGGCAATCGTTGACCCTAACTTTGTTGATGGAATGCCAAAAGGCTTGACATCCGCATCTGGTATCGACGCACTTGTTCACTCAATCGAAGCTTATGTTTCAGCAATGGCAACAAACTTCACTAATTCAAACGCTCTTGAAGCAACAAAATTAGTGTTCAGATACCTTGAACGTTCATACAACGAAGGCGCTAAAGACCCTATCGCAAGAGAAAAAATGCACTACGCTGCAACTATCGCAGGTATGGCATTCGCAAACTCTTTCTTAGGACTTTGCCACTCTATGGCTCACAAACTCGGTGCTATGTTCCACGTTCCACACGGTGTTGCTAACGCATTGTTGATTAAACAAGTAATCAAATACAACGCAACTGATTGTCCGAAAAAACAATGTATTTTCCCTCAATATAAATTCCCTAACGCGAAAGCTAAATATGGCCAAATCGCTGATGAATTAGGATTGGGCGGAAAAACTGACGACGAAAAAGTTGAATTGTTAATCAATGCAGTAGACAAATTGATGAGCGCAATCAACTTGCCAAAATCAATTAAAGAATTCGGCGTAACAGAAGAACAATTCATGGCTAAGTTAGACGAAATGGTAGAATTGGCATTCGACGACCAATGTACAGGTGCAAACCCTGCATATCCGTTGATGTCAGACATCAAACAAATCTACTTAGACGCGTTCGAAGGCATCGTTAGAGATTACCAATAGTAATCAAATGACAATAATTGAACAGGGCGGGTTTTCAACCCGCCCTGTTTTTTATATTAGTTAAAGATTTATCGTTAAACTTATTGTCTTCCGCTGAGTGGCCTCCATACTTGTGTCGATTAGCGGTAAAAATTTACAGCTTAGCCTATCGTTTAACACAGCGGACATTAAACCCCTGAGATTTAACATGCGGAACGCGTCTTCCAGAACTGAAAAACTGATACCAAGCAGAACCGTCCGCACCAGAAGTAGCAACAGAACTTGACCAAAAACCACCAGTAACAATCCCAATTAAGTCTTTATTATAAAACATAGCTGCTAATTCATCACGACTTGGGAGGCGACTCCCAGTATCTTGCTTAGTACAGGCCGCACTTGCATCACCAAAAGATATTAACGTATTAGATAACGCAGCATCAGTGCAAAGAGGCATCGGAGCAACAACACTTGTATCAGTAGGATATAAAGCAGTCACAAAACCCATATCTTTACCAACAGTATTCGGTCCCTTATTACCATTTAAATCATAAATAAAATTCACACACATTTTAGGTTGCACAAGATGCAAATTATTACCATCAACATCTCCTAAACAATAAGGATTATAAAAGGTCAACAAAACTTCACCGTTTTGCGTTTCGAATGCCGCAGCCTTAGTATCAATATAATTTTGCGGATTGACATAAGTTGAACCATCACCACCTATGCTTGAAGCCCAAAGAAAGGAATCAACAAACATTGAGTTTAATTCACTCATTTTGCTTGGCATACTTTTTTCAGCCCCAATTAAGTCAGTGTAAGTTGATCCAACCCCACAGTCCACTAAATGCGCTGCGTCGCAAATATTATTAATTTTCAAGACTTTTGAAAGGCCTTCGGTCAAAAATGCCTCGGCGGCAGTGTCTTTTGTAGCAGTAACGGAACCGTCAGTGTTTGTGCCTTCGTATTCGCCATAGCCATTCAACTGTGGCATCATCGCAATCGCTTGGGATATTCTAGCGTAAAGTGCTTTACGTTGCGTGTTCCAAGTTCGTTCGTTAATGTTTGCCATCAAGCTTGGCAAAGTAATCGCCGCAACAACGCCGATAATAGTCAATGACAGCAATATTTCAGCCATCGTAAATCCAAGATTTTTACTCATGTTTACCTCTTTCTCGTTGCGTTCGCAAGGGTCGGAGGTTTTGGCAAAACATGAGCCTGAACGCCAATTATAGCAAGGACTTTGAGGCGCCCCCCCCCCCTATTGAACTCTTTATACTTTCATTTTCATTTAACATATTTTCATGATAACGTATTTTCTTAATTTGTCAAGAGGGCTACGTGTTAAAAGGTTTAAAGGTTAATAGGTTAAAGGGGATTATGGAAATTAATAATGATAAAACGCTACGATTACACCATTATTTATTACGTTAACCCCTTTTAACTTTTTAACCGTTTAACCGTTTAACTCGTTGAAAACAAATAACCCCTTTCCCCGCCTTCGACGGCTCACCGTTCATTCAAATTTAAGACCTCTTTCAATTCGCCATAATACCCTTGCTCCAAAAGCTCAAAAAACCTGTCTGTCGTTTCCGGCGCAAGCGCGCACGTCCATTCCTCATCTAAATATAGCCCTTCCACAAGGCGTGCAAAAAGTTCCGTTGGACGCTCATAATATTTTTTGTATCTATTAATTCTGGCTGAAACCCGTGAGACCTTCCTTTGCAATGACTTTAATCTTATACATGCCACAAACGCCCTAGGCATTTGCGAGAAATCTTTCTCTATCGTGTCAATCGTGATAATTCGAGTTTGCGGTTTCCAAAACCCTTCAACCAATTTTACTCTATCGTATTTTAAAAGATATCGGGCATCCGAACGCTTAATAAATTTATCAAACGGTTTGAAAGGTTTCGAGCGCTGAAATTCCGGGTATTCTTCTTTTATTATCAACTCTTGTTGCTTAATTTTGACCCGCAATTTGTCACGCATTTCGTAAAGTTTTACAAGCCGCGAACTTTCATCTACAAATTGAGTCACTCGAACCAGTTCTTTTTTATAAATCGGGTTTGTAGAATTAAAAATTCTCTCCAATGTTCCGCCGGTTTTGTTTACACACGGCTCAATTTTGGAGTGAATAAAATGCGTAAATTCGTGCAAAAGCGTCGGGATGAAACGTTCTTCTTTAATATTTTTAGAAATATCAATACGATTGTTGAGAAAAAATCCCTGGTGCCCGCGCGCACCCGTCGTCGTATGAACTTCCAAACCCAAACCACGCAAATATTTTATAAAGGATTTTTTGTCGATTTCTTGCAACACATCAGCCACCCTAGAAAATCTTATACGGATTCAAGATATTATTAGGGTCAAGTGTTTTTTTAATTTGTCGCATATAATCAAGCGCGACATCATTAATCACAAGCCCGATAGAATCGCGCTTTAACATTCCGATACCGTGTTCCCCGGAAATAAGCCCGCCAAGCCTTGCCGTAAGTTGATAAATCTCACTTTTGGCTGTTTTATAGCGAGAATATTCAGCCTCGTTTGAATAATCAATCGGGATCTGCGGATGAACGCTACCATCCCCAACATGCCCAACCATACAAACAATAAGCCCGTATTTTTCACAAATCTGACGTACGCCTAGAACCAATTGCGCCAAGTTCTGACGTGGAACAATCAAATCATCAGTCGTAACATTAGGCTTTAAACGTGCGCAAGCCGCCATGGATGAACGACGCGCCGCCCAAATTTTATCGTATTCCTCGTCACTTTCAGAGGCTTGAATTTCTACCGCCCCAAAATCATTCAAAATTTTCTCGATAATATATTTTTGATACTCAACCGCGCAAACAAGCCCGTCAACTTCAATAATAAGCGCACATTCTTTATCCTTCAAAAGCCCAATACCTTTGAAGTCTTCAACGGTTTGAATTGCATTTTTGTCCATAAAATCAATCGTTGCCGGGGTAATTTTATGTTCAATAATAGAATTCACTGCGCAAATAGACTGTTCTACAGAATCGAAATATCCCATAAGAACAACTTTTTCCTGAGGTTTAGGGATAAGCTTTAGCGTCGCTTCAACGACAATCCCGAGCGTTCCCTCGGAACCCACAAAAAGAGAGTTCAAATTATAGCCGGTAGCGTTTTTTATGGTACTTGAGCCGGTTTTTAGAATTTCACCCTGAGCCGTAACAACCGTTAAATCAAGGACATAATCTTTTGTCGAACCATATTTAAACGCCTTTGCACCGGCAGAAGCCTGCGCGATACTGCCGCCAATCGTTGATACCGCAAGATTAGACGGATCCGGCGGGTAGCAAAGCCCGAAATTTTCGACCTCTTTTTGCAAATCCCCAACAACAACACCTGCCTGAACTCGCGCCGTCATATTAATCGGATTAATTTCCAAAATCTTATTCATTTTAGAAAAATTCAACACAATCCCGCCGCGCTCAGGAACACAAGCCCCAACGACATTTGTACCTGCGCCACGACAAATTATCGGCGTTGAATATTTGTTGGCCAAACGCACAACAGATTGGATTTGTTCAATATTTTCAACAAAAACAACAACATCCGCGATATTTTTCACGTCTTTGAGATTAACCGCATCTTGCGAATAAGCATAACGTTCTTCCAAACTCGACAAAACTTGTGATTTTGGCAAAACTTTCAACAAATCTTTGGTTAATTTTTCGCTAGTCAACATAAGAGGTTAATTTTTCTATATTTACGCTCAAAGAATTAAACATTCTCTCCATTTTATCTATCTTTTGGACAATAGAAAGATTGCTGTTTAACTTTGTCATTTCGGTAAGTTCATCAATTTTAGCTTCAAGTCTATCCATTCGGGATTGCTGCTCCTCAAAACGTTCTTCGATGAGTTCAATTAGGGCAACTTTATCAGGCGAAGACTTTCTAAGTTCAGAAAGAGCCTCAGAAATATCATTTATTTCGTTAGTTTTATCATTAATACTCTCAAAAGTATTTGACGCCGCATCGACCCATTCACCAAGATACATCAAAACCTGGTGGAATGTATTATCCATAGAGGCCGCATTTTCCAAAAGCATTTGGATTTTCTCGAGTTTTGTCGCAACTTCTGCGTTAAATTCTTTATTCGAAAGCTCATTTATACGTTCTTCAAGGTTGTATGCGATATGACTAAACGCAAGTAAACCTTCTGAGATAGTTTTTTGAGATTCATCAGAATTGAGAAGAAGTTTGTTTGTACGCGAACTGATACTCAAAATATCTTCGTTAAGTTTGAGGATATTATTTTTCAACTGATAAATCTCAGCCGGCGTAAGATTTTTGCTGATTGAATCAATTGAAGAGGTCAAGTTGTGAATATTTCGAGAAATCTGATTAATTTCCGTTGAGGAAGTTGAAGACGAAATATCGTTCAAAACGTGTCGTAATTTTGCAATATCGTTTTCGACATCCGCAAGAGTGTATGAATAATCGGAAATCTCGTTTTGCTTTATCGTTTGAAGTTGAGATTTAACATCAACGAGCTGTTTACTCAACTCGCCGGTTTTTTCTTGAACAAAATCTTTAATTTCCTCTGTTTCTTCAACAAAATTTGAATTACTAAAGACCGAAATTATCGTATTTACCAAGTCTTCCTTGATTTTCGCAGAATTCTCGTCATGCTCATCAATTGTCTTGGAAATAGATTCAATTTTATCAAGAATTTTGTCAAAATTTTCACTAGCCAAAAAATTATCAGCATCTTCATCACGACTAAGCAACTCTTGCTGTTCAAGAATTATGTCTTTAATTTCTTGAAGTTCGTCTTCCAAAAGCTCGTTATCATTGGTTGAAACAATAATATCTAATTTTGCATTAAGTTCTTGGATGAGTTTTTTGTTTTCAGAACCTTGTTCCAAAATTTCTTCAAAATTTTCCTCATAATCAGAAATCGCCAAGACATCAATTTTGGCATCAATTTCGTTGATTAAAGAGAGAATATTTTCATTAAGCTCTGTTGTACGTTGAAGATTTTCCGGCATTTGAGCAAGTTTTGTAAGTTTAGACACCTGTTCAGAAATCCCGTTGAAATATTCGAGGAACTTGCGATTGACAATCATTTGCTTTTCAGAAATCTCATCCGAGTGCAAAAGTTCATCAACTTTTGAATGCAAAATTTTAATAAGGTTTTGGGTTTTACCCTGTTGAGAGGCCAACTCATCTAAATCTTCACGATAATCAGATGCGGCAAGAATATCTATTTTAGTTTCAATACTTTCGAGCAATTTGTATTGCGCACGGCTCATATCTTCTGCATGAAGACCCTTTTCAAGTAGTTCGAAATTATTGGTTTTAAGCGCCTCATAAAGGTCTTTGAAGGCCTGCGTAAATTGTTCCTGAATAAGTATAAGCCTGTCACTATAATTGGCAGAATTCACCGTTATAAACTGTTTAAGTTCATCCAAAGAATGATTAATTTCCGTTTGCGTAGCCCCCGAAAGTTCATTATAAATAGCATTGAATTCTGAAATAAAATCATTCAATTCTTTATTGAGAGTAGAAATGTGTTCTTTGTATTCCACGCCTGAAATTTTGAGACTTTCTTCCAAATTAACAATTGAGGTTGAAACATCTTCAATTTTCTCGTAATATTCTTTGACCCTTTCGGTTTCACGTTGAAGGATTTCTTTTTCTTTGTTTTCAATACTTATTGCAATGTCAGAAAACATAGTTTTCATTTGCAAAATCTGATCTTCCAAAAACCCGGTTTTAACGTTAAAATTGTTGTTAAAAACATCAATTTTATCGAACAAATCAGCAATATTTTTAGAAATATCCAACTCTTTTATCGCCTCAACAATGCTTGAATTTGGGTCATTGTCGACAAATTCCGCAATTTTATTAACCGTTTTGACAATATTGCCGGAATAATCCTGCAAGATTCTGATTTCAGAAAGCGTGTCATTTGCAACATCCATTACCAACTTAAACTCTTTTGCAACAGCCTCGGAAGTTTTTTGCGGTAACATATCCGCTCTATTCAAGGCATCCGCCAATGAGGCTTTTACTGTTTCTAAATCATTGGCAAATTCAATATTTGCCTCTTCAATTTCCTTAAATTTCGCTTGTAAAACCTCTTTTAATTCAGAATTTTCCTCTTTAAGCGCATCTTCATTTTTATCAACAAACTCTTGGATTTCAGCCGTCTTCTTTTCGACAAAATCCTTGTACATATTCGTTTGAATATTAATGTTTTCAGAAAGAAGTTTTATGCTTTCTGCAACAAAAGAGAAACGTTCAATCGTATTTTCATCAGTCGATTTGTTTGTTTCAATAATTTCTTGTTGGTGAATTTTCAATTCCTCAGAAAGTTTTTGGAACTCTTTTTTAGCGGCATCAAGATTTGCATCAGAAATTTTGGAGAAATTATTTTCAATATCATCAACTTTCGTCACCAAAAGCTTCATCCCGGAATCGAAAATACTAAACAAAGATTTAAATTTATCCTGCATTAATTCAGCATTAGCAACTTGCATTTCATCTTGCTCGGCGGTCTGTTTCAATTTTTCGAGGTTTTCAAAAACCGCCTCAAACCTACTGTCAAGCGCTTGTTTGAAATCCGCAAGAGCATTTCGCACCAAAATAACCTCTGAACCATCGGAAATCTCTTCTAATTTTACATTGATATCAAGCAAAGATTTTTTTAACATCTGTACATTGACAAGGTTCGTCGCTTTTAAATCATCAATAACTTCTAAAACATTTTGCAAATCTTTTGTCATCTTCTAATTTCTCTTTAATAAAATAATTTTCCTAGCATAATTTTAGCAGAATAATGACATTTCATCAAGAATGTTAATAAATGTATTACAATTAGCAACAAAAATGGATTTAAAAATTTATTGGTGTTAAAATAGCTAGAAAGGGAGTATTAAAAAAGGGTTCAGAAATATGAGTTATATTACAATAGATAAAACGAAATGCAAGGCGTGTTATTTATGCCTCAGCGAATGCCCCAAAAAGCTTTTGCGAATAGGAACTGAGGTCAATCACCTTGGTGAAAAACTTGTAGAATTTAACGACCCAAATCACGAATGCCTTGGCTGTGCAATGTGCGCAACAAGATGTCCTGATATGGCAATAACCGGAGTGTATAAAGAATAATGGCAGAATTAACAATCGGAAAGAAAATCTTAACAAAAGGTAATTACGCAATCGCACATGCAGCAACTCTTGCAGGTTGCGAATGTTATTTTGGCTACCCAATTACACCGCAAAGTGAAATCGGAGAATATTTGAGCGTCAAAATGAACGAACTTGGTCGCGCCTATGTATGTGCAGAAAGTGAAATTTCCGCGATAAACATGGTTATGGGCGCTTGCGCAACGGGCGCAAAAGCAATGACTTCATCATCATCTTGTGCGGTAGCATTAATGCAAGAAGCAATTGCCTGCGCTTGTACAGATGAACTCCCGGTCGTATTAGTCAGCGTAATGAGAGGCGGCCCGGGTTTAGGATATATTTATCCATCCCAAGGTGATTACAACCAAGCCACAATCACCGGCGGCAACGGCGATTTTAGAACAATCGTTCTGGCTCCGTCTACCGTTCAAGAATGCGTCGACTTAACCTACAAAGCCTTCCACCTAGCTCACAAATACCGCAATCCAACCATACTTTTGGCTGACGGTTTAATGGGGCAAATGATGGAGCCGGTAGAGTTCAAAGAGTATCCATACCCTGAAATAGATCATTCCGACTGGGCCCTTACAGGCGCAAAAAACAGACCGGCACGTTCAATCAAATCTCTGGGTGTAAACGTCGACAAACAATGCGAGCACATCAAAGCCCTTTTTGAAAAATACAAGCGCATTGAAGAAAATGAAACAGAATGGGAAGAATTTGACACAGAAGACGCAGATATCGTGTTGGTAAGCTTCGGCAGCCCTTCTCGCGGAGTAAAATCGGCCGTTAGAGAACTCCGAAAACAAGGTCTCAAAGTCGGATTCTTTAGGCCAATTACCCTATTCCCATTCCCGCATAAGCGTTTGGCTGAACTTGCACAAAAAGTTCAAAAATTTATCGTTATAGAAATAAACATGGGTCAAATGGTCAGAGATGTTCGCCTTGCCGTCAACGGCGCAGCAAAAGTCGAACAAATTAACAAACCGGTCGGCGCACCAATCGACGTTGAAACAATTATCGAAGAAGTTATGAGGATGAAATAATGGCAGTACAAACATTTAAAATTCCAGAATCAATAAAAAAAGATATGAGATATTCATTCTGCCCCGGCTGCGACCACGGCGTAGCCGTCAGACTCGTTGCTGAAGTTCTGGACGAATTAGGTCTAAGAGAAAATACCGTCGCGCCGGCGTCAATCGGTTGTTCAGTATGTCTTTACGACTTTTTAGATGTTGATATGGTTGAAGCTCCGCACGGTCGCGCACTCGCCAGCGCAACAGGTATAAAACGCGCTCATCCCGAAAAATTTGTATTCACCTACCAAGGTGACGGCGATTTCGCATCAATTGGCTTAGCAGAAAGCTTACACGCAGCTCTTCGTGGTGAAAAAATTTCCACAATCTGTATTAACAATACAACTTATGGCATGACCGGCGGACAATTGGGACCAACAACTCTTTTGGGCCAAGTAACAACAACGTCTACCCTTGGACGTAATGTTGAAAATTACGGCTATCCGATAAAAATCGCCGAGCACGTTGCGCTATGCGACGGAACAGCTTACAGCGCAAGGGTTTCACTTGATACTGTAGCAAACATAAGAAAAGCAAAAGCCGCTATTAAAAAAGCGTTTGAAGTACAACTCAAAGGCCTGGGGTTCGGATTTGTAGAAATTCTTTCAACTTGTCCGACAAATTGGCACATGACGCCAACACAAGCCCACGAAAGGGTACGTAACGAAATGATGAAAGTCTTTGTGCCGGGAGTTTACAAAGACGTAACAGCACAAAATTAAAAATAGGAAAATTTTATGGAAAAGAATTTTATAATCGCCGGATTTGGCGGTCAAGGTGTATTATTAGCGGGTGAAGTCCTTGCCAACGCATTTATGTTCGCAGATAAATTCGTAACCTGGTATCCGAGCTATGGTGCGGAAATGCGCGGAGGGACAGTCAATTGTGAAATCGTAATGAGCGATAGTGAAGTTACCGCCGTAAACAAAAAAGACCTTGATTTTCTTGTCGCTCTCAACCAATTATCATTCGACAAATTTTTACCAAAACTTAAAAAAGGTGCAACCGTAATCGCCAATTCAACCCTTGTAAAGGTTTCCAAACCAATCGAAGGAATAAACTACATTTTTGCGCCAATTTCTCAAATGGCAACCGAACTTGGCAACGTAAAAATGGCAAACATCCTCTCTCTTGGACTTCTTGCCAAAGAACTTAAATTCGAAAATCTTGCACTGCTTGAACAAGCTCTCGATACAGTTCTTCCACCTCACAGAAAATCTTTACTTCCGCTGAATTTTAAAGCTTTAAAATTAGGCTATGAGTATGATTTATTGACAATTTAAGAGATAAATCAACTAAAAAGCGGATTTATAAATTCTCAAAAGATACTATTATCTAAGGTGTCCGAACAATTTTCGCGATAAGCGCGAAAATTGGGAGTGACGTATGAGACAGCGAGCCGATTTTGCCGGTGTTGGCTTGCGTTGAGCAAGACAAGCAGGGCAAAATGGCGAAGAACTGCTTTATCAGTGAAAGGACATCTCCGAACTAACATTCTAGATGAGGTATTATGAAAGAACAATTGAAACAATCAATACGTGAAAAAGAAATACAAATGAAAAAACTTGCACCATTGATTGATAAAAATCCCGTATGCTCAAACCTTTTTAATAAAGTGTTAATAGAGAAAGCCGTATTAAGAAAACAATTGGAAGAACTAAATAACGACACGTTTTTTAAACGTGTAAAACGTTTTCTACCTAAAAATCAGACCCTGATTTGCGATTATTTTAACTAATCAACCATTATTCTCGTAAAAACTTATAGCTCAAGCTCATTTTGTGCTTGGGCTTTTACGCTAAGCGGCAAAGTAAATCCAAACGTCGAACCTTTACCCACTTCGGACGTAACAAATACTTTACCTTGATGGTGTTTCTCTATAGTAGTTTTTACAAGCTGTAACCCTAAACCTGTACCCTTAATCGTATGTGTTGCGTTTTCCACACGATAAAATCTGTCAAAAAGTTTTTTCAAATGTTCCGGCGCAATACCACAGCCCTGATCTGTCACACTAACTTTTACATCTTCACCGTCACGCTCAACTTTTACGGTAATTTCGGTATTAACAGGCGAATATTTAATCGCATTAGACAACAAGTTCGTCAATGCACGCTGAATACTGTTAAAATTAAACATAAAATCAGGGATTTCGCCATTTTTTTGCACAGACAATTTTATGTTATTTTGTTCCAGCAAAATCTGAACCCCTTGCACTGCAGTTTCAACGAGTTCAAAAATATTGTTAGGCAATTTTTCAATCTCATAATCAGAGTCGAGTCTGGAGAAATCAAGAATATCATTAACCATACCGTTAAGCCTTATAATCTCTTGATTTAACGTGCCTAAAAATTCTTTTTTCGTATCCTCATCAAACTCATCACCATAATTATAAAGGGTATCAATATAACTTCTCAAAACAGTAACCGGCGTTCTGAGTTCGTGTGAAACGTTCGAAATAAATTGCGAACGCATTAAATCCATCTCTGTTTCTTTAGTAATATCAATCAACACAATAATATAACCCACATAATCGTGATTGCGCGTAAACATCGGGGAAACAATGGATTTAATAGTGCGTTTATCGACCTGAATATTAAAAACAGTCGGAGCTTTTTCGCGCTGTTCGAGCGGCAACGCTTTAAATTCCTCAATCTTTTCACGGAAACAGAAATTTCCTTCCGTGTCAATATAATCTTGAATTCGACTATCTAAAATCTGTTCATTATCAAGTTCCAACAAATCTTGAGCATGTTTGTTAACCAAAACCACATTATCAGCATTATCGCAAACAACAACCCCATTAGCAATACTCAAAAGAACCGCTTCGAACTTGTTTCTTTCAAGTCTAAGTTGTTCAATATTTTGTTCTTCATAAGCGTGAAGCCTTGCCGACATCTCATTAAACTCGTTATAAAGCGCTTTAACCTCGCTACTAACGTCTTGTTCTTCAATCTTATATCCAAACTCACCTGTCGAAATCTTACCGACACCATCTTTAAGCATACGGAGTTCACGAGTAGTGAGATAGGTACTAATCAAAATTACGGACGCAAAAACCAACCACGCAAGCGCAAACACGGAAAATATCGAAAAACGCATTGCAGAATAAGTTTTGTCTAAAGCCTTAACGCTAAAAATAACCGTCAAAGACCCATCAGTTATTAAAACACCATTTTTATAAGATTTTCTGGGAGTAACGACAGAAAAAGTTCTATTTTTCGCAACAAACAGAGGATTTTTTTCATCTAAAATAACATTCCCCAATGAATCGACATACTTAATGGCAACGATATTGTCACTTTCGGCAATAACACTTTGCAAAAAATTTTCAAGATGAACATCTTTGTTTGTTTTAGCAAGCTCAGCCGAAGAATCAGCAAGGGTTCGCGCGATAATTTCGCCATAATTTTTGTAAGTCTCGCGCAAATTATTTTGGATATTAAAGTTGGTAAAAATCCCAAACCCGACAATAAGAAACGTGCTGGACAAAAGCCCCGCAATAATTAACTTATTCTGTTTTGTTATACTAATTTCTCTTTCTTCCATAATCAAATTATAGCATTAAAAAAAATGAATAAAAACAATCAATTTAAAGACAAATTACGCATATTTTTCTTGTAAACGCATTTGCCAATAACTACTTTTTTCTAAACGTTTAACAGATGCTTCATAATACATTTTATCTAATTCTATACCAACAAAACGTCTATTTAAATTTAGCGCCGCAACTCCAGTACTACCAACACCCATAAACATGTCCAAAACAACATCACCTTCATTACTTGCAATATTAATGATATGCTCTAATACCTTTACTGGCTTTTGCGTAGGATGCTTTGGATTTTTTAACCTTTCACTACCCATACAAATTGGACTTTCTATAAAGTTGTGCATTTCGTTTTGTTTTGTGAAATTCCAAGTATGGCCTTTATTCCACAAACAAACAATCAATTCGCAACTATTCAAAAAAGAAGACTTCCTAATATTGGGTATAGGATTTGTTTTATGCCAAACCATAAATTGAAAAGTATCAAATTCAGAATCAAAAACTTCATGATATTTTCCAAGTAAATTATAACTTGTAAATATAAATATATTTCCATTAGGCTTAATAATTCGCTTAAATTCCGAAACTAAACTCGCAGGATCTAAAGGTTTCTCATCCCATTCCGCAACATCATTATTAATCTCTGTTCTCCAACTGAAATTCATATTACCAGTACTATAATTCGCCAAATTATAAGGAGGATCACATAATATCAAATTTATTGATTTATCAGGTATCTCTTTTAATTTTTCAAAACAATCAGCATTAAACAATTTATAATCTTTTATTGCATCAATATCTAGCATCAATCACCTCATCGGAAAAATACATTTTCTTTATTTGCGTCAAAGCATTTTTTATATACTTAGCGCTATCTTTATACTGTGTAAATACAATATCAAAACCTTCAGTATCATCGCATACAAAATTCCAATAATTTTTACCAATTAACAATTCCTCTTCGGCAAAGAATTGTTTAACCCTCTCTTGTTTCCACAGTTTGCCTTCTCCGAATTTATTATAAGCAGTAGCAAAATAAATAAAAACCTTGTGTTCCGGAGAATCTTTAAGTAAATTTTTTAACAAATAAAATTCATTTAACATTGCCATTTTTTCTGATTTAGATTTTTTATTATCTAAATCTCCACCAGCCTTTAGTTCTATTATATAATGTTCCTTTTTCTTTTCATTATAGAAGTAATTATCAGTAGCATGCGTTTGTCGAAAGCTATCTATATTCGCAGGAATAATAAAATTATTATCTTGATAATGACCAATTTCAGGTTTTATATGTTGTTCATATGAACTCATAAGATTGGCTATATGCTGCTCTTGAGCAGGCAATAAAAAAGAAGTAATAGAACCATTAACAGTATAACTTAACTTAGCAATTGCATTACCCATATTTTCCAAAACTTTGCCAAAACTACTGTCAAAACTACGAACGAAAGCACTATAAAACATAAATTCTTCACCAAGCTCGGCAATAAAACAATTATTTTTCTTCGAATTTATTACACCATCTTCATCTTCTACTTCTGCGCTATAACGAGTTTCTAAACCAAGCACAAAATTCTTTATGCTTGCGTCAACAATTTCACAGATCGCTTTCTTTTTATTTATATCCATAAATATTCCTCTAAATTATTCTATCACAAAATATACACAAACACAGCTTTGTAATATTAAGCACTAAATAAATCTTAGTATGTACTTACATTCTACACCACTTCCATTGGTTCAACGATAAAGTCAATTAAGAACGGGCGATTAGCAGAAAAACATTTTTCCAGAGCTGAATTAATATCTTCCACGCATTCAACTCGCTCAGCACCCACTCCATAAGCGTTCGCCAATTTCACAAAATCCGGGTTGCAAATATGGGTTTCGCTATATCTTTTTTCACAAAAACGTTCTTGCAACTGACGAACCATCCCCAAATATCCATTATTCAAAACAAAAATTTTCACCGGCAACCCGTACTCAACGCAAGTTGCAAGTTCTTGAATATTCATCTGCAAGCTACCATCACCCGTTATACAAACCACAGGCGCCACACCTTGAGCAATACTCGCACCAATCGCCGCAGGAAAACCAAATCCCATTGTCCCTGAGCCCCCGGAAGTTAAAAACCTACCGGCACCGTCAAATTCATAACCTTTAGCCGTCCAAAGCTGATGTTGACCCACTTCCGTCGTGACAACTAAGTTTTTTCCTTTTGCAAACTTAGAAATAGCCTCAATAACCTCAAATGAATGAAGTTTATCAGATTTTTTCAGCGGTTTTCTATTTTGACTTTTTAAAATCTGTGCCTCATTTGCCCAAAAACCAAAGTCCAGGTTCGACTTCGTCCAAAGTTCTTGTAAAATCTCGCCTACATCACCAACAACACCCAAACGAGGGTTCATAACACGTGAGATTTCAGCCTCATTTATGTCAATCTGGACTAAGTTTCTCTCCAATTCGCCGTTGGGGAAACAACAACTAATTCTATCGTTAAACCGTGCCCCAAAAGAAATTATCAAATCACTTTCGCGCACAATTTGGTTTGCGCTAAAATCACCAAATAGTCCTATCATCCCAAAATACAGCGGATGATTTTGAGGAAAAGCACCCAACCCCATCATTGTCGATACAACAGGGATTCTTATTTTTTGCGCGAACGTCAAAAGTTTATCCGCAGCCGCAGCGTGCACAACTCCGCCACCCGCAACGATTAACGGACGTTTAGCATTCTCAAGCAAAGACAAAATATCTGAAACTTTTTCCACTTCTGACACGCTTTTTAAATCTCGTAACATCATGCCGGTAAACTCAGCGTTCTCAGTAAAAATATTTTTTGCCAAATCAACGACAACAGGCCCTTTTTTACCTGAAAGTGCAATCTCAAAAGCTTCCACCAAAGTTTTTTCAAGTTCGCGAACATCGGTCACCTGAAAAGTTTTCTTAGTGCAAGGGCGTGTAATGTTAACGATATCAACCTCTTGAAACGCATCTTTTCCTATCAATTCTTTAGAAACCTGCCCTGTCAAAACGACAAGCGGATATCCGTCCAGGTATGCATTAGCAAGCCCGGTAACAATATTTGTTGCCCCCGGCCCCGAAGTAACAAGCACAACGCCAGGTTTTTTACCACCGTGAGCGCGCGCATAACCTTCTGCCTCATGAACAGATGCTTGTTCGTGACGACTTAAAATATGTTTTATCTCATTTTGCGAAAACAACTCGTCGTAAACCTTCAACACAATTCCGCCCGGATAACCGAAAATTGTATCCACGCCAAGGTTTTTCAAAGTTTCTATTAAAATTTTCGCGCCTGTAAAGGTCTTTGTTGTAACTTGCATAGACATAATTATAACACGAAATTACAAATTTTCTCCATTTATCCGTTCGTCAACCTCAGTTGCGCGAAGCTTTTCAATATATTGGACACATCGTTCACGATTTTCTAAGCTATTTTTGCGTTTCAGTTCCAATTTTGCCCTTTTTTCTTCCAGTTTTTTACGTTTTTTATCAAGTTTGGCTTGTTTTTTCTGTTCTTTTTGAAATTGCTTAAACTCTTTTTCATCAAACCCGACAAAATCCGTCTGAAACTCGTCATCAATCGGCACCTGAGATCCAGTAGGTGAAGTCATAACCGGCTTATCAACCTGTCTTGGCGGCTTTTTAGCCTCAACAAACCCAATTGAAAGAAAAATCGCAATTAGTAAAATTAAAATTCTCATTGACCCTCGCTAGTATTTCTCAATAATCTCCATTATGCCTTTTTTAGCGATGGCGAAAATTTCGCCCATTTGCGCCTCGGCATAAGGTTCACCCTCGGCTGTCGTTTGGAACTCAATAATCTTACCGCTTTTTGTTAAAACAATATTTGCATCAACCTGAGCGCGACTGTCTTCTTCGTATTCCAAATCCAATCGAACTTCGCCATCAACAATCCCGGCTGAAATCGCTGCAATCGGTTCGATAATAGGGTTTTGCGCAAGTTTACCTTCATCAATTAACTTTTCAACCGCAATTTTCAACGCCAAAAATCCACCACAAATACTAGCCGTACGAGTTCCGCCATCCGCCTGAATAACATCAGCGTCAATCGTGATAGTCAAATCCGGCATCTTTGTCAAATCTACACAAGCACGAAGGCTACGGCCAATAAGTCGTTGAATCTCCTGAGTTCGACCGGAGATTTTTGTACGTTCGCGCTGACAACGGGTACTTGTAGAGGACGGCAAAAGCGAATATTCTGCCGTAACCCATCCTCGATTATCTTCTTTGTCCATCCATTTTGGTTTGCCAGTTTCAACTGACGCTGTTGTGATAACCTTTGTATCGCCAAATTCTACCAACACCGAACCCAGCGCATGTTTCGTGAAATTCGGTGTAAATTTTATTTCTCTTAATTCATCATTTTTTCTTTTTCGCATATTATAAATTCCTTTTAACCTATTAACCTTATTAACCTATTAACCGAAGCAAAGCGCTAATCATAATCCCACTTATAAATCGCACCGCAATATTTACACACCGCAAACCCGTTCATAAACGCCAAATCCGGCACGAATTTATACCCGTCAACCGTAATTTCAATATCACCGTCCAAATTATAATCCATTTTGAACGAACGACTGCCTTGATAATCCGGCGCAAACATCAATTCAAATCTATCAACAGTTTTACAAGCCTTGCACTTAAACACTACACTTCCTCATCATCTTTCAAATTCGCTCTTCGCAAGATTTCAGGATCAAGCTGTTTTTTCCCTTTCCCATTCTTTTTTGTCGCAGATTTCGGAATTTTTGCCCCTAATTTTTTGTACCAAAGAGTCCAAGAAACACTCCTCAAAGGCAACGTAAAACCAAAAATTATGAAGTTAACCAAGCTACTAAAAAGAGTTTGAGAAATTAATTGTGGTGTAATCTGTAGCATTATCGGCAATTTGGCATTAAGCGCGTTCACATAATCCGTCGCCACAAACATCCAAGCAATATTAGCCAAAAAATTTCTTGTATCAACGACTTTTGCCAACCCATAAAAAGAAATTTGTGCCAGTCCCCAAGCAATTAAAAACAAAACCACCGCTAGCCCGAATGTCTGCCAGAAAGAACCTTTCACAAGTTGCGCACTTTTAGAAAAACAATTGATAACGCCCTTATCACCCTCAAAAGTAAACACCTGAAAAACAAGTATAAAAAACACAAACAAAATCATGCCGGGAATAATTAAAAGCGGATTAAACATCACAAACCCAAGAATAGAAACCAACAGCCACAGAAGAATAAACGTCCAAAGATTTCTATTTACCACCCCATTATGCGCCGGAAAATCATAAACTTTACCTGAAGTCTGGGCACTATGCGCCATAGAGTTCAACGCAGCATAAGCCACTAAATATTTCCAAAAAGCACTTATCATCAACACCAATCCCGGTAAAATCGCCAAAAGTACCAGTGCCAACTGCTTGGAAGGCTCTGCAAAAAACTCATATTTAGCAACCAACGCAGGCAAATTATCTTTCAAATACATTGCCGGAATAAAAATTAAAACCAATCCCAACAACTGACCCAACACAGGAAACAACATATACACAAAAAACTTGTGTATATTCATCAAGTACATTTGCAAACCTTTAAACAAAACTTTCATAAAATTATTGTTTTTCATAGCAACCCCAAAATATTTTTATACTATAATATTCTATAACAAATCAGGAAAAAAGAAAATGGTTAATTACAGAGAATTAATATCTTCATTTACAAAAGAGGACTACGAACAAAATTTAATCAATTTGCACATCCACACTAATTACTCAGACGGCCGCGCGGATTTTGAAGACATAATCCACCAAGCCCAAGAAAAAGGCTATAAATACATCGCAATTTCAGACCATAACACCATGAACGGTTATGTTAAAACCGCAATAAAAAAAGATTTTTTAATTCCCGCCGTAGAATTCGACGTTTGGTACGGGCCTATTTTCTGCCATATTCTCGCATACGGCGTTGACTTTAATAACGAAACATTCAAGCCATTTCTTGCCAAAAACGAACGTGAAATCAGATGTAAATTCACCCGTCTTTTGCCCACACGCGATATGCAAAAATTAATAAACGCAATCCACGCAGCTGGCGGAATTGCAGTTTTAGCGCACCCAGCCTGCTGCTGGGCCCTAAGCTTAGACAATCTCTTTTCTTCGCTCAAAAAATTAGGACTAGACGGCGCGGAAGTTTACTACCCATACGAACGCCACCGTGGAATAATAAAATTCCACAGAGCGTCAACGGTTGAAAAATACGCCACCAAACACAACCTCATCAAAACCGGCGGCACAGATTTACATAGGACAACAATTTAACAGCTATCTTTGAATACACCAAGACGTTGCTGTATCTGATTCTCTTCTGGCATTTCTTATACCCGTTCTGAAATGCAAATATCTAATACTTCCATCCTCAAACAAAGTGTTACTCCACATATTAGTACTTGCGTTATCTGCAAAAGTATCATCATTGACAGAAAATAACAAATTATTATTATAAAACATTGCAGACAATTCATCAATATTAGGCAATCTTGTTTCACTATTTTGTCCGCCACAATAATTTCTTGCACTATTAAAATCAAGTGCTTCATTTATATTAGACAACGGTAAAGGTGCCACCGTCGCCGTATTATCAGCATAAAGAGCCGTAACAAATCCAACATCTTTACCAACGGTATTTGGGCCTTTATTTCCATTTAAATCATAAACGAAATTTGCACACATGTAAGCCTGAACATACATATATCCATCGCCATTATCAGCAGCACAATAAGGGTTATAGTAAAGTAGAACAGACTCTCCATTTTGAGTTTCAAAAGCCGCTGCTTTTGTATCTGTTTGGGAATAACTTGCAACCCAACTATAATTCATAGTACTATTAACAATAGTTTTACTATAATTAAAAGACGCATTAAACCCCATCAAAGTCTTAGGGATTTGCGAAAATGCCGTATTCCCATTAAGTGCATTTATAGTTGAAGGAACACCGCAATCCGCAAGATGTTCACTATCACAAATGTTGTTGATTTTAAGGACTTTACTCAGACCTTCTGTCAAAAAAGTTTCTGCCGCAGTATCCGCCGTAACGCTTCCATTTTCGTCTTCTGTCAATGTTCCGTACCCACCGACTTGTGGCATCATTGCGATGGCTTGGGATAAGCGCGCATAAAGCGCTTTGCGTTGGGTGTTCCAAGTTCTCTCATTAATATTCGCCATCAAACTTGGTAGCGTAATCGCGGCGACAACGCCGATGATTGTGAGGGAAAGTAGGATTTCGGCCATAGTGAATGCACATTGCGTCATTGCGAGCGAACGGATGTGAGCGCGGCAACCCAGCCGATTGAGCGCAGCGAAATCGGTCAATATCGTCACGCTGGCTGACTGCCCTCGTCTGAACTCGGTCAGCTTAGGCAATAAGCTAAACGTGCAGTCTTGACATTCTTCGGTACGAATAGGGAACCAGCTCAGCTGGTTTGCTTCGTCACTCACTGCGTTCATTCCTCGCAATGACGCATGTTTTTTTAATGTTTCTGTCATGTTTACCTCCGTAATCTTGCGTTCACAAGGGTCGGAGATTTTGGCAAAACATGAGCCGCAACCCCAATTATAGCAAGGACTTTGAGGCCGCCCCCCCCCCCTATTGAACTGTATATTCCACTATTGTATTTTAATTTAACCATACTATTATATTAACCGATTTTCTACTTTTGTCAAGGGGGACATGATTATTTTATGCATAATGTAGGGTTAATGAGTTAACTTTATCAATTTAACCGTTTAACCTCACCAATGGCGAAATCAAATACTATACGTAAACTGCAAGAAGTTCCCGACCAAGTTTTCGTTCCAAACTTGAACATCATCCGGGACATTCAGCACAACCGGCGCAAAATTCCAGATATATTTTACCCCTGCCGCAACAACTTTATCGGCTGTACTTTGCGCGAACTCTTTTGGAACCGTTAAAATCGCGATATCTATCCCGTTTTCCTGCACGAGTAGCCCAAAATCGGAAAGCGCATAGATTTTCTTATTATTCACCATACCAGAAATTTTTTGTTCATCCGTGTCCACAAGCGCAACAATATTCAGACCATAGTTTGTAAAACTATCGTATTTCGCAAGCGCAGAACCCAAATTCCCCGCGCCGATAATGCAAGCGTTCTTTTGCTTTTTAAACCCCAAAGTGCGCTCAATACAAGATTTTAACTCCTTTGCAATGTATCCGACACGGCATTTGCCGGAATTATTCAAAACGGAAATATCTTTGCGAACCTGCGAATCGTCAATGTGTAAAAGTTGCGCAATTTGTTTGCTGGAAATAAATTCATCACCACGCGCCAAAAAATCCTGTAAAATACAGTGATACAAGGTCAAACGGTTTATAACTTTATCGGAAATCTTTGAATTCATTAATTATTTTCTCTTTTTTCTTCTTGCTTAATAAAATCACAAAGTTGCTCAAGGTGCTTATCTTCTATAAAAGTAATCAGGTCGTCAACATCTTTAATTTTGCCTAGCGCAAACCCTGTTTCCGCGAGCAAAACACAATCGTTGCAAAGCCGATAACCGTTATAATCGATTGAACCTGCAAACGGCTTATTTTTGCCGCAACAATCACAATCGAAACACTCATCCGCACTAGATGGATCGTCTTCGATATCATCAAGCCGCATTTGCTCAACTACTTGTTGCATTTCTTCGATAATTTCTTGTTCAGATCTCTTTTCTGTCATTATTTCACCGCCTTTGCCATTTCACTAACCGCTTCGGCCATACCGACAAACACCGCCCGCGAAACAATACTGTGTCCGATGTTTAATTCGTAAAGCCCCGGAATCTCATGCATACGATGAACGTTTTCGTAATTCAAACCGTGACCGGCGTTCACCTGCAACCCCAAAGATTGAGCATATTGCGCAGCGTCTTTAAGCTTTAAAAACTCAGCCTCGCCGCCTTCTTTACCATAAGTCAAAGAATACGTTCCAGTGTGCATTTCAATAAACTGCGCCCCAGTATTATAAGACGCCTCAACCTGTTCTTTTTCCGGGTCGATGAATAAACTCACAATAATTCCAGCGTCCAAAAGCGGCTTGATAAAATCACGAACAGCCTCAAAATTACCGGCAACATCAAGCCCACCCTCTGTCGTAACTTCTTGACGTTTTTCAGGCACAAGACAAATAGAATGCGGCTTTACATCAAGCGCAATTCGTTGAATATCTTCCGCCATAGCCATCTCAAGATTAAGTCCAGTTTTAATATTTTTCGATAAATTATAGATATCTTCATCCTTAATATGACGTCTATCTTCGCGCAGATGAGCCGTAATCGATGTCGCTCCATTTTCCTCACAAACAAGTGCCGCCGCCAAAACATCAGGTTCTGCGCCGCCTCTTGCGTTTCTTAGTGTTGCGACATGGTCTATATTTACACCTAAAAGCATTTATTAATTCCCTCTTTTTTGATATAATCCCGGTAAATCGTCCAACAGATGTATTTCAATCGGACCTCAATAATAATATAATACAAAAGTAAAGAAATGAATACAACTTTTATAACAATTTTTATATGCGAAATAATCGTCCTCGGATTAATTCTTTACTGCTTAATCGGTCTAAATTTAGCAGTAAACAGGCTTAGGGCACAAGTTGAGTTGCAAAATAAACAATTAAAAACAAAACTTTCAACAACTCGCGAAATCTTCACACTTACACATCAATATATCGAGATGTGGAAAGAAGACTTCCTCAAAAAAGTTGAAGCATCCGGGAACATTTTGGGCGAATTTACCGTATACTACCTAATTCACAAATTATTCAAAAAACAATATGAAAAATTTGAACTAGGATTTAATTTTGCAAAACTTTTTTGGTAAAAGCCCTTGTAAAAGTCAAAAAAATATGCTAAAGTAGTAATAAACAAAAAATGAAAGGTGGCGGTTATGTCAGAAAATAAATCAATAGCCTTCCCTATGGGTCTTTTAGCGGGTGTAGTCGGTGGTCTCATCGCCGGAATCCTCTTTGCCCCAAAACCGGGAGAAGAAACAAGAAAAGAATTAGCCAAAGCAGCAACAGAATTTTACGAAAAACATTCACCTGAAATCAACGAGGCAAAAAAACAAGCCCTGATTTCTGTCGATGTTGTAAAATGCAAGCTCGAAAGACAATTGAAAAACCTTGCAGACATGGTTAAATCAAGAAAATTGCGCAAAGCTAAAGAAAGAGAAAATTCAATTTATTAGTAGGTAAAAATAATGGATACATCACAAATTGCTTTAAACCAAAGTTTGACGTTTCTATCTTGGACCGTCGGAATCGTGGTTTTTGTCGTCGGAGTTTTCCTCACAAAATTAATTATCGACTTGTCAATTCTTTCAAAAAGCCTTTTAGAAACATCTAAAATCCTTAACGAAGAACTCAAACCGACAATCGAAGAATTAAAACAAACTTTGACTTCAATCCTCTCGATTACTCAAACGGCTGAAGACGGAATAAACAAAGTCAAAAACGCTATCGTAAGTATTAACGAAAAGAAAAATCGCGTGAAAGATAATATTCGAACAGGATTCTTTAACGTAGTCCAAAGGATTAAAGAAATTTTCGTAAGATAGCCTATTTAATCAATTAAAATTTTGTACAAACACGTATATAATATTATTGAAAATATAAAGGAGTCATTATGTCAACAACAAGTAAATTTTTATGCGGATTTCTAATCGGTGGTGCAGTCGGCGCGATTGCCGGAATTCTTCTTGCCCCAAAATCAGGCGAAGAAACACGCGAAATGCTTAAAAACTCAGCAGCTGACGCAATCAAAAAAGCAGACGCAACAGTAAAAGAAATTCAAGCAAAAGCCGATGACGTTGTTTCAGATTTGCAAAAGAAAGGTGATGAAATTAAAGAAAAATTGCAAAGCCTAATGGACAAACAAAAAGACAACGCAGAAGCGTAAAACTTACGCAAAAATTTGATTAACTGAAAACGCTGAGAGATGTTTCCCAAAAACCCACCTCTCTTTACTATAA
>JAZUCM010000058.1:0-6092 GCA_045639085.1 Candidatus Gastranaerophilus bacterium
TGTTAATAAATACGTGCTAATCTATAACAATAGGCCACAGTGGAACAAAAATAAACTGTCTCCGTGCAGATACAGAGATTTTTTATTGGCTGCTTAATTTGTGTCCAGGTTTTGGGGACCACTTCATATTGCCTTATTCACTTATTCACCTATTGACTTTTGTGAAACCGCTTCGCGGTTTCACGATGGCAGAGATATTACTCTCCCTCACAATCATCGGCGTGGTCGCCGCAATCACCCTGCCATCTTTAATGGCAAATATCAACGAACGAACTTGGAACACACAGCGCAAAGCTTTGTATGCGCGCATGAGTCAAGCCATCGCCATTATGCCGAGTTTAAACGGCTATGGAACTTTAACAGAAGACGCTGACGGGAATGTTACAGAAGACACCGCGGCCGAGGCGTTCCTAACGGAAGGTTTAAGCAAAGTCCTTAAAATAAATAACATCTGCGACAGCGAACACCTTGCAGATTGTGGTATCCCAACGTCTTATACAAATCTTGCAGGAACAGTTTCTGCGATACCAACGAAATTGTCTGAATTAAACAATAAAATGGTCAATGGTGATTTTATTGATACCAATAGTTCACAGCATACATATTCTCAGGCGGATTTAGCAGCTGCAGCATTTGAAACTCAAAATGGGGAGAGCATATTGGCGTTTTATAATCCTCGGTGTGAAGAAGCGGATGGTGAAACTACACATCATTATGCGCAGAATAAAATATGTGCCAATTTTATTTATGATATGAATGGCAACAAAGGGCCGAATACGGTCGGTAAAGATATTGGGGCTATAACTGTACTCTATCCAATTGGGAAATCTGTTGTTGCGCCTTATCCTCTAGCGAAAGAGGCTTCTCAAGGTATTAGTCATATTGATGCGCTTGCTGCTTGTAAAAATATGGATAGTGAAAGTCGCATTCCAAATTATGATGAAACATTGGGGTTATTTATTAATAGGAAATTATTTGGAATGAATTCGACGATTTATTGGTCTGGTTCATTAGAGTTTTCTGCGGATGGTTCTAAGGCTTGGGGAACGGATTTTTCGACTGGAAGACCAGGGAAGTATGCAAGAACTTCCCAATGGTGGTTGCACTGTGTTAAGCGTTAAAACTCCTCCAAACGGATGATAATTGGGAATTATGTTAAAGATTTATTATAAACAGACGAAAGTTATAGGGTAAGGTTACGGATATTTATCCGTACCTCCTCCCCAAGTCTGGTAGCCGTTCTTAGAGAATGGCTTTTTTTTTGCGCCGAGCAGAGCCACGGAGCAAGCTTGCTTGCGAAGAGACGAGCGCGCGACTTAAAATTCCCCTGTTGCCCTATTCACATATCCTATTTGTTGTATAATTATATAAGCAAAAGGAGATTTGCATTATGAAAAAAACGATGTTGATTATTTGTATGATTTTTGCTATCCCGGTTATTGCGTATGCTGTGTTGATGGGAAGACAACCTGTTCCGACGGAAGTTGCTGTTGCGGCTACGGGCATGCCTCAGATGATAAAATTTTCCGCGCCGATGTGTTCTGACTGTCAAAAAATGGCAGAAGTTCTTCGTGAGGTTGAGGGAGATTATAAGGATAAAGTTGATTTTGTTGAGATTTCTGTCAATCAAAATTCTGCGCAGGTTAGGGAACAGATTAGACGTTATGATGTTAAACTCGTGCCGACGATGATTTTTTTGAATGCCGGCGGACAGCAAGTTGCGCGTGTTGAGGGGGCAATTTCTAAAGATGAATTAACCAAATATTTAAATGAGGGATTAAAATAATAATGGAAAATTTAGCAAACTTATTTACCGGTTCAAACAGTTTGATTATACTTTTTGCTTTGTCGTTTTTGGGCGGCTTGGTTGCGTCGATTTCACCGTGTTCACTGGCGATGTTGCCGATAATTGTCGGGTATGTTGGGGGCTACGGCGAGGCTAAACCTTCCAAGACGTTGTTGCAGATGTTGATGTTTGTACTTGGAACGGCGATTGTTTTTACGGTTATAGGTATAATTTGTGCTTTGACCGGTAAGGTGTTTGCTTCGTTTTCAGGCGGGTATTTTGGGTTGATTTTGGCCGGTGTAATTTTGGTCATGGGGCTGAAATTGTTAGGCGTTTTGGATTTTGAACTTCCGATATTGGTGAAGGAAATGCCAAAGAGTGACGGAATGAATCAGTATTTGTATCCGATTTTGTTGGGTGGTGTTTTTGCTCTTGCCGGAACTCCTTGTTCTACGCCGATTTTGGCGGGGATAATGGCATTTGCGTCTTTGAGTGCTAATATTGCTAATGCTGTTGTGATGTTGTTCCTTTTTGCTTTGGGGCAAGGTTTGATTTTAGTTTTGGCGGGAGTATTGACTTCAAAGGTTAAAACTATGAAGAATTTTTACACAATTTCTGATTTGCTGTTGAAAGCAAGCGGAGTCTTGTTGATATTGGCGTCTATGTATATTTATTATAAGATTTTTGCCCTCCTTATTGTAAAATAAGAGAAAATGCGTTATTATTAAGGTGTAGGATTAAGGAGAAATGTGTATGAAAATATATGAAGGTCAGTTGGTAGCAGGTAATGAAAGATTTTGTATCATTATTGCGAGGTTTAATGATTTTATTGGCTCAAAACTTTTGGATGGTGCGATTGATGAGTTGAAACGTCACGGAGTTAGTGCTGAAAATATTGATGTTGTAAAGGTTCCGGGTGCGTTTGAGATTCCTGTGGTTGCGCAAAAAACGGCTAAAAGCGGGAAATATAATGCGATTATTACGCTTGGGGCTGTCATTAAGGGTTCAACGCCACATTTTGATTACGTTAGCGCAGAGGTTTCAAAAGGCGTTGCGAGTGTAAGTTTGGCGACCGGAGTGCCGGTGATATTTGGCGTTTTAACTACGGATAGCATAGAGCAAGCAATTGAGCGTGCCGGTACTAAGGCAGGAAACAAGGGTTCTGATGCTGCTAAAACTGCTATTGAAATGGCAAATTTGTTGAAAACTCTTTAGGGTTAAGTTGGATAAGGGGCGCTGGTATGTCTGAGATTATAACTGAAAGCAGAAATCTTAATACGGTTGATATTGATTTGTTGTCGACATTGGATGTTGTAAAAAAGATTAACGAAGAAGACAAGCAGGTTGCGTTGGCGGTTGAAGAAACGATTGAAGATATTGCGCAGGCTGTAGATTTGATTGCGAAACAGTTTTTAAAAGGCGGCCGTCTTTTTTATTTCGGGGCCGGAACTTCAGGACGCTTGGGTGTTTTGGATGCGTCAGAATGCCCGCCGACGTTTAGTGTTGAGCCGGAAATGGTTCAGGGGATAATCGCAGGTGGAGACAATGCGTTGAGAAATGCGGTTGAAGGTGCTGAAGATGATTTTGACGCCGGCGTTATGGATGCTGAAATTCTTGATAAAAATGACGTCGCGGTTGTTGTTTCAGCCAGTGGAAATCCAAAATATTTGTTGGGTGTTTTGGCTGCGGCGGCGGAAAAAGGTGTGAGTACTGTCGCGATTACTTGTAATCCGAACGGAAAAATTACTCAAGACGCAGATGTTGTCATTTGTGCAGAGGTTGGTTCGGAAGTTATTGCCGGCTCAAGCAGGTTGAAAGCTGGCACTGCGCAGAAAATGATTTTGAATATGCTCACTACCGCATCAATGATTAAAATCGGCAAAACTTACGAAAATTTGATGATTGATTTGAAGGCGTCTAACGAAAAACTTAAAGATAGAGCCATAAGAATAGTTGCAAATATTGCGAATGTGAGTTATAGTAAAGCATTAGAGTCCCTTTTGGATACAAATTGGGAAATTAAAACATCAATTGTTTCCATAATGAAATCAATTGATAAGGATTCTGCAAGACTTGAGTTGCAAAGAGTCGGCGGAGTTTTGAGAAAAGTATTGAAGAGGAAGATTGAGGTATAGCGATGAAATTAACAGTCTTAGGTGCAGGATGTTGGGGATTAACGCTGGCATGGTTGTTGACAGATAATTTTGATGAAATTACTGTTTGGGGACGCGCGCAGGATTTGACTGAGGATTTAATCCAAAACAAACATTGTTCAAGGCCGTTAGAGGTTCAACTTGATGATAAAATCGAAATTACGTCAGATTTAAAATCAGCAATTGACGGTGCTGAAATTATTTTGTCTGTTGTTGCGACTTCCGGCACTCGTGATGTGTGCGAGCAGCTAAAGGCGGCGGGGATTAAGCCTGAACAGATTTTGGTAAACGCGTCAAAAGGTATTGAATTGCCATCTTTAAAACGAATGTCAGAAGTTATCCGAGATGTTTTGCCGGAACAAAAATTAGTCACGCTTTCCGGGCCTACGTTGGCAAAAGAAGTTTTGCAGGGCAAACCTACCGCAGCGTCTGTCGCTTGTGAGGATATTGAAACCGCTGAAATCGTCCAAAAAGCTTGTACCGTGCCAAATAAATTTAGGCTTTACACAAACACTGACGTTATCGGGGTCGAACTTGGCGGAAGTTTGAAAAACGTTATCGCGATAGCGTCGGGCTTTGCTAAAACAATGGGGCTTGGCGATAATTGCACCGGCTCGTTATTGACTCGTGGAATGGCGGAAATCGTTCGCGTAAGTATTCGTCTTGGGGCAAACCCTTCAACTTTGTACGGACTTTCCGGCATGGGTGACTTGATTGCAACTTGCTCCAGCCCAATGTCCAGAAATTATACCGTTGGTGCGATGCTTGCCCATGGTAAAAAAATCGACGATATTTTAGCGGAGCTCGGTTCTGTAGCTGAAGGTGTAAAAACTTCTCGCGCAATCTGTGAACTCGCTAAAAAACTTGAAATTGACGCCCCTGTTTCTAACGCTATTTATGAGGCGGTTTACACTGACATTACGCCGGAACAACTTCTTGCAAAACTCATGAACAGAAAGTTGAAGGAAGAAGAAAAATATGTTTAAATACGCAACTTTATACCTCAAAAATACGTTTCATCCGTTGAATGTGCCCGAATCTTTCAGGGTGTCGGACGGTGATTTGGTCTTGGTTCGAACTGAAAAAGGGGAAGAAGCGCTCAAGGTGATGGTGGTGAATTCTGAAATCGCTAAGATTTGGGAAAAATATAAGAAAAAGCCCGAGCCTTTTAATGTTATTCGAGTACTTTCTCAGCGAGATTTGCAAACGCTGGATGATATTAAAAAAGAGGAAGTTACGTCATTTTTTAAGTGCCAAGCGCTTGTCAAGCAACACAAGCTCTCAATGAATTTAGTTCAATGCAGAATAACTTTTGACCGCCGGAAAATTACATTCTATTATACTGCGCCTGAGCGTGTTGATTTTCGTGCGTTGTTGAAAGATTTGACGCAAGTTTTCACCCGTGTGCGCATTGATTTGCGCCATATTGGGGTTCGCGATGAAACCTCAATCCTGGACGGTGTTGGCGTTTGCGGAAAACCGTTCTGTTGTTCCAGCTTTTTGCGTAAATTTGGAACTATTAACATTAAATACGCAAAAGATCAAGGTATGCCAATTACTCCGGGCAAGATTTCAGGAACTTGCGGTCGTTTGTTGTGTTGCTTGATGTACGAATATTCTAATTATATCGAGGTTGCCAAAGGTATGCCGCCGGTTGGTTCATCTGTTATGACGCCGGATGGTTTAGGTAAAGTTTGTTATTTGCAATTCCTAAACGGAACGGTTGCGGTCAAGATGGAAGACGGTAAAACTCGTGAGTTTCCGAAAGAAGATATCGAAATGGTTGACGCAGATGTTAACGTCGAGATTGATACCCCGGTAACGATGAATGCCTATAGCGAAGAGCATAGTGTCGATATGCGAACTATCAAGCAGCTCGAAGACGACAGAAACAGCTCTACAGGGAATGTGTAGAGGTTCGCCGATTTCGCCATCGGCGGGAGTTATACATGTTAAAAGGTTTAAAGGTTAAAAAGTTAAAAGGGTTTATGGAAATAAACAATGGTAAAACGCCGCGTTTTCGCCATTTTAATAACGTTAACCCCTTTTAACCTTTTAACACGTTCCCCCCTTGACAAACTCAAAAAATACGGTATCATGATAATATGAATCATACAAAATACAATAGTGGAATATACCGTTCAATAGGGGGG
>JAZUCM010000059.1:0-9404 GCA_045639085.1 Candidatus Gastranaerophilus bacterium
TGCTCGTCTTGCTCCTCGCAAGCCGACCCGTTGACCTCTCGGCAAACAATTCACTGGATTGTTTGCCTCGGCAGAGTGCTGTCTAATACGCCACTCTCAAAAATTCGCTCACGTTCCTTATCGCGAATTTTTGTTCGGACAATTTAAGTGGGCAGGTTGAGTTTTAAACTGCGGGTATTTACTTAAAATGCCTGTTGCTTTTTTATTTTTGTGTTATGATTATAGTGAAAACTAGAAGTGTATAACAAAAACAGGTATGCGTGTTTTGAGAATACGCAGGAAAGGAAAGATTATGGTACCTGAGACTAAAAAATTCGAAATCGAAATCGGCGGAAAAAACGTCGTTATCGAAACAGGGAAGTATGCGCAAAGTACTAATGGTTCTGTAACAGTTAGATGTGGCGACACAATGTTGTTCGTTCACTGTGTTGTTTCTAAAGAGCCTAGAGTTGGCATAGACTTTTTCCCACTATTAATTGATTATGAAGAAAGAATGTCTTCAATCGGTCGTATTCCGGGCGGTTATAACCGTTCAGAAGGTAAAGCAAGTGACAAAGCTATCCTTGTTTCACGTTTGATTGACAGACCTATCAGACCTTTATTCCCTAAGGGTTACAGAAATGATATACAAATCGTTGCTCAATTATTCAGCTACGATCAACAAAACCAACCTGATACCTTGGCAATGTTAGGTGCATCTTGCGCTTTGATGTTGTCAGGTGCTCCATTCGAAGGCCCTATCGGTGCGGTACGTGTTTCTAAAGACGAAAACGGAAACTTAATCGCTAACCCAACTCACCAACAAGCAGATAAGTCTGACTTGGATATCGTTATTGCCGGAACTCACGACAGCGTTATCATGGTTGAGGCTGGTTGTAAATTCGTTACTGAAGACGATATTATGAATGCGGTTGAGTTTGCACAAGTCGAAATCAGAAAACAATGTGAGGCTCAAGTTGAGTTCGCCAAGGCTTGCGGCGTTGAAAGAGAAGAATTCGTAAATCCTTACGATACAACCGAATTAAAACAACTTATTCACGACACAGCTTATGATATGATTTTTGACGCATATCACAATTTCGACAGAGCTTACAGACAAACAAAATTGGAAGAAGCTAAAAAAGCTGTTAAAGAAAAAGTTGACGCTTTGGCTGATGATCACTATATCAAACAAATCATTGAAGAAACCGGCATTGACTTTGTAGCAGAAGAATTCAAAAACGCTGAAAAGAAAGTTATGAGAACAATGATTTTGGACGAAGGTGTTCGTGCTGATGGCCGTAAACCAACCGAAGTTCGCCCTATTTGGTGTGAGGTTGGCGTTATTCCTCGCGCACACGGATCAGCAGTATTTACTCGTGGTCAAACCCAAATTCTTTCAGTTGCAACTCTTGCCGGCCCTGGCATGAAACAAGAACTCGATGGCGTTGATCCTGAAACTGAAAAAACTTATATGCACAAATACATCTTCCCAGGCTTCTCTGTTGGCGAAGTTAAACCGCTTAGAGGCCCTGGCAGACGTGAAGTTGGTCACGGAAACTTGGCAGAACGCGCTAATATTCCTGCACTTCCATCTCAAGAAGAATTTGGTTATACAATTCGTGTAACATCTGACGTTTTAGAATCTAACGGTTCAACTTCAATGGGTTCAACTTGTGGTTCTTCAATGGCATTGATGAACGCCGGTGTTCCTGTTAAGTGTATGATCGGTGGTGTTGCAATGGGTATGATTACAGAAGAAGGCAAAGAACCTGTTGTATTGACCGATATCCAAGGTATTGAAGACTTCCTCGGCGATATGGACTTCAAAGTTACAGGTAACGACGATGGTATTACGGCTCTTCAAATGGATATGAAGGCAAAAGGAATCGCAAATGATACATTGAGACGCGCATTGGCTCAAGCTAAAGAAGGTCGTTTGCATATCTTGGGTGAAATGAGAAAAGTTATTACCGCTCCGGCTGAACAACTTTCACCGTTTGCACCAAGTATTTCAACAATGACAATTCCGACAGAAGACATCGGAACGGTTATCGGACCTGGCGGTAAGCAAATCCGTGCGATTATCGATGCGTCCGGCGCTGAAATCGATATCCAAGACAGCGGCGTTGTAACAATTACATCAAACGATCAAGAAGGTGCAGCAATCGCAAGAAGAATGATTGAAGAAATCACTTTCAAACCACAAGAAGGAATGATTAAAAAAGGTAAAGTTGTAAGAATTATTCCTATCGGCGCGTTTGTAGAACTTGCACCTGGCAAAGACGGAATGGTTCATATCTCTCAAGTTTGCAAAGAGAGAATTGATACTATCGAACCGCACTTGAACGTCGGCGATGAAGTAATCGTTAAGGTTATTAAAATCGACGAAAAAGGCAGAGTAAACCTTACAATTAAAGGTGTTACCGACGAAGAAAAAGCCTCTGTTCAATAAATTGTCCGAACAAAAATTCGCGATAAGGAACATGAGCGAATTTTTGAGAGTGGCGTATTAGACAGCACTCTGCCGAGGCAAACAATCCAGTGAATTGTTTGCCGAGAGGTCACCGGGTCGGCTTGCGTAGAGCAAGGCGAGCAGGTTGCGGAGAACTGCTTTACTTCGAACAATAAATCATTAAAACGCTCCGGGTGAATTTCATCCGGGGCGTTTTTCGCGTTAGAACAAAAATCACGATAAATGGAAAGGCGCGCCTGCGGCGCGCCCTGAAAAAAGAAGTAAATTTTTAAGAGAGAGTAAATATAATTTATAAGTCATTGTTAAACAATCAAGCTGTTGTAGATTTCATCGAAATCCTCAAGTGCCATAGCTGCGTTGAAACTTGTGCCCACCATACGTTCTTTTGTTTCTTGGGTTATATATGGAGCGAACATTTCATCAACTTGGCGATCGTACTCAGCTTTTTCAGCGAGTGAAGTTAATACATTTGCATTTTGTGTTGTGTTTGCTGCAATGCGTTGTTCAGGTGAAACAGTTCTTCTTTCGACGCCCATTCCTTGAGGAACTTCGTCGGTTTTGTCTGCTTTTTTGAAACCAAAATCAAAGTTAAATCCAACTTGTTCATTATTAGCTTGTCGCACTCCGCCATTGAAAAATGGAATGCTAACCGGTCTGGATTGTCCTGCGTCATAATTTCCGTATGCCATACTCTATACTCCTTTTCTCTTAATCTTTACTTTTCTCTCAACTATTTTGAAGATTTCCTATACTTCTATAAAGTATTTTTGTATTTAAAAATTGCGTAAAGGATATATGATTTTTATATTTTGTTACATAAGTTTACAAAAGCCTAAATTTTTAAAGTTTTGGCTTTGTATTGTCGACAAAAGAAGTGAAAGGGAATAACCATGGGCTTATCAGCATCACAAGCAAGATTACTAAGTATAACGAAACGGCTATCCAATAATGAGTTGGAGTCGGAGATCATTGCGAAAAATAAAATGGTGCTGTCTGCTCGAAATACAGCGGCCAGTGATAAATATATTGCGGCGCTTGATACAACGAAAATGGAATATGTTTCTTATGATGATTCAGGGGTTGTGGAAACAGTTGCGTTAACTTTCAACGCGATAAACCAGTATACGCCGTTGAAAAATCAATATAATCTTTACAATGCGCAGGGGCAAGTGCTGGTGAATTCAACTGACGCTGCGAATTTTGCAAATTCAAATAACTTGTATGAGTTTTTGGATTGCTACGGCTTGTTTGATAGAGGTTTTGAGGAATATCAGGCACTGCTTAATCAATATAATGCTGATATGGCGGATTATAATAATAGAATGAACGAATATAACCGCGAATTAGCCGACTACAATCGTGAAATGGCGGATTATATGGACGAGTGGAATAGACATCAGGCTGAGTTAGCAGATTATAATGAAAAATACGCGCAATATTTGCGTGACTATGAAGAATATGTTAATGAATTAAATGCTCCAAAGTTGTATGATGAGTTTACTGCTGCTGTCCTTAGTAATTCGCATTATAATGCAGCTAAAAGCAATGACCCTGGTTGTTTCTTGCATGTGTTAAACAACTTGTTGGATTATGATGGTACTGTAGGCGGAGTTAACGCACCATACAATACGTCTGCTAAAAATCCGGATGGAAGTATAGTACAATTGACTTCACTTTGGGAAAATAACTATTATAATATGACTAATTTGAAAAATATTTCCGATTATATGACATTGGAGGAAAATACATATGTTTGTGATGGAAAAGATGTAGGAGCGCCCGATGGTCAAAATTTGTATCAAGTTGATAGGGCTGCTGGAACTGCGCCTAGCATATATTCGCAATTAGCCAGTGACTTTATTGAGATTGATAATGGGGATGGAACTTATTCATATCAGAAAAAGACATTACGTCAAAAAACGATAGATATGTATTATTTAATTGCAAACAGTGTAGAACAGCAAAATACTCGTAGTTCTGGTAGCGGGGAATTTACTCTTACACAAGGTGGAGTTACTGTTGCGTCTTTTCTCACAAACTTTGTTGAAGGTGATATGAAGGGATTGGATCCTGAAGAACCAACACCGCCAGATCCTGTAGATCCATTTACCCTAACTGAGCCGACGTTGGATATTGCCCCGCCGGAGAAACCTGAAGAGCCGGTTTATACGTCAAAAATTTATGATAAGCCGCTTGCTCAGTGGTATACAAACTTGTGGTATTCTATGGAAGGGCAAGACTTGTCCGATGAAATTTATTCTGTTTACGACGAACAGGCCGAGTTTGATTACTTTACTGTTCCGAATACCCCGCGCACGAGCAAGTTTTCCCCTGCCGGTGAACAGTTGAATCAATATTACCAGGTTATTGACGATCGACTTGCCGGAGATAAAAGCTGGCTGGAATTCGCCTTAAATAATGGAATTTTAACAATGAAACAAGCCGGACTTCGTAGCACAGGAGAGCTTACTTGGGCCGGAATTGAGTTTTCAAGCACGAGTGATATTCGAGAAGTTGAGGACACCACTCGAATTGCCAAGGCTGAGGCTGAATACAAGAAAACTTTGTTGGAAATTCAAGCCGAAGACAAAAAATATGATATGGAACTGAAAAAGCTTGATACGGAACACTCTGCGCTTAAATCCGAAGTTGATTCAATCAAAAACGTAATGACCAAGAATATTGAAAAATCATTTACGGCGTTCTCATAAAAACGTTGCGCTTTGAGATTAAGGCTTTTCGTTTTCATAGCCAAAGTTTTTCAGCGAATTTTCTTTTTTGCGCCAATCTTTTTCGACTTTGACTTCGAGCGAGAGAAAGACTTTTTTGTCGGCGATTTTTTCCAATTCTAAACGTGATTGGGTGCCGATTTTTTTGAGAAGAGTCCCACCTTTGCCAATAATTATACCTTTTTGACTTTTTTGTTCGCAGTAGATAACGGCATAAATTTTATCAATGTTTTCTTCTTCGTGGTATTCAGTGACTTGAACTGCTGTGGAGTGCGGAATTTCGTCGGATGTATTCAGAAGGATTTTTTCGCGAATAATTTCTTCGGTGATGCTGCGCATTGTTTCTTCTGTCACGACTTCTTCGGGGTAAAGCAGGTCGCCTTCCGGGAGATTCTTGTAGATGTTTTTAAGTAGGGTGTCGATGTTACGCCCGGTTTTTGCCGAAAGACGGATTATCGGATAATTTTTTTCGAAAAGAGTTTTGTAGGTGATGAGATTTTCTTCGATTTTTTCAATTTTTTTAGTCTTATCGACCTTGTTCATCACGATTAGGATTGGAATATCAGTTTGTAAAACATTGTCGACAATCCACTTGTCTCCTTTGCCTGCGGGTTCTGAGCCGTCGACAAGAAAAACGATTAAATCCGCGTCGGGAATTGCAAATTTTGCTTCGTCCATAAGGAATTCGCCCAGTTTGTTAAGAGGCTTGTGAATTCCTGGTGTGTCGATGAACACAATTTGCCCCTCGGGTTTTGTCAAAATTCCTTTAATTCTTTTTCTGGTAGTCTGAGCTTTGTCGGTTGCAATAACAATCTTCTGCCCCAAAATTTGATTTAAAAGGGTTGATTTTCCGACGTTTGGTCTTCCTACTATTGCTACAAATCCGCTTTTCATAATTATTATATTACCATAAATATAACAAATTTTTACAAATTGGCAATTTTATTTTTTCTCGAGTATTATATACTTATACTAGGGAAAAAATAAACATGTTTATAAAATATATTGTTAGTTTTGTTGTCTTTTGGGCGCTAATGCTTTCTAATATCGCGTTTGCGACCGGTAATAACGCGATTTTAAGTACATCGGTGAGAAAAACCGCAACCGATGGGCTTAGTCTTACATTTTTTACTAAATCTGAAAATAGCGAACAACCGATTGTTAAGGATAAAGGTAACAACCAATACGTGATTTTGTTGCCAAATTTGCAGGATACTACCGGGCGAATTCCTGATTTGCGTGCGGTTTCGGATATGGTTTCTGACGTTAATATCAAGACTATTAACGAAGGCGCGGTTACTTATACCAAGGTTTCCGTTACGACTAAAAAACCTGTGAAAATTAATGCCGAAACTCGCCGAACGACGCAATCCGCCGGAGAGTTGGCAGGTGTAAACGATATTATTTCAAAAGTTAGTTTGATTAATCAGGATATCCAGGCATCGAAGAGTGCTCAACCTGTTAAAACTCAGCCTGTTGTGGCTGTAGCGACAACTACACCGGCTATGCCTAAAGTAACGAGCGTTCAAGATATTTTGAAAAATAAAAATTCTATCGGTATTATGCCCGCTGTCGATGTGAAGAAAGAAATCAAGCCTTCTGCGCCGGTTGTCACCTCTGTGGCACCGACAACTTCTGTTGCAGCACATGTTCCGGCCAATACTAAAAGCATAAAAAAAGAAACAAAAAAACTTCAAAATGAAAATATTCGCAATGTTAGGCTTGAGGCAACCAGAAATATTGATAAAATTGAGCAAAATATAAAATCTTCTGTTGAAAATAACGTTACGGTAAATGATGATGAATCCATTTTTGAAGAGCCTATTGTTGAGGCTGAACCTGAAAATACCGAAATTCAAGAATTTGTTCCTGAAGAACGGGTCAATTTTACTCTGTCAAAGTTGCTTGCTTCGCCAATTTCATTGGTATTATTGTTTGGGTTTGTAGGGTTGTTGGTTGCGATTTTTGTTCTAAACCTTACAAAATCTGCGCTTAATGATTCTGATGAAATGAATACATCGTTTGTTGAGCGCATGAATTCCGCAATTCCGTCAACAAAGAAAGATTACACTCACATTGCGCAAAACGAAAATTTGAATTGGCAAGAGAAATATTCTTCGTTTAAAGAGGGCAAAAGTAAGGAGCAACTTGCTCAGTTGCAGGCGCATATTGGCGCAGACCCCGATGAGGACTTGGATATTGTGGATGATTATGAAATGGTCGACGAATCCTTGCCGGTGATTGTTGAGGATTCTATTGAACCGGCTAATCCGTTTGCGGCTGCGTCTGTTTGGGGTGAAGGTGATGAAATCGCAAATTCAATGAAGCGAACATTGAAATCCTTTGCAGATGAGCGTTCATTGTATCAAGTTCATCGCAATACAGGTTTGCAAAACCGTTTTAAATCTTTTGAAAATGATGCGGTTTTAGGCTTGCAACGTAATATTAATGAACTTTTGGATACTGTAATAAAAATGGATGAAGAAAAACCGATGCAAGCGAATTCGGATGCGGATGTTGTGCATACCGTTGAAAGCGCGCCTCAGATTGTTTCTGACTCTACAGCGCGCAAAACGGTAGCGCATGCTTCTTCTCCGATTCAAAAGGCTCAGGCGCCAAGCAAGAGAAAAATGAAAATCAAAGAAAGTCGCGCAATTGACGACAATAAAGGATTTTACCTTGTTGATATGGAAGATAAACTTGCGCTTATGGGCAGAATTAACGACAAATTTACTGTGCTCAAAAAGTTTGATGACAAAGAGAAGAAAACTTTGCAGGTAAGACGCGACAAAGATAATTTGTACATGGTTCGCACAGATGGGTTTAAGGCGCTTGTCGATGTTGCAGAAAACAAGATGGGCGTACTTGCCGAACTTTAGGGATTAAAACAGAGTGAGAAAGCTTTTAGTATTTGCATTTGCGCTGATGATGTTGTTGTCGGGTTGTGTAAATCGCGTGGATAAGGTTAAGATACAGATTTCGTCTTGGGGCTCGAAAACTGAAGTCGCTATTATGAAGGATGTTTTGGCCGAGTTCGAGCGGCAAAATCCCGATATCAAGGTGGAATTTTTGCATATTCCGCAAAATTATTTTCAAAAAATTCATCTTTTGTTTGCGTCAAATACGGAGCCTGATGTCGTTTTTTTGAATAATCAATATTTGCCGATATACGCAAACGCCGGGAAATTGGAACCTCTATTGCTGAACGTCAACGGTTTCGATTCCAAGGCGCTTGAGGCACTGAGCTGGCATGATGACCTTTTTGCTTTGCCGCGGGATATCTCACTTTTAGTTGTTTATTATAATAAGGATTTATTTGCGCGCGCGGGGGTTGATGTTCCGCAAAAAGGTTGGACGTTGCAGGATTTTTTGGAGAAGGCAATTGCAATTAAACAGAAAACGGGCGTGTATGGGGTGAGTTTTGAAGAAGATCCGCTTTTTTATCTTCCTTATTTGATGAGCGAAGGCGGCGGATTTTATGACATTGATTCTGTGCAATCGCAGCGTGCGTTGAAGTTTTATGCGGATTTACGCTTGCGTCACCACGTTGCGCCGCGACGTGAGGAGAGTGCGTCTGCAACGATGGCTCAGATGTTTTTGCAAGAAAAAATAGCGATGCATGTTTCCGGGCGCTGGCTTACTCCAAAATATCGGGAGGATGCCGAATTTGAATGGGATGTCGTGGGGTTTCCGGCTGGCTCAATGGGTGCGGTAGTTCCTCTGGATGCATCTGGTTGGGCGATTTCGAAGGCTTCTGCGCATAAGGCTGAGTCTATAAGGTTGATTGAATTTTTAGCGTCGCGTGAGGTGATTGAGCGCTTTGCTCAAACGGGTTTGATTGTGCCGGCGCGTGTTGATGTTCACTACTCCGACTCGGATGTTTATGCCGAAACACTTAAAACTGCCAAGCCGACGCCGGTTGATGTCAATTATAATCGTTTGCTGGATGAATTAAAACTGAAAAATGAAAAGGGGTTTATGCCTCAGCGCGATAAAACGCACTGAGGTTGGTTAAAAGGTTAAAAGGTTAAACGGTTAAATAGTTAAAAGGTTCGTTAAGGAATAAACAATGGCAAAATGTTGCGTTTTATCATTGTTTATTTTCTATAACCCCATTTAACCCTTTAACCTACCTACCTTTTAACACGTTACGCAATTTTCATTATGCACAAAATTATTACGCCCCCCTTGACAAACCCCTCACAATAGTGCATAATGAA
>JAZUCM010000060.1:0-46556 GCA_045639085.1 Candidatus Gastranaerophilus bacterium
GATGTTATTGACCTTGTTAATAAATACGTGCTAATCTATAACAATAGGCCACAGTGGAACAAAAATAAACTGTCTCCGTGCAGATACAGAGATTTTTTATTGGCTGCTTAATTTGTGTCCAGGTTTTGGGGACCACTTCAATAAGTCGTTATGGAATATTATAATAGTTTTTTCGTTGCGTCTAGGTTTTATATATTTGTTAAAGACCTATTTACTTATTAACCTATTCACTTATTCACTTGAAACATTATTGACCAATTTGCTTGTTGACGCTATAATATTCAAGCGATGAGTATTGAAGTAAAAAATTTAGTAAAAACATTCGGAGAGAAAAAAGTAATAGATGATGTGTCGTTTAAGGTTGAAGACGGCGAAATTCTAGCCATCGTGGGCTTTAGTGGCTCAGGTAAAAGTACTATTTTGAAACTTATTTCTAATTTAGTCGAAAAAGATGGCGGCGAAATTATTACTTCCGGCGGAGATATTGCGTTCGTTTTTCAATACTCGGCACTTTTTGATTCTCTAAATGTTTACGATAATATCGCTTTTGCACTGCACGAAAGAAAAGATTTAAGAAAAAAATACTCAGAAAAAGAGATTCGCGCAATTGTTGCTGAAAAGCTCGAACTTGTAGGTTTGAAAGGGATTAAAAACCTTTTTCCGTCTGAACTTTCAGGCGGGATGCAAAAACGTGTAAGCTTTGCTCGCGCGATTGTGACAGAGCCAAAAGTAATTCTTTACGATGAGCCGACAGCAGGTTTGGATCCTATTGCATCAACGCTTATTGAAGATTATATTTTGCGTTTGCGCAAGGAAATTGGCGTAACATCAATTGTTGTAACTCACCAGATGTCAACAATTCAGCGTACTGCCGATAAGGTTATAATGCTTTACGACGGTAAAATCGTGTTTAGCGGTACTCCGGACGAACTTTGCAGGATGGACAATGAATATACAAAACAGTTCGTTACTGCGTCAATCGACGGCCCTATGAAAATTATGGGTGTTTAGACCAACTTTTACTCAACTGAAAATAAGGGAAATTAAAAATGAACAATACACTAAATTTAGAAGAAAAAATTTTTAACAAAGAAGTTATGTCTTTAGAAACATATATTATGTTCAAGTTAAAAGAGATTACGGCGCGCTTGACACCTGATTTGACCGCACGCAATCGCAAACCTATTTCGCTTTCTATGGGTGCACCAACAGCGACTCCGCCACAGTTTGTTATTGATAAATTAACCGAATATATGGCAAAGCCGGGGGCTCATACTTATTCAACCCCAAAAGGTGAAATTTATCTTCGAAACGCTATTTCTGCTTGGATGAAAAGACGTTTTGGAGTTGAAATAGACGCCGAAAAAGAAATTTTTTCTTTGATAGGTTCAAAAGAGGGTATCGCTAACTTGGTTCGTTTTACAACGACTCCAAAGGATAATGAGTTTGAAAAAGATATCATTCTATGCCCGGATCCGGGTTATGCCTCATACTCTCAATTTGTGAAAACTTCAGGCGCAAAGGTTTGGCCTATTCCTTTGACTCCGGAAAACAATTTTATGCCTAATATGGACGATGTGGTCGCAGAATTAGTACGTAAGGGCTACGATAAAAATAAAATTAAAATGGTTATAATCAATTATCCGAATAACCCGCTTGGCGTCAGCGCAACCAGAGAATATGTTAAATCTCTCGTTGATTTTTGTAAAAAAGAAAATATTTTGTTGGTATCAGATGCTGCGTATTCGGAAGTTTACTTCCGCGAAGAAGAAAAACCGTTCAGCGTATTTGAATTTGACGGCGCAAAAGATATTGCTATCGAATTTTTCTCTTTCTCAAAACCTTATGCGCTTACCGGCTGGAGAATTGGCTGGGTATGCGGTAACTCAGCGATTGTTCAACGTTTTGGCAAAGGTAAGTCAACGATTGATAACGGCATTTTTAAAGCCATCCAGTGGGCTTGCGCAGACCTTATGAACGCGCCGGAAGGCGAAGAATACATTGCCAAGGCGAATATTGATTTCGAGAAAAAACAAGAAATAATTGTTAAGGGATTTAAGGAACTTGGTTGGCCGATTGATGAAAATAAAGTTCCGCACACAACTTTTTATTTGTGGCTACCGATTCCGCCTCGCTATGAAAATGCGTTTAAATTCTGTGAAGAAGTTCTTGAAAAATCGGGTATTGTATTAGTTCCCGGTAATGCTTTTGGTGAACACGGAGAAGGGTATTTCCGCCTATCATTTGTATGCTCAGACTGCGAACTCCAAGACGTTATCGACAGAATGAAAGCCGACGGGTTTAAATTTGCATAGTTGACAACCGTAACCACTTTGGTTATAATGTTAACATGATCAAATCGTTTAAGCATAAAGGACTTGAATTATTCTATACAAAAGGTTCTATGCGTGGCATTCAAGCTATGCACGCAAATCGACTCAGAGTTATATTAAATCGTTTGAATCTAATGACAGAAATAAGCGACTTAGATATACCATCCTTGCGTTTACACAAACTAAAAGGCAACATGGCTAATTTATGGTCTGTCACGGTTCAGGCGAATTGGCGTATCACATTTGAGTTTAACGAAAAAGATGAAAACGTATACATTGTTGACTATCAAGATTATCACTAGTAAGGAGTAACTTATGGAAATGTTTAACCCACCACATCCTGGCGAAACCCTAAAAGAACTATATATGCAAGATTATAAATTGAGTATTGCGCGACTGGCACTAATGCTAGGCATAAGTCGTAAGCATCTTTCTAATATTGTCAATGCCAAAGTGGCAATATCAACCGATGTTGCCCTACGCTTGGCAAAATGCTTTAATACAAGCGCAGAAATTTGGCTGCGTGAACAACTGGTTTATGACTTGTATCAAGCTAAAAAGTCTACAAATCTAGATGATGTACAAACTATAACTAAAATAGCAATTTAATATAACTTAATATAAAAGCAATTTTGAAACGCACCTGTACTTTATACCTTTAAGTAGGTAAAGTATAGGTGTGTTTTTATGTCTATTGATATCCCAAAACAAGTTAATTTCAGGGCGCAAAACAGTAATATTATCAGCGCTCCACAGCAGTTTAACAATGCGCCAACCAAACAACCAATCGACGAAGAAAAATCTAATGCAGCCAAATGGATGATTGGCCTAACTGCCACGGCGGCAATTGTAATTGCTGGTTTGTATGCAGCAAAACATGGTAAACTTGGTGATAATGCAGAAAAATTTGCGAAAAAGATTTTTGGCGAAAGCGTTGAAAAAACAAAAACAAATTCGACGACAAAACCGTCTATAACAACAGAAACCCCAAAAGAAGAAACTATTGTGCCGCAACTTGCAATTGCGCCATTAGTCTTTGCGCGAAAAGGTATTGGCCGATTGATTAAAAAGCCAAATAAAACTCTGACGGAAATCATGACAGAATTCCAACAAGCCGGCGTAAAAATTGAGAAAAATGGCGAAAATTTACTGGAAATCAGAACCGGCAAATCCCCGGATGACATAACCAAGCTATTTTTCAACAAAGATGGAGCGCTAACTTCAATTAAAAGAGCCACTCAAAAAGCTGAACAAGAAATATTTATCTTTAAAAATGATTATTTATCCAAAATTGAGCGAAAAATCAATATTGGCAAAGACAAGTCGTTGGAACACGTAATCGAGTTTGCCCAAGACGGCAAAGTAAAGGCCAAAAGCTTAGTTTTGAATAATACATTGGAAGAACTCCCGGTTAACAGCAAATTTTTGAATAAATTCAGCCCGGAAGAAGTTGTCGAAGCATTTATTCCACGTGATAGCAAATATTTTGCTCAAACAATTGACGAGTTCAAAATTGTACAAAAGCATGCCCGAAATCTCGGTGAAGACAGCAATATAACTTGCCGCGAAGTATTCAGGGATGTCCAAGAAGCCGAAAGAGACTGTACAGTAGCTGAATTTTTTGAGAAAAATGTTCAGCATCAGTCCGGCATAGATTATATGATTGAAAAATACATGCAAGGTTCTGTCGAAAATAAGTATTACGCAGAAATTTTGAAATTGGTTCAAAAAGACTTGGGCGGCAGAGAAAAAATAAATTTCAATACTTGCAAGTTATTAATTGAAAGTTATGAATCAAAATTAAATACGTTCAAAATAAAAACACCTGAACACGTTGCAATTGTCGGAAAGCCGATAAAGGATTGTTCGTACGATGAATTTGTAGAGATTTTACGACACATTTCACCCGAAAAGGCCGGAAAGCTTGGTGTGCAACAAGATCCATGGAAAGACAAGGCGCAAGAGCAAAAAGCAATTATGCATGCGATTAAAGATCTTACCGGTCGTTCAGGCATAAAAGAAGACAATTCACTTTTGGAAATCCTTCAAGACTTATAAAAACTTTACTTTAGATTAAAAAATCCTTATTTTTGTGTTACGATTTTATGTGACAGATAATATTTATTATTTTTATTATTTTTAAAATAAGGAGAAATTATTTATGACAGAAAAAAGAGTTTGGCTTTTCCGTGAAGGTGACGCATCAATGAGAAACCTTCTTGGTGGAAAAGGTGCTAACTTAGCAGAAATGACTAATTTAGGTTTGCCGGTTCCTCCGGGATTGACTATTACAACCGAAACTTGTATGGCATACATTAATGCCGGAAATAAAATGCCTGAAGGCTTGATGGATGAAGTTAAAGCAGCTTTGAAAGAAGTTGAAGCGCAAAAAGGTCAAAAATTTGGCGATGCTGAAAATCCTCTTTTGGTTTCAGTTAGATCAGGTGCCAGAGTTTCTATGCCTGGTATGATGGAAACAATCCTCAACTTAGGTTTAAACGACCAAACCGTTGAAGCGATGATTAAGCTTACTAACAATCCTCGTTTCTGCTACGATTCATATAGAAGATTTTTGACAATGTTCGGTTCTGTTGCTTGGGAAATGGACAGACAAAAATACTTCGAATCTGAACTTGAAAAAGTCAAAGAAAGAGAAGGCGTTAAAGAAGATACTCAAATCTCAGCAGAAGGTTTGAAATCATTAATTCCTGTATACAAACAAGTTATCAAAGAAGTTACAGGTAAAGAATTCCCACAAGACCCATACGTTCAATTGCAAGAAGCTATTGAAGCGGTATTTAGATCTTGGAACATTCCTCGTGCAGTTGCATACAGAAACATGAACAAAATCGACCACAACTTCGGTACTGCGGTTAACGTTCAATCAATGGTATTTGGTAACATGGGTGACGATTGTGCAACCGGCGTTTCATTTACTCGTAACCCTGCAACAGGTGAAAACAAATTCTACGGCGAATACTTAACAAACGCTCAAGGTGAAGACGTTGTTGCCGGTATCAGAACTCCAAAACCTATCGCGATGTTAGAAACCGAAATGCCTGACCTTTACAGACAATACGTTGATATCGCTAAAAAACTAGAACTTGGTTACAAAGACGTTCAAGATATGGAATTTACAATCGAAAAAGGTAAATTGTACATCCTTCAAACTCGTAACGGTAAAAGAACAGCAGCTGCTGCTGTTAGAATTGCTGTTGAAATGTGCGAAGAAGGTATTATCACTAAAGACCGTGCAAATCAATTAGTAGACCCATACGCAGTTAACCAAATTTTACTTCCTTGTAGCGATGCAAAAGCATTAGAACAAGCTAAGAAAATTTCAACAGGTGTAAACGCATCTCCGGGTGCTGCTGTTGGTAAAATTGTATTTGATACTGAAGAAGCTGCTGAACGTGGCGGTGCCGGCGAAAAAGTTATCTTGGTTCGTGTAGAAACTTGCCCGGATGATATTCACGGTATGGCAGTTGCTCAAGGTGTTTTAACTCTACGTGGTGGCGCAACTTCTCACGCAGCTGTTGTTGCTAAAGGTATGGGTAAACCTTGTGTATCCGGTTGTGAGGATATCAAAATTGACTTGGCGAACGAAACATTAACTGCTGCTGACGGCACAGTTTATCGTAAAAACGACATCATCTCTCTTGATGGCGGAAAAGGTCTTGTAATGGCTGGAGCTGTTGAACTTGCTGAAGCTAAAATTGATGATAACTGGAACAAATTCTTCTCTTGGGTTGATGAAATCAGAACTCTTAAAGTTGAATCAAACGCAGATACTCCAAAAGACATCATCAATTCATTAAAATTCGGTGCAGAAGGTGTTGGCCTTTGCCGTACAGAACACATGTTCATGGATCCTGAAAGACTTCCTTGGGTACAAAAAATGATTATTGCAGGAACTCCTGAGGCAAGAAAAGAAGCTTTAGCAAAACTTCTTCCAATGCAATACGCGGACTTCTACGCAATGTTCAAAGAATTAGGCGATAAACCGCTTACAGTTCGTCTTTTAGACCCACCACTTCACGAATTCTTACCTTCTAAAGAGGACTTAATCGCTGAAGTTGCAACTTTAAAAGCATTGGGCAAAGATTCTAAAGAAAAAGAAGAAATGCTTCACATCGTTGAAGGTTTGTCAGAATCTAACCCTATGATGGGCTTGAGAGGCTGCCGTTTAGGTTTAACTTATCCTGAAATTAACGAAATGCAAGTTAGAGCAATCTTCGAAGCATGCTGCGACTTGAAAAAAGAAGGTCATGCGGTTCAACCTTGGATTATGATTCCTCTAATCGGTCACGTTAACGAACTTAAAGTTGCAAAAGAAATTTTAGTTCGTGTTGCAAAAGACGTTATGGCTGAAAAAGGTGTTGAAGTTGCTTACAAATTCGGTACTATGATTGAAATTCCTCGTGCTGCAATTACAGCTGATGAAATCGCAGAACACGCTGAATTCTTCTCATTCGGTACAAATGACTTGACACAAATGACATTCGGCTATTCTCGTGACGACGCTGAAGGTAAATTCTTAAACAGATACGTTGAACAAAAAATCTTACCTTCTAACCCATTCGAAACACTTGATACAAAAGGTGTTGGGGCGTTACTAGAAATGTCTATGGAAAAAGGTAAAAAAGTTAACCCAGCCCTTGTTGGTGGCGTTTGTGGTGGACACGGTGGCGATCCTGATTCAGTTAAATTCTGCCATAAAATTGGCTTGAATTACGTTTCTTGCTCACCATTCAGAATTCCACAAGCAAAACTTGCAGCAGCTCAAGCAGTTGTGGAAAGCAAATAGAGTAGGGCAAACATAAACACCTATAAAATGTAACAAACCGCCTTGTAATGTTAAGCAAGGCGGTTTTTACTAGCAAAAATTTGCGTTCAGATATGTTAAAAGGTACATCATGATAATTCAGCGCGCAAATTATGCAAATTTACCCAATAAAAAACAGTATTCAAACGCAAACAAACAAATTGCGTTTAAACAAAATCTCAGAACTGCCGGCCTGGCTGATTTGCTTGGCGATGAATTCACGCATATATATAAAAAAGCAGTAGATGTATTTGACAAGGGTGATAATATTGAAACATTAAATATTTTACCCAATGCTAACTCTAAAAAAAGACAAGAAACGATTATAAAACTTTATCAGGCAATTGTAACCGAAAAAATTGAGACTTTTAGAAAAAATCCGCATGCGAGATTGCAACGTATATTTGACCTGGGTGACAAGAAAGATTTTAATGAGATATATCTCAGCAATGTTGCTGAATTGATAGGCGAAGATTTTCCGCGTATTTATTATAAGGCTAAAGATTTGGTTAACAAAGGTAGAAGTGTAGAAGAATTAAACATCTTACCAAGCGCCAATCCTGACCAAAGGCAATACGTTTATATGAAAATATACGAAGCAATTGAAAATGAAAATAAATATAATTTTCAACAAAAAATGCACACCAGAAACCAAGATATTATTGATAAACTTATGTCTTTGCCTGAGTATGATGAACATTGTGTAGAATTTCTTGACGACAAAAAACCGACGGAATTGGAATACCTTTATAACATCGCGTCAAAAACGGATGAACAAGGTAAATTACGAATTCCGGGAGATTATTTCCTTAGCTTTTCAAAAATTCAATATGGCATGTTAAAGGCGTTGGAGCCGATTATGCTTTCTCAAAATGCTGATGGTATCTGGAAATACAAACCCAATTTCATTCTTAGCCTAGTTAATAATTTTGATTATAACGATGTCGATTTTATCTCAAAATTAGCAGAGAATAAAGTTGATGGGTTTAACTCATACACGATTTTAAACAATCCAAAGCTCAATTGGAAGAAAATATTTGAAAAAGCAAAAGAAATAAATGCGCTTTTTGGCGAAAAGTTGCGCTCTATCGGTTTTTGGTCTAATAATAAAGGGCATAACTTTATACGGGTTGAAGTTTCAGAAATGGATGCAGCCGGCAAAGAGTCTATAAAGGAGATGAGGTCTTTTCTTGATTATAACGTAAATCCTGTTGCAGGTGAAAAGTTATCCTTGGAGAATAAATTAGCCATTGACAAGCTGTATAAGACATTATGGCAAAAATCCTGCAGCAAACATCCTAATGAGTTAATAAAAATTATAAATAATCTATATTTTCTTAAAAGTCAATATTTTGAAAGTTCGGATATTTTACGTTTATTGCAACGTCTTACCCAATTTGCTGAATACGGTTCCTTGGAAAAAATTGCTAACGAACTTAAAAAAGAAAATGTGATTCAAATTTGCCCAAATGGTGGCATTAATCCAATAATGAACTATTTTTATAAATCTAAAAATCTATTTGAACTTTCAACAAATTACGAGGATGCAAAAATCGCATCTTTCGTAACTAAGGAGGATATTGATACCCCGGAATTCGCTGATTTTGTACAGAATATCAAGGATAAAGAGCTTACAGAACGAATTCTTTTTATAAATCTTGACGGCTGGTCTGACGGATTAAACCTGTTTAGAGATAACAACAATCTGGAAAAACTTGCAACTGATGTGCTTAGCAGAGTGGTGAACTATATGTATGTAAACCCGGAAAAAAGATGTTATCGAACATGTGATGAGTTTTTAAACGATATTTTAAACGGCAAAGTTGAAGATAAATTACAAAAAATGGGTGTGAATTATAAAACAATTCGCGTGAATGCTCCGCTTACACCGAACACAATTTGGGAACAAACACTTCCGATAATGCCGCCTAAGAGCGTTCTGGCTGCGAACATAAAAGCTGTTGCAAATCATTTTATCAATAATGAAAACCAGTTTGATGCAATGTGTGAGAGTATTGCAAAATATTATACCGAAAACTTAAATGTCTTTTCAAAGCAAAGAATTATTGAGGATATGCGAGTTTTAAACTCCAAAATAAATGATTATTTAGAGGAAAACAGTCTTTCACGTGAAAATCTGTACTGTATTTTGCCGGAAGTTCCTGAACATTATTATAAAAGTTTTCAATTGATAAACAAGATGTTTACAGAATTATTTGACATTCCGCAAGAGAAAAATATAAAGATTTTTACAATGACAGAACTTAACAATTATCCGCCAGATTCAACCTTTGTAATTATAGATGATATTGCGGGTTCTGGAGCTTCAATGATTGGTATAGGAGAATATGTTTATAATGCAAATAGAGTCAATCCTAATCAACACATAGTTTTTGCACCTCTGGTTGCAGCCAAATCCGGCCTGGAAACGATTCAATATGCGATAGACAGAATGGAACGCAACGGAATCGACAAGATAATTAATATTGAAGAAAACACCTATGATTGCGCTCAAACGACTGAAAACTTCCTCAATGTTTTTGAGGGGATGAGCAAAGAAGTCGCAAAAAACATTTTCGGCTCAAGTGGTCATGGCGGAGGCGGTTTGTGCACGGTATTTCCTTATATGGCTCCGGATAACAATTCTACACTCGCATCTTATATTGCCAGATTCTTTCTGCCTAGTGGAAAATGTATTAAAAACAGATCAAATGAATTGTCTGAAATTGAAAAATCAACCTATATTCATGACATTTTTGGCAAAAAGCCTGAGCACGGTTTTTGCACTAAAACGGAGGATGCACGATGAATTTAGCAATCTCCACAATTAATTATGTAAATTTATCCACTAAAACTACCCTGCAACGAAAAAATACAGCACAAATTAATTTTGGGAATAGATTTAGTATACTACCAACGGATGAATTTGAGAAATGTATCCAGCATCCTAGGCCGGATGCCTATTATAATCTTTGCATTAAAAGCATTACTAAAAAAATAAATGCGCAACTTCATTCTTTTACACCCGAAAAGCTTGAAAATGCGATATGCAAAGTTAGAGCAGCCCATCCCCAAAATACGGAACAACAGATTTTAACTGTTATGCAAAAACTTACTCAATGGGCAAATTATACTTGCTTACCAAAATTAGCTTGCGAACTTCGCAAAGCCAATATTTCTCATATTGAAAATTCCACACCATTTAATCGGAATTTCTATTATTTTCAACATAACAAAGGGTTGTTTTCAATGGATAAAACTTGCGATTTCACCGGTGTTATTGTAACTAAAAATGAATTAAAGAACCATTTTAAAACCCAAAAACAACATGAATGTTTTGTTAATCTTGAAGGCTTTGATGATGGTGTAAACCTTTTTAGTGATGATGAAAATCTCGCTAATTGCACTATTAAAACACTTGAGTTTATAAATAAATATCAAAAACGACATCCGTTACAAGTTAATTTTTCACAAGCTCTTAATATAGCCTTAAATGGCAGTATTATAAAAACAATGCACGAACGCGGATTTAAAATTAAAACATTAAGAGTTAATGCTCCAGCAACCAGAGAAACCATTCTCGCCCAGATGGCACCAGTTGCACCAACTTCGGACAAAACAATAGAAACAACAATCGACTATCTGGCAAAACACTTTACAAATGAACAGGAAGATTATTGGTTAGCACGCAGAAATATTGCCAGTTTTTACGACAATAAATTAGATATTTATACAAAACAAAGGCTGATTGATATACTTAAAGAAACCAGAACAATGTTAAACGAGCACTTTAAAGCTCAAAATGTTCCCGAAGACAAAGTTTTTTACCTTATCCCCAATATTTTCAAGGAGCCGAAAAGTTTTATATTATAACCCACATGTATCAACGTTTATGTAACATTTCGGAAGAAAATATTTTACGCTCGGATACACTTAGTGATATAAAACAACTTCCTACCGGTTCAAACATTATTATACTAGACGATTTATCAACAAGCGGTTGCTGCCTTAAACAAGCGGCAAGCTACGATAGAAACGCTTTTTTATTACCTAAAGACAGGCAAATATTATTCTGCCCGCTAGTTGCACATTCGGAAGCTATCAACAAAATTGAAGAAGTCATACAATTAAACAAACGAAGCGGAATTGATACAGTTTTAACATTGAAAAAGAACGTTAAAGATAGAGATATGTCTACTGGCGCTGTGGCGTGCGATGAATATTTCTATCAAACTGAATTAGGTAAGAACATTCTTGGCTATGAAGGCTTTAACGGTGAATTTGGACCAACTTCGTCTTGCACGGTTTTTCCTTATATGACACCTGATAACAACGCTGATTTAGCCTCATTTATAACAAAATACTTTTTACCAAATGAAAATGCTATGTCCAATAGGCACATGGACTTCTTTAAAGTAGATTTTGAACTAAAAGACTTATTAAAAAATCTTAATAAAACAAGCAAAGATTAAAGCTTTTATTCCATGCTTCCGATATCTATTTTGTGATTAGGATGATTAGGGAGATGTAGGGATGAAAGTTAATGAATTAGACAAATTGGCGTTCGAAAAAGATATTAAAAAACTTGTTGAGGCAAGAGAGAATACGAACCTTGAGTGCGATTGTTATTGCGCGCTTATGAAACAACTTTTCTTATCAAAATCAACTTTAAATTAGCCACTTGACCGTGTCTTTTTGGCAATAGAAACAGGCTTAGATATCATTTACCCTTTTATTATGAAAATAATAATTATCGGAGCTGTCGCCGCTGGCGCAAAAGCCGCGGCGAAGGCTCGCAGACTATCTAAAGATGCCGAAATCATAATTTACACTGATGATACCCACGTTTCGTATTCATCTTGTGGGCTGCCATACTATGTCGGCGGAAACTTCGAGGATTACAGAATGTTATTGGTACGTTCACCTCAAGAGTTTGAAGAATCTGGTGTAAGGGTACATTTACGTCACAAAGTTATCAAAATCCTGCCAGAAAGCAGGCAAATCCTTGTTCATAGTCAGGTAGACAACAATGCAAAACTTGTTGAATATGACAAACTTATCATCGCAACCGGCGCAAGACCGTTTATTCCGCCCATAAAAAATGTCGACTTGCCAAACGTTTTTACCCTTAGAAAAATTGAGGACGGTATTAATCTTAAAGCCAAAGCCATAACGTCTGAACGCGCATTGATTATCGGGGGCGGTTACATCGGAATAGAGCTTCTTGAAGCGTTCGTGAACCGCAAACTGCGAACAACCTTAGTTGAAAGTTCGAACCATATAATGCCAATGCTTGACGAGGATTTTAGCACGCTTATTTTTGAACAACTTAACAGCATAAATAACGGTAGGTTTGAAATCATAAGAGGAGAAAGCGTAACTGAATTTGTCGGCAACGAAAATGGTGTTACAGGCGTCAAGTTAAGTTCCGGCCAAATGATTGCTACTGATTTTGTGGTTATTTGTGCAGGTGTACGACCAAACGTTGAACTTGCACACGATGCAGGTATAGAATTAGGCTTAACTAAAGCCATAAAAGTTAACAAAAATATGCAAACAAATTTCCCGGATATTTACGCCTGCGGGGACTGCGTTGAAGAAAATCTGATAATTAATGACACTCCAATCTGGATGCCTTTAGGGTCAACGGCCAACAAAGAAGGGCGTTGTGCTGCGATGAACGCATCGGGTTTTTACGACGAATTTAACGGAGTTTTAGGCTCAGCCGTAACTCGTTGTTTAGATCTGAATATTTCAATGACAGGCCTTACAGAAAAAGCAGCGAGAGGTTTTGGCATAACCCCGATTTCGGTAACAGTTACAAAATACGACAAAGTCGGTTATATGCCTGATGTTAACAATATTACGCTAAAACTCATTGCAGATCGCGCAACAGGGAAGTTAATCGGTGGCCAAGCAATCGGGGCAGGCGACGCTGACAAACGCATTAACACACTAACTACCGCACTTTTAAGTAAAATGACCGTAGAAGAATTTTGCAAAAACGACTTAACCTACGCGCCTCCATACTCCCCAACGATAGACCCATTGCTTAATGCGGCCGAAATTCTACGCTCTAAGCTAAACAGACTCAATTCCGATCCACAAGAGCATTGATATATTTCGCAACACCTTCACCCATCGAAAAACATGATTGTTGAACTCTCAATGCCGCTTGAGCCTTGAAATCAGCCGAAAGACAACGGCCAACAACAAATAAATTCTCAACATCTGCTGACATCAAACTTTCTATCGGAAGTTGATAATACCCCACTTTCTCAAGGGTAGAAGAATCTTTTTGGCTTGAATGGACATCAATTGGGTAATTGGCATCTAAAACAGGATTAGCAAAGGTTTTGCCAGATTTTAAATCTTCCTCAGTGTAAATATATTTTCCCTTAATTCGGCGCGAAATCCGAATTCCTAAATCGTCTGCAATATTGGATATATATGCTTTTTCAAATCCAGGTAAATATTCTTTGCAAAAATTTGTCAACCTAAATATACTTTTTCGAGCCTCAATAAGCGCTTCTGACAAAGCCTTTGAGCTTGTCAAGTCAAGCTTTTTAAGTATTCTAGGACAATTAAACGCAACCGAGCCGTTGCACCCGGCAACAGTAAAAATCTGAAAATAATTGCTGTCATTTTCTGTCAAAACACCAGCCTCTACAGCCCTCTTAAATAGTGGACGCAGCGCCCAGTTGGTAGCTTCATCCCAAGTGTATGCAGTTGAAAAATGGGCAATTCTATCAACCACCTCAATTGGCGAAACCTCTTCATTAGGGTCAATCTCACGTAAGAACTCTGCAAATTTTTGATTATTCACTCCGCTCATTATAAACCGTAGCGTTGTCGGTTGTGTTTCATCTTCAAAATTTGCTAAAAAATTACACCCGCAAATTTTTCCGACATCGCAATTTCCCGTTGCATCAATCACGTATCTCGTTTCGATACGTTCCGATAATATGCGTTCCTCTTTATAAAGATTATCGCCACATATCGCGTCGTCATATTCTGATAATATATTGTTGCCGGCGAGCTTTTCACGCTGAGTATTATCGGAATATGTCTTATTGATACATTCAGATAATAATCCGGGCTCTACTTGAATAGATTTTATCCTGTTATAAACGTCAAGTTCAAGAGAATTAATTTGGGTACAAAAGCGAATTTCGACATTAGCCTCGGACAACATGTCATCAAGTACAATTTTTAATATTTCGGGATTAAACCACCCCTCGTTTTTTTGAAAGGTTATTTGGCAGCCATATTGCGCCATTTTTTGCTTTAGACATGTGTAGAAATCGCGATTAAGCTTTGATTCTCCGGCGCTCATCATCGGTACAACCAAGCCGGAAGAAATTGTTCCGCCAAGATGTATTTTCTTTTCAATTAAAAGTGTTTTGAGGCCCAAAACGCCCGCGGTGTATGCCGCTGCGACACCGGCGGTGCCTCCGCCAACAACTACGACGTCATACATTGTTTTGCCCCTTTCTATACTGTTTTATAAACTTTGAACTTGAAATTAACGGACTTTCTTCAACCTCTTTTTTATGCGCCTCAATAATCGCCTCATTAAGGCCTGTTAAATTTTTGTCACGATAAAATATACCTGCGCGAGTTTTTATGAGGCTTAAATCGTATTCTGAGAGGTCATGTTTTATGAGGTTTTTATTTTTTGTTGCAATAGTGCCTGTGAACGTCTTTGTACGTTCATTAAAAATTTTACCGACAAAAAATCCGGCTTGCAGAAAGGCATTACGAACTTGCGCGGAATTAGAGTAGGTAAGAATTCGGCCGTTATCATCAAGATGCTTATATAGCAACATAAAAAAGTCTAACGTCCACAAACACGGGCATTTTGTAGGTGTAAAAGCATCTAAAAATATCAGTTGATAAATTTTATTGTCATTAATAATAACTTGTCTTGCGTCATTAATGTTAAAATCAATGGCAATATTGGCGTTTTTAGCGGCTTTCAGCGCCCTTTTATAACGTCTTGATACATGGTGATAATATATATTATGTAGAAGGTCACCTAAAAGCCTTATAGGACGTGCTATTTGCCTATTTGGCATTTTATACTTATAGTACGTGATAGAGTTTTTATCAAAAAACACACGATTTTGGGGCATATTGAGATAGTTAGACCATTTATTATTCTCTGCAAACTCAGGCAATTTTTTCATTAAATTATCAATAATTATAAAATTTACGCTTTCATCATAATCATAAAGCTTTTCTATCTTACCAGAAGAAAGATATTTGACCTTATCTGTAGGCAAATTTTGGCATTTAGGCAGCCTCTTGGCACTTGTTGTAAAAAACGGTGACAAAAAGACAAGCTTTTTATCGGTATCAATAGCATTTATATATACACTTGGGCGTTCCGCTTGTGAGTCAATCTCGCTTAAAATATTATCGGAATATATCGCGCCGACACGTGTATTTTGCCCAAAGGATTTTTCGCTAATTTTTTTTAAATAAAAATTTATAAAACTTTTTGAATTGTATCCGATTCCGTAACAGATATCTAAAACGTTTATTTGGTTGTAATTTTCAATGTAGAAATCTAAGTCGGCCGGGATAATAAACTTCTCGCAAGCTTCAGCGTAAGCGCCGAAGGTTGAATGATAAATATCGTCAAACTCCGGGCTATATAGTCCAACAGAGCCGTCATTTGTAATGTAGGGATGAATGTCTTTCATAGCTACAATTATACCACAGTAGGGGTTTAGGGCATATTGTAAAGATTTATTAAGCCTGTGTTCAACAAAATAGGCAAATTCTGACAATGAAAATACTTTATAATAGTGGGAACAGTATTTAATTTGAGGATTGGGAATTATGAAAAACGTATTTGTAGTATTGATGAATGTTTTGTTTTTAGCGGTTGTTGCAGCTGATGTTGTTGCGGTAAAATTTGAGTGTGCAAGTTCACCTGTTGTACAAAAATCTTGCTACCAAGAACGCCAAGCGCAATACAGACCGGTTGTTCAAACTGCGGAATTAATGAATGTAAATTCTTATAAATTGTAGGAGAATTACCAGAGTGCGGTCGGCATAAGTCTGTCATAAAACCAGACTTCAGTGCCGTCATAAAAAGGCGGGAAGTCAATTTTTCTGTCTACACCGATAGCTCTAATAGGGATATTTACCTTTTCTGAAGCAGCTTTGAGTATTTCATACCCTCTAATAACATCGTCTTTGGTTGTTTCATCGCCAAAATGAGTATTAGAAATTAGCCCGGTAAATTTTTTCCAATCCCGACGCTCAATGCCTTCTGAAAAAGTAATATATTCGATAATATTTTCAACATTACAAGTCTCAAACTTAGAAGTATTCACAACAAGATATATTTCTAAGTTTTTTTCTTGGTCGATATTATTCAGAATATCAAGAATATCAAGGCCGGACGCGCCATAACCGACGTCGATAATTATATCGCCTTCGCTGGCAAGGCAGTTTTGTTGTGCAGGAGTAATATAACTACCCGCTTCGCCAAGGCCAAAATATTCAAGCTGTGCAATGACGTTAATACCTTCGCTTTCAAGTTTACCGGCTATTGGACGAAGAGTATATGCCGGTTCAACAGTATCCAAATCAACAAGCGTAATCTTTTTCCCTTGTTTGGCATATTGTCTTGCTCTGTTTAAAGCGGTCTCTGACTTACCGCTTGCGTATGCACCTGCAAAAACCTCAACTTTTCTTGACATAGTGTCCTCCCGATAAGATAATTTTAACACAAAATTTTAACATGCGCGCTCACTTGCTAAAATTCTTGTTTGTGTGATAATTAAAATAAGGCTAGAAGCGAAAAATTTTTGAGCAATAAATAGCGTATAGTTAATTATATAGAAAAAGAAAAAGGAAAACAAAAAATGGCAAGAAAAACTCCATTGGAAAAAATCAGAAACATTGGTATTGCCGCTCACATCGACGCCGGCAAAACCACTACGACTGAACGTATTTTGTTTTACACAGGTAAAACTCACAAAATCGGTGAAACCCACGACGGTGCAGCTGTAACCGACTTTATGGAACAAGAAAAAGAACGTGGTATTACGATTCAATCAGCAGCAGTAACTGCAGCTTGGAAAGGCCACCAAATCAATATTATTGACACCCCTGGTCACGTTGACTTCACTATCGAAGTTGAACGTTCTCTACGTGTATTAGACGGCGTTGTTGCCGTATTCTGCGCGGTTGGTGGTGTTCAATCTCAATCCGAAACAGTTTGGAGACAGGCTAACAGATACGAAGTTCCTCGTATGGTTTTCGTCAACAAAATGGACAGAACCGGTGCTGACTTCTACCGTGTAGTTGACCAAATTAAAACAAGATTAGGCGGAAACGCTCACCCTATCAGACTTCCAATCGGTGCTGAAGATCAATTCAAAGGTCTTATTGACTTGTTTGAAATGAAAGCTTACATCTACACTAACGACTTGGGTACTGATATCTTGGTTGAAGATATTCCGGCTGACATGCTCGAAAAAGCTCAAGCTTACAGAGATGAATTGGTTGAAGCTATCGCTGGTGAAGACGATGAATTGATGGAAAAATACTTCGAAGATCCAAGTTCAATCACTATCGACGAATTGAAAAAAGGCCTTAGAAAAGCTGTATGTAACAACAAAATCGTTCCTGTTACTTGCGGTACAGCGTTCAAAAACAAAGGTGTTCAATTGTTGCTTGACTCAGTTGTTGAATTGATGCCATCACCAATCGACGTTAAAGCTATCGAAGGTGAATTGGAAGACGGCACAAAAACTGAACGTCACTCATCAGATGATGAACCGTTCTCAGCTTTGGCATTCAAAGTTATGACAGACCCATTCGTTGGACGCTTAACTTTCTTGAGAATATACTCAGGAAAATTAACTTCTGGTTCTTATGTTTTGAACGCTACAAACGGCAAAAAAGAACGTATTTCACGTATCGTTCGTATGTATGCAGATCAAAGACAAGAGGAAGAAGAAGTTTGCGCAGGTGATATCTGTGCAGCAGTAGGTTTGAAAGACACTACAACAGGTGACACTTTGTGCGATGAAAAAGCTCCTATCATCTTGGAAAGAATGAGCTTCCCTGAGCCGGTTATCTCTGTTGCTATCGAACCAAAAACTAAAGCTGACCAAGATAAAATGGGTATTGCTCTTCAAAAACTTGCAGAAGAAGATCCGTCTTTCCGCGTTAAATCTGACGCTGAAACCGGCCAAACAATCATCTCTGGTATGGGCGAACTTCACTTAGACATTATCGTTGACCGTATGTTGAGAGAATTCAAAGTTGAAGCAAACATCGGTAAACCGCAAGTTGCTTACCGTGAAACTATCCGCGGAACAGCTGATCAAGACTCTAAATTCGCTCGTCAATCAGGTGGTAAAGGTCAATACGGTCACGTTAAAGTTAGTATTTCTCCGGCTGAAGAAAATGCTGGATTTGTATTTGAAAACAAAATCGTCGGTGGTGCTATTCCTAAAGAATACATCGAACCTGCAAGAAAAGGTATGGAAGAAGCTCTTGAAGGCGGTATCTTAGCCGGATTCCCAATGATTGACGTTAAAGTTGAACTTTACGATGGTTCTTACCACGAAGTCGAATCTTCTGAAATGGCGTTCAAAATCGCTGGTTCTATGGCGATGAAAGAAGGTACTAAAAAAGCTAGACCTTGTATCCTTGAACCTATGATGAAAGTTGAAATCGAAATTCCTGAAGAATTTACAGGTACAATCATCGGTGACGTTTCAAGACGTCGCGGCCGCATCGAAGGTCAAGAACCTCTCGGAAACACTGGTAACGTAATCGTTAGAGGTATCGTGCCTTTGGCTAACATGTTCGGTTACGCAACTGACTTGAGATCAAATACTCAAGGTCGTGGTACATTCTCTATGGAATTCCAATGCTACGAACAAGTTCCTGCAAATATTGAAGCTGAAATCATCGCTAAAGCAGGTGCAAAAGCTTAATTCGCGGGAATAAAATTACAAATTAAAAAAAACGGGTATTGCAAAATGCCCGTTTTTTGTTTAAATAACCTAGCCGGACAATATAGCCAAAATTTAATTTTTACGCTATAATAAGGATATATTAGACTTGGTAAAGGGGATATTTATGAGTATACAATTAGCAGAACAGTACGAAGAGAATGAACAATTTGAATTGGCGCTTGATGAATACAAAAAACTTCACGAACAGCAACCTAAAGACTTAGGAATTCTTGAACGTTTAGGACATTTGAGTTCCATGCTCGGACACAAAACTCAAGCAGCTGATTATTACGCAAAAATTTTGGAATTTGACGCGACTAATACGATGGTGTATGAGCAACTTTGCGATATTTACTACACAACCGATAAATACAAGTATTACACCTATCGTGGCAACCTCAAAAACCTTGAACAACAGTATGATTACGCTATAAACGACTACAGAAAAGCTATTACTCATACAGACAAAGAAGAAGAAATAATTTTGACGCGTTTTGCTATTGCTGCGCTTTGTGAACTACAAAAAAACGACAATAAAGCGATAGACGAATACTTAAAAATTCTTGACCATGACCGCAAAAACGAGGCTGCGTATGTAAAATTGGCAAACATATATTTGCGTCAAAATATTATTGCTGCGGGCATTTCTACGCTTGAGCAAGCGCTTAAAAACGGTATCGAAAACCGTGGCGTCATTGAAATTCTTGCTCAACTATACCTCAAAAACGGTGATTATCAAAATGCGATTGATATCACTCAAAACGATTTACTAAAAATCAAATGTTATCTTGAATTGGGCGAACTTAAAACTGCAATTTCTTTGATTGAAGAAGTTGAAAACAAGTTTGTAAACGAACCTCAACTGTATGTTTTAAAAGCTCAGGTTGCTTTTATGCAGGAAAATTACGACAAAGCCTTTGAATTTATCGAAAAATATAACGAATTAGAAAAAAATTCACCACTATATTTCCAGATGAAAGCCCTAATTTACGAAAACAAAGGGGATGAGTTTAACGAACAAGTTTCTTGGGCGAAGTATCACCTATTGAGAAAAGAAAACGACATCGCTATCAATGAATTTTTGCACGCACACAAAATCAATCCGGAAAATATTGAAGTTGTCAACACACTGGCGACCCTATTAGAAGCCAACAATGACCGCAACCATGCTATGGAATTTTACGAAAAAATGGTAAAACTTAACCCGAATGATAAGGCGGCATTGATAAAATTAGCGGATTTTCGCGAGTCAATAGGCGATTTCAGAACCCAACTCGATTATCTTGAAACTCTTCTGGCACTTGACAACAAAAACACAGAATGCCTCAAAAAAATGGCCGGCGCTTATCAAAAAATGAAGAATTATCCGGCTGCAGTAGAGTGCTATAATGAGTTTCTCAAGTACAGCAATGATCTTGCAGAAAATGAAGTTATAAAAGAAAAACTTAACAAAATAAACGGCCTCGAAAACGAAGACAACTCGGAAGGCTTGATTGACAAAATAATGAGATTTTTTAACAAATAAAAATGAGGCGCCTCAAAGGCGCCTTAATCATTTTAACAAGTCTTTACGGTATTTCTTACCCTCAAACTGCAAACATTCAATCTCGTCCGCGAGAACCCTCTTAGCGCGCGCTAACGTACTTGCTGAAGCACCAAGTGTTGCGTTCAAACCTTTTTGAGTGTAAATTTCACCATTTATATGCTTAATATCAAGATTTAAGTTTTCCGGCATGTCCAAATTATCAATTCCGGCAATTTTTTTGCCTTCATCACGTGCAAAAATTGCTAGCGAAACTGCGGCCATATCATTCGTCTTGATTACGTCATAATCATCCGCAAAAACACCCATAGCACATGCTTCAAACATCGCAAAAAGATTTTCATCCAGTGTCGCCAATATAGCTGGCGCATCAACATCTTCAAAAAATGTTGAAAGACGCTGAACAAAAATTTTATCCTCTTGCAAAACACAGTTCAACCCCAAAATGCCCACATAAGGTGTTCCGTTCTTTTCAAGAGCGCCCAAAAGACGGGTTACAACATCACGCATTAACTTATCTTCAAGGTCCTTCGTTAATTTAAAATCCGGCAAGCATGCCCCAGAACCAAAAGTTAAATACCCACCATTGATTTCATCTAAAAACTTGTAAGAAGTCACCGCCCCAAGAGGTAAAGCCCTGTAACCATCAGTTACAACGTAAAAATTAAAATTGTGGCCGTTCAAAAATTCTTCGATTAAAATCTTATTTTCCGCTCTAAAAAACAGATCATTTATCGCTATATTGGCAACAGAAACAGTCGGGCAAGCGTATAAATCACGCTCGGTTAGAGGCTCAGCAGCTTTTACAACAAGCGGAAAGTTCGCCGTTTTTAAGTAATCCACTGCCAATTGAGGTTTTTCAAAAGTCCCAAATTTAGAAGTTGGAATTCTTAGTTTATAAAGAAATTTTTTGGCAAGAGCTTCATCAATTATTTGCTTAGAGCTTTGCGCATCCGGCGCGAAAACCATCTGTCCATTAGCACTAAAAACGCCTGCAATATCGACTTTAATGGCATTTTTAGATGTAACAATTGTCAGTGCAACATTGTTGTTAAAGGCAAAAGATAACAACTCTTCAACTTTCTCTTCACGAATATCGACAGAGGTAACACCACTAGGCACAAGACTTTGAGGCAAAGTAGCAAAAATTTCACCAATAGTTTCACATAATCTTAAAATTTTTATTAGAGAAATCGTCGCTAATGAGTTTCCGACGACTAAAATATTTTTCTTGTTTTCCATACTTTCTATTATACTACACAAAAACCTACATAAAAAGGTGGATTTTTGTAAAGTTATATTAAATTCTTTTAAATTGCATGGTATAATTATGACAAAATAAAAAACGTCATTAAACTTATACCAGAAGAGAGGTTATATGGCAGGTATAGTGAATTTATTAGCTCGTGCGTTCCTTCCGAGTGCTCAGTCCGTAGCGGTCGCCCCGGTAAGAACATCAACCACACCTTATGACAACAACCCGTTTGTTACCTACAACGGACACACCATTTCCAACACCTACGGCAAAAACCAACCGGTTAGAGGCGGATATTTTGCGGGTTACGTCAATGGGAAACAAAATATCGTCGGCCAAAGACTTTTTATTGAAGTCTAACTTAATAGCCCACGAATATCGAATTCCGTTTTTAATTTTAGCGCATAGACGTTGTTAAATCCAAATCTTTTGATTTTGACAGCGTCTTTTTCAGTTGTTACAATTTTACCCTTTATATTTGCGATATCTGAATACGTATAGGAATAATGATCCTCATAAATTACAATATTTTCGACATTATAATCGTCTAAAAATTTCAAGAATTGTTCAGGCTGACCGATTGCGCACAAAGCCGTTACCGATTCAGACTTATTTAACAATTCACCACTTTTGATATTATAAATGATATCAGGTTCAATTCGACAAACCCGTACATCCTTGTAAATTTTAGACGCCAAAATTCGCATAAACTTTTCAGCATTTTTATGCTCAGTATTTTTGCTGACAACATAAACAATATCAGCCCGCTGCAAACCTGAAAAATTTTCACGTAATGGTCCGAAAGGGAGCAATCTTTTATTACCAAAACGCATTTCACTATCAACCAAAACGATGTCACAATCTCGATTAAGCCGACGGTGTTGGAAAGCGTCATCCAAAATGATTTTTGTTACTTGTAATTTGTTTACGGCAAATTCAGCCGCTTTAATTCGGTTTGCACAAGTTATAACAACAACTGATTCATGCGTATTTTGCGCTAACCAATACGGCTCATCCCCCGCATAATATGCGTCATATTTTATATCACCGTCAATTTTAATAACGTTAATCAACTTGTTATCCAAATGCCCGCCATAACCGCGCGAAATTATACAAACCTTTTCATCCGTTTTTTGAGCATAATGATTCGCAATGTTCGCGACCACAGGAGTTTTGCCCACTCCGCCGGTGGTTAAATTCCCTACAGATATAACTTTTGCATTTACGCAAACAATCGGCAAAAGATACTTATCATAAAGAAAATTACGAACAGATGTCACAAAATCGTAAACGAATGACGCAAGAAACAATATCGGCTTCACCAATATCGAAATATTATTATCTCTTTTATAATGGAACTTTGTAATCTCGGTTTTGAAATTATTAAAATTCATACATTCCCCTAAAACATCAATCTAAATAACAAAAATCTTTTGTTCAATTTTTCTGAAAATTTGCGTAAATTAGCCGTTGTTATAGAAACATCATCCAACACGGCTTGGATTTCAGTTTTATTTTCACAATTTACAGTATTTAACGGTGCCAATGCGGTTGAAATATCCAACATTGCATTATTAAGATTTCTAATAGACGCGGTAATACTGCCTTTTAATTTATCATCTTTTGTCATTGTCTCCACAAAAGAACTGATTTCATTCATATTCGCAATTATTGCTCTAAAATCAGAGGCAAGTTTTTGAGAAGACTCTTCATCACCAAACAAAACATCAACATTTTTTGCCAAAGTATTAAACGAATCAACGGCCTTGCGAATATCTTTGTCATCAGCCAATTTGTTCAAAGTGCCGGAAAGATTATGAAAATCCTTTGTCGCAGCATCTGCAATCGCGATTAAATTATCCAAATCCTCTTCCATAAAGGCATTAATTTTGGTTAAAACCTGGCTGGCATCAGAGGTCAGAGAGTTAATATTCCCGACAGAAGCCTGTAATTCAGCAATCAACTCATTAGATAACAAATCATTAATTTTTTTGTTGGTTTCTGTCAGCCCCTCAGCCGCACGATATTGCCACTCCATAAAGTCAGCAATCCTCATCGGCTCAACAATCGTATAAGGTGATTCCTGTTGCGGATATGGCAAAACAACATCATCCAAGGTCGAAATCAGCATTGAATTTTCTTTGTCTTTTTCAACAAGTAACTTTGCCTTCATGAATTCCGGCAAAATCAATCCCGGCATGTCAATGGTATATTCAACTTGATACGCGTAATTTGTATCCACATCTTCTCTCAAATGATACGGAACCAAATCGCCGGAAACGACCTTAATATCTTTAATCTTACCGACATCATAAACCTTATCGTCCAACTTCATTTTTACAATGTCGTCTTTATAGAGAATATCTTTCGTTTTCATAGGCAGATAAACGGTTTTTGTTTTAGGCGGTGTAATTTCAAGAAATAGTTCACCGATCAACCCGGATTGCTGTATAGAAAACACAGATGCCTTCGGAATATTGATATCCGAGTCAGTAATAACAAATTTAACCTTAACAAAATTTTCGTTCTCAGAAATTACCGGCTCGACCTCCTCGACCTGCCCAACGCGCATGCCCATCATCTGAACAGCGGCTCCGGGGCGCATGCCGTTAACATCTTTGAATTTTATCTCGACACGTTCAGCATTAGAAAATGTACGGCCTTTAACACGTATTACAACGCCCAGCAACATTATCAATGATATGAACGTTAATAAACCTACCTTAAAAGAAGATGAAAATTTCATGAATATCCCTCTCAAAATATTTATGAAACTATTGTATCAAAAAAAAACTAAATAGGTAAGTTTTTTATAGATAATTTGCAAGAATATTTCTAACATATTGTTGAGTTTCTTGATAAGGCGGCACCCCATCATACTTATCAACAGCCCCTGGCCCGGCATTATAAGCCGCCAGAGCCAAAATTACATTTCCGTTATACCTATTAAGCATGGATTTTAAATATCTGACACCGCCATCTACATTCTGCACGGTATTGTAAGGATCTTTCACCCCTAAACTTTTGGCCGTTTCCGGCATGAGCTGCATCAAGCCCATAGCACCGGCCTTAGACGTTGCTTTTGCGTTGAAATTCGACTCCTGTTTGATTAAAGCATTGACAAGTTTTTCATCTACACCATGCTTATTACAAATTTGTGAAATCAAACCCACAAGCTGATGTTGTGATTTTGTACTTTCACTAATATTAGGCGCTCCTTGAACAGATTGCATCTGCTCTATGCTTTTGTTTAAATTCAGACGTTGTAACGACTCGATATCTGAATTAACAGGATTAACATTGGTTGTTTCTTGTGGCGATGCAAGAACAGCATTAACTTTTTTAACTTTTGGATTTAAAAGTAGTTGACCAAAATTAACCGACTGAGGCATGGAATTTTGTAACGCTTCGTTGAATGATTTAGGAAGGTTCGCAGGCAAATCCGAATTGGTCAACGGGGCTTGCACAGGATTATTTACTTGTGCTACCTGATTTTGGGTAGGATAAAGTCTATTCAAATGCGCGTTCATCTGGGCCGCTCTTTGCATAGCCGCTGCCTGGCCGCCTGTATTCAATAAGTTTTGAATGAAATTTGAAAACATATCACCCACCCAAGTCTTAATTCTACAACTACAATTCTATCACAATACAGAAAATTGTTATCCTCTAAAAAGATTAATGATTAAAAATCCAAAGTCAAAAAGTATAATTTATGTTATACTGGATACAAGGAGTCTACATGGTCATGCAAGATGAAATCGGTTTCAATTTCTCGGAAGAGATTTTGGACGAAATACAACAAAATATTCAAAGTATAATTGAAAATTTCGATGTTCCGGAAGACAATAAGCTCGATGTCATCCGAAAGATCAATTTTATGTACACCCAAACAAAAGAATTAAGTATTACGGATGCACTCACCGGGTTGCATAATCGCAGACACTTTGAAAATACGGCTGACAGAGAATTCTTGCGTGCAGCGAGATACAAAAACCCGTTAACTTTCGCTATTGTTGATATTGATTATTTTAAAAAAATTAACGACACCTATGGTCACCTTTGCGGAGACAAAATACTAAAGGAAGTTGCATTTTTAATCAACGACAGCTTTAGAAAAACGGACATGGTATTTCGCTATGGGGGAGAAGAATTCGTAATTATACTGACTGAAACCGACGAACAAGGTGCAAGAATCCCTCTTGAAAGATTGCGAAAAAATGTTGAGAATAATGATTTCGTGTTTAAAACACAAAAATTGCGCGTAACGGTAAGTATAGGATATTCATCCGACGTTGAGCATGCCGAGGACGCAACGGAATTATTTGAATTTGCAGACAACGCACTTTATAAAGCCAAAGAAAATGGCAGAAATCAAATAAAAAACAATAAGGAGTAATTACAATGAAAAAACTTTTAGCAGGCATGATGGCTCTTCTGATGGCCTCAGGAATGACATTTGCGCAAGAATTCACACGCGTCAAGGCAAAACATATTCTTGTTGACACAAAAGCCGAAGCAATGAGAATAAAAACAGAAATTGACGATGGTGCGAGTTTTGATTATTATGCCCAACGTTATTCAAAATGTCCAAGCGGCAGAAATGGTGGAGATTTAGGATATTTCGGCAAGGGCCAAATGGTAAAACCGTTTGAGGATGCGGCATTTAATGGCGAAGTCGGCAAAGTCAGCGAACCTGTAAAAACGCAATTCGGCTGGCACTTGATAAAAGTTGTTGATAAAATTTAAAAAATAAATGGGGAAATTAAAAAAAGTGCTTGCAATTTAAAATTCAGCATGTATAATAAAAGAGTACCCAATGCGGGGGTAATTCAGTGGTAGAATGCCTCCTTGCCAAGGAGGATGTCGCGAGTTCGAGCCTCGTCTCCCGCTAATAAAGAAGACTCATCGTTAGATGGGTCTTTTTTATTAGCAGCTTTAATTGCTGTATAATTTCATAAAACTAGCGCCCAATTCAGGGCGCTTTGTGTTATTCAAAAAAAATTACTTACCGCAGCATTTTTTAAACTTTTTACCGCTACCGCAAGGACACAAGTCGTTACGGCCAACGTTTGAAAAATCTACGCCTTCCGGCATTTCAGGAACTTCGTCTTCCTCTTCAATTATACCAAGAGTGTTTGAGAACGCCTTTGACTTATAAAGTACTGACGTCGGAGAAAATATCTTCTTTTCCAAATATTGCGGCTTATATTGTTGCAAAAGACCGTCTAGGGTGAACCCGGATTTCATTATTTCATTTACTCTTTCCATGAAGTTTGGGTATTTTGAGGCAACACGTTTAATCAGGTTTGCCGGCAATTTATCGTTTTCGAAGAAATATTGAAGACATTGCACATGCCCTTCAATAGATTTGTAATCATCAACTTCAAAAATCTTATTGAAAGTTTTATAAAACGGCACCGCATAAAGCCCTAATTCGCGGTCATAAATAATTCCTACGTCATAAACCTGTTCGTGTGAAGAAAAACCACCTAACGAATTTTCCAAAAAGTTGTTATAGGAATTGTTAAATTCACTCACGTTGAAAAATCTTAGATTTTCCGGCTCTTGAAGTTTGGCTTGAACATCTGTGATTTCACCCAGTTCAGCAAATTCATTATATGCGCCAATTACATCATCAGCATGCTTACTCGTTGTGATAACTTCATCTGACTTGAAAAACTCAATAAATTTTTGATAAAGCGCTTCAATATCAGCCTCTAACTCCGCTTGTTTTTGTGGGTTATCTTGATAAGCCAATTCCGGGGTCTCAACAAGCTTGGCCACGGAATATCTTAAAGCGTCTTCGCGACGGGTAGACGGTAAAATCCCGGAGATTTCCAAAAGGCAAACTTCATCGCGAAACTTAGCAATACGAGCGACAACGTATTGGCCAACCCCAACACCGCGAAACGCAGTCATCTTTACCAATGAAGTTGCATCGTAAGTTTTTTCGTTAATGACACTATATAGTGAAAAACCGTTTTTCAAAACACGCTTAATCTCAAAAACAGAATGAATTGAATTCAAAAGCGTATCACAAACCTCTTTTTCTGTAACATTTAGCCCTTTTTTCTTGTCTAAATATAGCCTTACAATAGGTTTATTTTGCAAACGGCGCTCAAATACATAGTTCAAACACGCGGTATTAAAATCCATGACCGCATTTTGGCCAACCCCAATTGTGCGAATATATTCTTCAAAATCACCTTTTACAGCGGCATCACTTTGAACAAATGTAACGATATCTTTTATCGTATCACTAACAATTTTTAACTCTTCTAATAACATAATTTTCTCCCTCAAGATTATACTATCGTAAAATGAACGAAAACTCAATAGACAAGTGGGGAAGAAATTATTCTTCCCCACCGATAAAATTAAATATCCATAAGCGGCTCAAATTTAGGTCCCGGAGTTTCTATCAAGGCAGATTTAAAATTACCGCCCAGATGCGAACCTCTTATCCATTTACGCCCCAAATGGTCACGGCCATAACAATAGTTCGTAAAAGAGTCCCATTGTGTATGTTCTTCAGAACCATTAGGGCATTTCCCTCTTGAAACATTCACCGAACTAACAGCACCTTTTGTACGTTTAATCTTCACTTTTGACTCAGGAACAGCAACTTTCTTGCCCGCAACAAATTGTGGTTTGTATCTAGTAATATTTTTTTCGAAACGTTCATAACCTGTTTGTGTTGTCACAGAACGAAATGTCATGACACCATCAGCATCCAATGCTGTCATTTTCCCGCCACGCTTGTAAACGGATACACCTTTTGAATTCGTGCCTAAATGGTTACCGTATTTGATAAAGCGAAATATGTCAAGTGCAAAAGTTTTAATACTCATGGGGTAAATTCCTTTCATAAATTGTGTATTTTTGGAATTAAAACATGAACAAAAAAATTTTTGCTACTTAAAAGCTCCCTTTCGGGAGCTTTTTTAACTTTGAAGTTCTTCAATTAAATCGTTAATCGTTTTTTCTTGAATTGAAATCTCGTCAATACGGGAATTGGTTTGTTCAATCAATTCTTTAGGCGCATTTTGAACGAATTTTTCGTTTTTCATTCGGCCTAATAACGAATTTTTCTCATTAACAAGTTTTTCTAACTTTTTCTTTTGACGAGCGATTTCAGCGTTGAAATCAATCAAGTTTTCCAGCGGAATAATGATTTTTGACGCCGAAACAACAGCAGTGGCTGATTTTTTAGGCGAAGGCGCTGCAATATCGCCATAGGTAATATTTTCAACTTTTGCAAGACGTTGAATTAAAGCTTCAATCGCTTCAAAAACAGGCTTTTCATCGTGTTGTGCGCGAATTTCCACATCAAATTTAACAGACATTGGAATATTAAAACTTTGTCTTACATTACGAACCGATTTAATCGTTTCGAAAACAAGTTCCATTTCTTCGCGTTCTTTTGGGAACTCCATATCCGCACAGAATTGTGGGAATTCAGAGACCATAATAGCCTTGACGTCGGTATTTTTCGGGATTAATTGCCATACTTGTTCGGTGATATGTGGCATAATTGGGTGCAACATTCTCAGCGACATATCAAGGACATATCTCAACACGCGTTGAGTATTAAGTTTTAGGCTTTCATCCGCGAGTTGAATTTTCGCGATTTCTACATACCAATCACAGTACGAATTCCAGAAGAAATCATAAAGAATATGAGCGTTTTCACCAATACGGAAGTTTTTAATATTCTCATTAAATTCTTTTGCTACAGTGTTAAGTTTGTCCAAAATCCATTTATCAACAATTGTCAATTTTGAAAAATCAATGTCGTTGTTATCAACACCCTGAAGATTCATCAACACGAATCTTGACGCATTCCAGATTTTGTTAGCAAAATTTCTGCCATACTCGAAGCGTTCGTCAGAAATTTTTATATCCTGACCGCCATAAGTGCAAAGCGAAGTCATGGTAAATCTGAGAGCGTCACAGCCATATTTGTCAATAATTTCAACCGGGTCAATTGTATTTCCTTTGGACTTAGACATTTTCTGCCCTTTTTCGTCTCTAATCAGTCCGTGAATATAAACGGTAGAAAACGGTGCTTTTCCAGTAAATTCCAAGCCCATCGTAATCATTCTGGCAACCCAGAAGAAAATAATATCAAAGCCGGTCACAAGAGTTGTCGTTGGGTAGAATTTTTTGTAATCATCAGTTTCAGCATTCGGAAATCCCATAGTAGAGAACGGCCAAAGCCCTGATGAGAACCAAGTGTCAAGACAATCTGTTTCTTGAACGTAATTTTCAGGATCAGGATTTTCTTTCGCAACAACCATTTCCCCGGTCACTTTGTGATAATACGCCGGAATTTGATGACCCCACCAAATTTGACGGGAAATACACCAATCACGAATATTTTCCATCCAGCCAAGGTAATTTTTCTCCCAACGTTCCGGGATGAATTTTATTCTACCATCTTTTACCGCCGCAATAGCTTCTTTTGCAAGCGGTTCCATTTTTACGAACCATTGTTCAGATAAAAGCGGCTCAATAGTTGTATTACAACGTTGACATTTACCAACATTGTGTTCGTGGTCGCGAATTCTCAAAAGGGCTTGTTTTTCAGCAAGCATTTCAACGACTTTTTTGCGAGCCTCATATCTATCCATACCACGGATTTCCCAAGGAACTTCAGGACAATCTTTCATTGTGCCATCTTCGTTCAAAATCCAAATCGGTTGTAAATTGTGACGTTTACCAACCTCATAATCGTTAGGGTCATGGGCTGGTGTAATTTTAACAGCACCTGTTCCGAAAGATTTGTCAACGTATTCATCAGCGATAATCGGAATTTCTCTGCCGGAAAGCGGAATAACAACCTTTTTGCCAATCATATCAGCATACTTTTTATCATTAGGGTTAACCGCTATAGCAACATCCCCAAACATTGTTTCAGGACGGGTAGTTGCAACGATAATGGAACCAATTTCGCCTTTAAATGGGTAAGAAATTTCCCACATGTGCCCTTGTTCTGTTTCGTATTCAGTTTCAACATCAGAAATTGCGCTCATACAACGCGGACACCAGTTTACTATATATGCCCCTTTATAAATCAAGCCTTTATTGTAAAGGGTAACAAAAACTTCTTTTACGGCCTCAGAACATCCTTCATCGAAGGTAAATCTTTCTCTTGAACGGTCAAATGACGCACCTAAACGTTTCATTTGGTCAAGAATAGCCCCTCTGTGTTCATTCGACCATTGCCAAGTTCTTTCCAAAAACTTTTCACGGCCCAGATCATGACGAGTCAAACCTTCTTTCATCAACTGTTTTTCAACAACATTTTGAGTGGCAAGGCCGGCATGATCGGTACCCGGCAACCATAAAGTCTCATAACCCGCCATTCTGTGATAGCGAGTCAAAATATCTTGTAAAGTTTCATCCAAAGCGTGGCCCATATGCAAAACGCCCGTAACGTTGGGTGGCGGAATAACTATTGAATAAGGCGTTTTAGGGCTTTTAGCATCAGCCTTAAACAAGTCATTATCTTCCCAGAACTTATAGATATCGCGCTCAGTATTCTGCGCATCGTAAACTGTCGGTAAATCGTCAATATTAATTGTTGCTATCATTTTTAATCCCTCTAATTTTTAACAGAAGTCTATCACAAACAATCTGAGATTACAACGTATTAAACATTCTATCCCCAGCATCGCCCATACCCGGCACGATATAGCCTTTTTCATTAAGTTTTTCATCCAGCGTTGCTGTTATAATTTCTAACTCAGGAAAATGTTTTTGCAAGTTTTCAACGCCCTCAGGTGCCGCAATAATAGAAATAGCCTTAATATTTTGAATCGGCACACCTTTTTCAAGATAAAGTTTCACACTTTCGAGCAATGAATTACCTGTCGCAAGCATCGGATCAGTAATAAAAACGTAAGTTCTGTCGGCATCTTTCAAACTTTTTGGCAATTTATTGTAATACCATACCGGCCTTAAAGTTTCCTCGTCACGATACATCCCGATATGTCGAATAACGGCTTGCGGCAAAATATCGACGGCCTCATCCGTAAAAATCAATCCGGCACGCAAAATCGGCGAAATTATTATCTCAACTCCCTCATCAACAACCTTTGTCGTAAAAGTCGTAAGCGGAGTCGTAACCTCTTTATCGACCAACGGCAAAGATTTTGAAGCTTCATAAAGAAGGCAACTTGTAATTTTTCTGGCCGCATATCTTACTTCGCTGCTTTTCGTATTCTTATCACGCATTATGTACAAATTCGTCAAAATTACGGGATTTTGAACGATATTCAACTTACTTAGATTCATTGTATTCTCCTTTTGAAAGGCGTTTTATATTGTTATGGGTACATTCAAGATTTCCAACAAACTGTGCACATTCATCACTTTCATACAACTCAACAAACGGCAAAACCTGTTTCATAAAATAAGAAAACCTGCCGCCAATAAGGGCAATTTTGCTAAACATATTATCCAATAAATCAACAGAATGCGACAACCTGAACGTATCTTTAATATTAATAATTTTTTCGGTCTTTAAATCCTGCTCTGTCGGCGGGTAAAGTTCTAAGGATTTTGTTCCGCCCATGCCGCTAAATTCCACATTAGCAACAACACCCTTAGGCAACCTTGCATCTTTGTCGTGCAACACGAATTTAACATAAACATCATTCGACAAAAGCTTGATATAACTTACATAACCGACCTGAACCCCCATATATTTTACGGGTGACCCAACAATCAAACCATCGACGTCCGAGATAAAAATTTGATACTGTTTTGTCAATTTATGTTGTTTATAAAGATGCGCCCTGATTGAAAACAATACAACACAAAGTAAACAAAACCATATAAAAAACTCAACCAATAATATTTTATTTATATCAAAACGTCGTACCATAAATTAATTATACTACAAAAAAGGTAAATAAAGCAAAACAACCTCTTGCAAAAGAAAATTTTCCATGTAAAATAAAAGTACTCACATCCTCGAGTACAGTGTGGCCTCATTACCCACACACCCGTGAAGGCCATCGCCTGGCGGAAAAGCAAAGAAGGAATAAAAAATGGCAAATATTAAATCTGCAAAAAAAAGAATCTTAGTAGCTGAAAAAAATAGAATCAGAAACGTTGCGTTCAAATCATCTATCAAAACTGCGGTTAAAAAAGTTATCGAATTTGCAAACGCAGGCTCACAAGATGAAATGAAAGCGGCACTTTCTAAAGCTTACCAATTGTGCGACAAAGCTGTATCAAAAGGCATTTTGCACAAAAACACAGCCGCTAGAAAAAAATCAAGATTAACTAAAGCAATCAACAAAATCGTTGCTGCTAAATAGTTAACCAAAAACTTCTAAAAACACCCTGCCGATACCCGACGGGGTGTTTTTTGTATTTTGGAGCATTTACACATTACACACTTATCAAGATGTGATAATATATTAACAGGAGGCCCATTATGAACAGACCATACACGCACCCCGGAGAAATCTTACTGGAAGAATTTGTTAAACCACATGGTTTAACTCAAAAACAGTTGTGCGAATACTTAAACGTAGGAATAAAAACAATCAGCGAAATTTACAATGAAAAACGCGGAATATCTCCAGTAATGGCGCATAAGTTGGCAATCCTTTTTGATACAACCCCTGAATTTTGGATGAACGCACAAACAGCATACGACCTTTCAGTAGCGTTTGACAAAGAAAAAGAACAAATACTTAAAGTTAAGAAAATCGCATAAAATTCCCGCCGGATAAATCCGGCGGGTTCTCTCTACTCTCTCTTATTTTAAACAAAATTTTCTTAACTATCATATCTCGTAAAGGATTTTGATACGTTACCTTGAATTACTTTTTTTACCGCCTCATATTCGGTCTCAAGAGACGAAATTTCTGTGTCTAAGTTTTTCATTTTCAAGTCAATTTCTTGCTCTTTTGCATTGATACGTGACTTTTCTGTCGTGTATTTTGATTCAGCCGCAGCAATCGCCGCATCGTCTGAAACCTCTTTAATAAACGTATTTGTTGAATAGTTGTTCTGATAAAAATAATAATCATCAGACATACTTGTTACAAACATCATTCCGTTTTGCAACATTTCTTTAAGATATCCGCTATCTTTTGCAACTTGATCATTTTCTGTCCAACCATTTACACAAATTTGGTTAAACAAAGTATCGTAAAAATTAGAAATCAAAGACTCACTATCTGAAACAAACTCCGTAGTAAATGTAAATTGATAGTCACCTAAATTATCAGCAGACGCAAAAGTTGATTTTTCTTTTGGTTCATTCCATTTTACATCCAACATATTGGATGCCGCAGATCCTAAACCTTGCATATACTGCATAAAATATGTAAACCAACCTTGAGCAAATGCTGACAAATCAACCGTTGCTTGGTTATTAGGATCATCATGCAAAAATCCGGAATCACCTTTTGCATCACAAATCATAAGGTATTCACCAGATACATGCAATGACCCTCTTGCGACTTCAGAATCAGACATATCACCAAAACCAACAAAACCAAAATCACTACCGCCGGCATCTATACGTTTAAATGCTTCGGGGCTGCTATATTCACCAGTATACATCCCTGTGGTTGGGTCAAAGTAAGATCCGCCCCAACAATAAGTATTCATTTGATCGTTTGCGTATGCAACAGCATCACCTGCACCCTCGACTAAAGAACCCAAAGCAGAACCTAACTGTGAAATTACATTATTAACAGCTTCATACAGTAACCCAATATTAGGGTTATTATTTTCGCCGCCTTCTTTACCTAAATAAATATGTTGATCGCCTGACAACAAATCCGCCAACGTAATTTCTGCCAATGCTGTAGATGCATCAGAACCAGTTGAATCTAATTGACGATTACCATCACTAGTGTAAGAAGTATAAGATTTATTCCCGCCACTAATCGCTTCAAACATCACAGAAACATCTTCATGGATATTTGCATAAGTTAAATCAATCCCGGCAGTGTTAGAGCCACCATTCAATAAATCCATCAATTGTTCATAGTCACCTGTTGTTGTGATTGTATTAACCAAATTATCACCACCCAAACCGGCGCCCTGGTTGTAATCCACAGCACAAATTGCATCCGCAGTACCCAACGTAATAACGCCTTGTGCAGCCAAATTCTGAATAAATGCGTTTCTCATCAATGTTGAAGGTGCGCATCCCAAACCTTCCGGCGGAACTCCCGCAGCCAACGCCGCAGCAGCATAAGGCGCCGACAACACAATTCTTCCATCGCTATCGGAAATCAATGTCGGAGTGTAATCATTGATGGAACTTGGAGACATCAACAAATTATAAGTCAAAGGTGTTTCAGTTGAATTTATACCATAGAAATCATAATAAAGCTTAGTTTGCTCCAAAGACCTTTGATATTCATTAGAAATCTCCGTCAAGCTTCTTGAGAGCGCCAATTTTTGATGAGAAAACCTCATATTCTCAAACTGCGCCCTGGATTTCCTTGACGTTATGGTTAGTAGTCTTGCTTGTGATGCCGCTAATCCCATATCAGATTTCCTTAATTTAACATAGTAACATACTTGTTCTCTCTATTCGTCGACATTTTCACAAAAAACTTTAAATAAATATGGCCATTTGTAAACTTTTATTAACAAAATTCATCATGCCTGCAATTATACACCATTTATATACTTAATATATAAAGAGAGGTATAATTATGAGCGGATTTGAAATCCAAAAAACAGGTGAATTGTTAAATACCAAGCCTTCACAGCTTTCCACGCACGAAAGCTCAAATTCCGCTATCAATATTTCGTTTAAAAACAATGATAAACTCGAAAATACCATAAAAATGATGGTTAAATTGGTGTATCCTGATGTCAACTGGGAACAACTTTCAGAGACCGAAAAACAAAATTATTACACTCAATATGAAAACGGTACTTTGCAACAAAAATGCCAAGAAATAACAGAACCGGAAGCTAAGGAAATAAGAAAAGCCATAAAAAATATGGCTCCATCTGAGGCTGTAAACTATTTAGTTACAATCGGCCTCGAAAAAAGCAATCCGAAATTTTCGACGTTTACGCCCGAAGAGAAACAAAAATTAGCCCAAAAAGAAAGTCTGAAACTCCTCCAGGAAATAGACCCTCAACTTGATGTTTCAAAATTGAACGACAAGCAGAAAGAAACCATGTTGAAAACTTATGAGTTCAAATTAGAAACGGCATGTTGGGCTTTCAAAGAAGGTAAAATCGACAAACTTGTTGATTTAAAAAATTACACACCACAAGAGCTTAAAGACCTTGAGTACGAATACTCAAAAACATTAGGAGAGAAAAATCTCGACAATTACAATGATAATTACGCAGCCAGAAGAGCTTACGCGCAAGGCACTTTTGAAAGAAATGTGGCAAAAAATGCAGGTTTGGAATTAGAGGAACTTCGTTCTTCAAGCAACAAACTGAAATTTTCTTACGACTATTTGACCCAAAAACCTGCCGACGAATTAACAATTTACGAAAAAAGACAATTTGAAACATTAAAACAACTAACTAAAGTTTTCGGAGAAAATTTCGAAAACATGAATATTTACTCCGAACAAAGCATTACGAATTCAATATTGTACAAGTACGCTAACGGAGAAGAAGTTGACTGGAACGATCCGGCCAAAAATAATGTTCTGTTGCAAAAATTAGAATCTGACATTAATGAATGCAAAACGCCGGAAGACAAACAATCAAAAATGGCCGCAATGCTAAAATCCGCAAGTAGCGCAGATGAAGCATTAATATTGGCAAACGCATTAGCAAGATTAGAGAAAAAAGGCACGATTTCCGCAAATCAAATGTACAAAGCATACGGAGACTCAGGACACAGTGCACACTGCGCAGTCGCCTGTTCACACGAAATGTCAGCGGAAGGGCAAAAATGCACAGCCGAACACGTTGCACATAATGCGACCTGTGAACACGCGACATACTCTGCAGAACAAGCTGCTAATTATACAAAAAACATGATTCCGCAATACCAAACTGACGCCCAAGCGCATTCAATGAATGCAATGACAGACACAGGAATCAATGAAGTTATCGACGTAACCGGCGAAACATTAGCTAAATTAGACCAAGAGGCTGCCAAGCAGTCTTACGAATACGCAATGAAGTCAGAAAATATTTCTGCCGAACAAAAAGCCTTTATCGCCAAAGATACAATCGACAATATTGAAGATGCCAATCTAAAAAAATTCTATCAAGAATTGGCAAGCAAGTACGAAATTGATTACAATTCAGTACCGTCAAAAACTGAACGCATTGCAAAAAAAGAGGGCGAAAAATCTGAAATCGGCGAGTCTAAAGTTGCGCAAACAGAATACAGCGGCGATGAAATCTCCGAAATTTTAGCCAAAGCAAACCGTTCAGATAAAAATATCTTGCAAGTTCTCGGCCAAGGCATCAGAGAAACCGTTGATATCATTTTGGGCAAAACGCCGGACAATGACATTTCGGGTGAAAAAATTAAGCAAATCACCACGCTTAACGCCGCAATATCAGAGTTAAAAGCGGGAACGAAATTGTCAGATGTTTTTAGAGGCAGTAACGAAACCACAAAAAAAGAACTTGTTGAAATTATTTGCACGTATGGAAAAACCGCAATCGGCCAACTCATAGACGCTTTTGGCGGGGACACAGTCTACAAACTGGCAAAAACTGCCAACTCTAAGGCGTTAATCAAAAAAGAAATCCAACGTATCGCCCTGAGCGACTCAACACAGAGAATGGCACTTGCTCAAATCGAAAAAGCCGAACAGAAAAAAGGGTTCAGCGCAAAAATTTAGACAAACGGACGGAAACAAAACCGTCCGTTTTTTATACAAAAAGATTACACTTTTTCCTAAGCCTTTAGGTGATTTAAAAATTTGTGCGCACAAGGGATTATATAGCAGGAGGTTACAACTATGTTAGAACTTTATTCTATGGACAGCTGCCCTTACTGCTTAAAGGTTAAGGAATTTTTTAAAAAGCACAACATTCAGTACATCGAACGTGACGTCAACAACCCTGAATATGCGATGGAACTAATGAAGCTTGGTGGCAAAGGCCAAGTTCCATTTTTGGCAAACAAGGAAAAAAATGTTTACATCTACAATTCAGATGACATTATAAAATACGTTCAAGAGAAGGAATAAGTTATGTTTTACGACAATTACAAAGCCAGCGAATATGATTTTAGCGAATGTGGTGCAGAAGGAACTTGTTCCGTTTCTCCAAACGTTTCTTCAATTCAGGAAATCATTTTCGTTCTAACCCGCGAGATTGCTCATTTCGTAAAAAAGCTAAAAAAACTCGGCTTCACGGTTGATAATATCGAAATGGAGATTTTGCACACATTATCAGAATTCATATCAGTTGCAGAATACACGGATTCAGATGTTCTACAAGCACTACAAATGCTTAATCGTCACCTGAACACCTTGCAAAGCAAGTATATTTCGCTATGCAAAAAGAAAAATATCAACTGCAACCCAAATTCTGATTTTGTAAATCTCGACAATATCGTAGGACTTTCAGCAGTCATTTCACTTGGCGAAAAATTGTATCTAAAACGAATAAACAAATTGTCAAGAGAAGAAAAACTTTACGGCGAAATCCTTTTACTTTCTCTAAAAAGCATCTCCATTAATGTACTAAAACTCAATGACTACGGTGTAAAGAATCAAGAGGCAATAGATAAAATTATTGCCTGTCTGGATTTATATAATTTCAACAAATTTCCACAAGAAAAAGCCGAGAAAGTTCTCCGTGATATTACAAAACTAGAAAACAAAATCCTACAAGAACGCGCAAAAATTCAGGCAGAAACTTTCGGAAAAATCAACAAAACCAACGTATCAACGTCAACAAGAAGAAACAAAGCAGTTTTAGTTTCCGGCTCAAGCTTGATTGATTTATATAAATTTCTTGAGTACACAAAAGATGAAAAAGATCTTGATGTTTATTCACATGGAGACTTACTGATTGCGCACGCTTATGAAAATTTCAAACAATTTAAACACTTTGTCGGTCATTTTGGCTCCGGCAACGAAAACTGCGTGTTTGATTTCGCGACATTTCCGGGCGCAATTCTACTCACAAAACACAGCAAACAAAATATCGAACATCTTATCCGAGGCAGAATTTATACAATGGACACCGTTCAACCCAAAGGGGCAATCAAAGTCACGCCAAATGAATTTGACAAGATTGTAGAAAGTGCCAAAATATCAAACGGATTTAACAAAGGTCAAATAAGAAATGATATAACGACAGGTTTCGATGAGGCTGAACTTGACGCACAAATCCAAGAATTAAGCCAAAAAATTACAGAGCAAACCATAAAGCGCATTGTCTTTGTCGGGATGTCCGCAAAATCAACCCTGCAAGATATTTATCTTAACGACATTATCAAATATCTTTCAAAAGACACATACATTTTTAGCTTTAGCAAACTAAACACAGAGCGTGAGAATCTAACAGAGCTTAATATCGCCAATAATTTTCCGCTAATGTACACAATTATGGAAAAAATATTTAAAACAATTAAGCTTGACGATAAAAATATTAGCTTCTACATCCAAAAATGCGACCCAAATTCCATCAGCGGAATAATCCAATTAAGAAATGTCGGCGAAAACAAAATCCTTCTTGCCAGCTGTTCTCCAACAATTATGAATCCGGCAATACTAACCACTTTTGCACACAAATTCAACGTAAAACTAATTACAACACCAAAACTTGATGCCAGCGAGCTTGAACAATAAAACGTAATATCCGCTTTACGTTAGTTTACAAAATATAGTATTATTATATAAATCTGATATAATAAAATTGTAGGTTGTGTAAGGAGGGTCAAGTTATGGCTAAAGTTTTAGTTTCAATGTCAGACAAGTTTTTGGAAAAAATCAATGAAATCGCAGACAATGAGCAGCGTACGCGCAGCGAATTAATCAGGGAGGCGTTGCGTTCTTACATTCGTCGTTCATCATATACGAACACGAAAAAAGCAGAAGACGCCGCAAATATGTTAGAAGAATTAATTGGATAAACCGCCACCCGGCGGTTTTTTATTGGCCTTTTTAGTGAAGTAATTCACGCAAAATTTGTTTTTGTTCCATTGTCAAACATAACGACTCACGCCCTTTTTGAATACTCTTTTTTAAAATTACAGGGTGCAAATGGGCGGGGGTCAAGCGTTGCAATGTTTTGTCGAAATATTTAACCATACAAACAGAAATTGCCCACGCGATTCCCATTTGCGCATAATAATCCTCACTTTTTAGGAAAAACAAAACATCTAAAACCCTATCAATCCAAGTATCAACGATATAAAAATCCAAAAGTATTACAACCCCAAAGCGCAACTCAAATTCTTTTGATGACTGTAAATATGGTTGCAAAAACGCCCAAACAACCTCGCGATTTTTTGGTATAAATTTCAAGCCTACGCAAAAGCTATCACATACCGACCAATTATCAATTTTCGGTACAAACTCCCGCACAAGTGTTAATTTTTCCTCAAGTGGCAAATCTACGAGTCCCAACACCATTCCTTGCAATAATTTTTCCTCAAAGAACAAATTATCACACGCAGATACGAACACGCTCCACTCACTTTTCACTAATTCTTTGGCCTTTTTGCGTAATTTAGGCAACCGAACGCCCAAAACACCATCAACTCCGGGCAACAAAGATCGCGAAAAATCTCGGTAATCTTCTTCCGCCTCCGCCAAAAGCCACTCTCGGACCGATAATGCACTCATTTAGGCTGCTTCTTTCCGCATCAACAAAACAACTGCCTGCGCTTCAATCGCAAGATTGTTTCCCACTGCATCCAATTCTTCTTTAGTTTTGGCTTTTATAGACAATGCATCATCAACTATCCCCAAAGTTTTACACAAAACCTTTTTCATTTTTGGAATATATGGCATCATTTTAGGATTTTGAGCAACAATATTAGAATCAATATTTACTATTTGCCAACCCTTTTCCAAAACAAGATTATAAACCTTTTTCAACAAAACCACACTATCAGCGCCCTTGTACTTTTTATCCGTATCAGGAAAAAGTGTCCCGATATCACGCAACGCAAGCGCACCCAAAAGCGCGTCAATAATAGCATGCACCAAAACATCCGCATCAGAATGCCCAAGCAAACCCATTTCGTGAGTAATCTTTACGCCTCCGATGATTAAATCACGTCCTTGGGCTAATTTGTGAATATCATACCCCATTCCGATTCTGTACATAAAACACCCCTAAATCATTCTTGATTATCGCGAAAATTGCTCTGACAAAAAATTGTCGTGTCACTGTCTATCGAATTTTTGGTCCAAAACACCGAACAAATATTTTCTCTAACCAAACCGTTAACACCCGAAAGTTATGCCTTAGTGCTGCTATATTTCTATCCTGACACGGTTCGACAGCTTTCGCCGCTAACGTTTTGACCGTCAACAAAAACACTTGCCGCTATTTCGTTCCGCGAACCCTCACAACAGGCTCTGCACCCCGCATAAACTTCGGGTCAAGAGATTGCAATTCCCCGTGGAACACGACAAATACATTTTAACATAAAAATAATGTTTTTTCAAGTTTAGTTCAAATGTTATAGATATATTTGACTAAATCATAACCCAACAACACCTAATTTTCTCCTTTTGCCAAAGAGCGATAATATAAAAAATCGTGCTATAATAAATGTGGGAGGAAACATGAACGAAAAAGAAAAAATGCTAAACGGCCAGCAATATAATCCAAATGACACACAACTGATACAAGCACGTATTGAATGCAAAAGAAAATGCCAAGAATACAACCAACTAAGCTACGAAAACCTCGAAGAACACAAAAATAAACTCAAAAATATTCTCGGTTCTTTTCAAAACAATTTCGTAATCGAACCAAATTTCTGGTGCGATTATGGTTATAACATTAGCCTAGGCGAAAATTTTTATTCCAACCACAATCTTGTAATCTTAGATCCTGCACCTGTTAAATTCGGCAATAACGTTTTTATCGGTCCTAATTGTAGTTTTTACACCGCGCATCACCCACTTGACGCAACAACCAGAAACCAAGAAGTTGAATACGCCTATCCTATAGAAGTCGGTAACGACGTTTGGTTTGGCGGAAACGTTACTGTTCTGCCCGGAGTAAAAATCGGCAATAATGTCGTTATCGGAGCCGGTAGCGTTGTTACAAAAAACATTCCTGACAACGTAGTAGCCGCCGGAAATCCTTGTAAAATTATTAAACAACAGTAGAAAGCAAAGCGCCAGCCTTAATAAGGCTGGCGCCTTTTATAAATAACAATTACTTAATCAATGAAACATTATCATTTGGAATATCGAAAGGTCTTGCAACCGAATCGTTCAACTGTTCCAACTCTTGAACAGCTTGCATATCCATTTGTAACTGTTTTTGTTTTTCAGCTTGCGCGATTGATTCTTCAATCAAAATATTCATATAAAGAATATTGTTTGCAGTTGCCTCATCAATATTTACGAACTCAGCTCCGGCGCGTTCTTTTGTCGCAGAAACTATTTTGATGTCCGTATCAATAACGATATCACCGTATGTAATGTGTACCGGAACGATATCACCAACACTCAATGTATCATTGTGGGTAACAGCAACACCGCCTCTTGAGATATCAACAACTGACGCAACCTGATCGTTTGGTGCCAATGTCAACGGAATATTATTGTTGTTTACGTTGAAACGCATTGTTTGACGTTTATCAAATCCGGCGATATTATGTTCCATTGTTCTTTGTTTGTACATATATTCACCGCCAAGGTAAGACAAATCTTCAATTTCTAATGGAGTAGCATCAACTATGCCATCATCAGGATCGACATCAGTTGAACCGTCAACGAAGTCTCCATCACCATTGTGGTAATAGTAATTTCTTTCGTCCTTGTCACGACCGATAGAAGTAACATCGTTAGGTCTTACAGCCTTACCAACAAGGGTCAAATTAGTACCCTCAATCGGAGCCGTAATATCGTTGTACTGCTTAGAGAAACCATCTCTGTTCATTGTGACTTCAACGCCATTAGCGTACATTTTGTCTGCAACAACTGTGAAATTGCCGCCATCTTGTAAACGTCCTTGATTAACAACGACCGTTGAATCAGCCCAGTGATTTACACCATCAATCATTGTATTGTCAAGTCTTGTTCTTGTATTTATATCTAAGGCTTTTATAGTTGCATTTTCCGGAATAATATTAGCGTTAGGACCGTAATAATCTACCGGGGTATCAGGAACTGCCCCAAGCGTTTTAATTTGAAGCGATGCACCTCGAGTAACAACATTAACATCTTTTGCCGCAGTTATTTCTTTAACAACCGTATTTCCTGAGAACTCAGCATTAACAGTTCCTTCTCTTGAAATAATCGTACACGCATTAGTGTCATAATCATCACTCAAGCCTTTAACATTAACATCATTTATCGCCAAAAGATCCAAGCCTTTTGCAGTATTAGTTTGGTTGAAAGTAAGAGGTTTATCGGTTGCGCCGATATTGTTGCTTGCAATTATTGAAATACCTTCACCTTCAACGTTTGCAACTGCTGCATCTTTGGCTGCGTTAAGAATTGATGCGCTTGTGTTAGCGGTTTCACCAGCCAAGAGTAACACATCACCTTGCGCATGAACCTTATCAAGATTCATATCAGCTTCTTTGCTTGCGATATTGATTAATAAGTTATCGTTATTACCGTCAACTCTTTGAGTAGTAGCCGTAACCAAACCATCAATTTCAACATTGATAGACTTAGTTAAATCTCTAGAAGCCGGGTCAACACCGATACATACGCCATCCGGACATTCTCTAACTTCTTGACCGATAGTGCCGTTTACAGCTTCTGCCGTCAAGTTACCACCAGCTTTCACAATTGTGTTTTTAGTGCCAGCGTTAAGAATGCTGCCTTCATTTGCATACATATTGATATTGTTTACAGCCTCAAGGTTATTAGAATTATTTGCAGTTGTAGAACCGAGAATAATATCATTGCCTTTTGCATCAATATTGATATCATTTACAGATGAAATGTGGCCTTTAACTTGGGTATTACCTGTTCCGTGGCTGTAAACATCGACATCACCTTTAGTTGACACAACATTTGCCTCATCACTGATAATAATACCATCACCGACATTTTGAACACTTACATCACCTGAAGTTACTTGTCCGTCAATTTGTACATTACCTTTAGTATTGTTGATGTAAATAATATCTTCATTTTCAATTGTCGCGGTATCTGCAATCAATAAACCAGTTCCATCGTTACGAATTTCGGCTTGCGCACCATTTTTAATATCACCCGTAACAACAGTTTCACCAGTACCGTGGTTTCTGATAACTAAGTTTCCTGTATTATCAATTGTTCCGCTCATAGTCAAATCAAGACCATTTGAACTATTGATAATATTCGTAATACCTTCATTATCAATTACACCACTCATGGTTACAGAACCTGTGCCGTTATTTGTTGCAATCAAATTACCAGTATTAGTGATATTACCACTCAATGTAAGATCAGTTCCAGCATTAGTGATAGTGGTGTTGCCACCGTTAGTAATTTCGCCTGCAACAGCCAACTCACCTGAACCGTTATTGGTTATGTGAAGAGAGTTAGCATTTGAAATTGTACCATCAATAACCGCATTTTCGCCGTTATTAGTTATACTAGTCCAATCTTTTGCATCAACTGAACCAGAAATTGTCAAGTTACCTGCATCGTTGGTAATTCCCAATCCTTCAGCACTTGTTATATTAGAATCCTGCGTTAACGTTAAACCGTCAACACCTGTATTTGTAATTTTTGTACCAGCACCACTGTTTACAGTACCAGATACAGTCAAACCAGAACCATTATTGGCCAATTCAGTATCTCCGGCAACAGTTATTTCACCGTCAACATTCATTGCACCAGTTCCGTCATTCTTAACAAGAAGACCGCCTTCATTGTTAATTACACCGCTTACGTTTAAGTCCGTAGCTGTTTCATTGTTGATAATGTTAGCAATGCCACCATTTGTAACATTAGCATCCATGTTCAACACACCTGAACCAGAATTTGTAACAATTAGGTTACGATTATTATTAATTGTTCCGGTTACATTCAGATCCGTGCCCTTGCCAGTGATAGCAGTATCATTGCCACCAACAATATCAGCACCAACATTCAATGAACCTAAGCCGCTGTTTACGATTGACAAATTACCAACAGTTTCAATAGAACCATTAACATTTGCCTCGCCGCCTCTGTTAAGAATTTGAGTTTGAGCTTTAAACTCATTCAATGCGTCAACAGGTTGCGTATTATTAACAGATCCTTCTAAATTCATATCGCCGGAGTTATTTGTAATTAATAACAAACCACCGTTTGAAATTGAACTTGTATCTGTGGCTGTTAAACCGGCTGAACCGTTATTTGTAATAGCCAGATTATTTGTATTTTCGATTGTTCCTGCGATATTTAAAGCAGAACCATTATTTGTAATTTCCGCATTAGCGCCGTTAACAATAGAACCGTTAAGACTCATTTGGCCGGCACCTTCAGCATTTCTGATTACCAAATCACCTGCATTATCGAGAGTTCCGTTCAATACAAGGTCTTCAGCACTGTTAAGAACATTTGTAACGCCTTCGTTATCAATTGAACCATCAATTACCATGCCGCCCTTGTTGCTGCTGATAATCAAATTACGTTCATTATCAATTGAACCGCTAATATTCAAGCCATCGCCATTATTTACAACAGAGATGTCTCTGCCATTTGTAATTTGTGAATCAATATTCAATGCACCAGTGCCATTGTTATTGATAGTCAAATCATTTGTATTATTTATAACACCAGAAACCACTGCTGTTTCGCCATTGTTGGTAATTCTTGTTCTATCACCTGTATTTGTAATAACACCATCAAGAGTCAAACCAGCTCCATTGTTAGTGATCTGTAAAACTCCGGCGTTTGTTATTTCATTAGTATCAAGAGCATTCAAATCACCAGAATGGTTAGTAATAACCAGATCTTTAGCATTTTGAATTGAACCGGAAAGAGTAAGTTCCGCTCCACGGTTGGTTATTTCGAAATTATTTCCATTAACGATTGAACCACCGATATTTGCAACGCCCGCATTTTGTTCGTTTCTAATAACCAAATCGCCGGCATTGTCTACCGTTCCCGTCATAACAAGATCGTTTTCAGCATTGATAACATTCATAATTCCTTCGTTATCGATTGTACCGTCCAGCGTCAAACCACCTTTATTGCTTGTAATCATTAGGTTACGTTCGTTGTCAATATTGCCGCCAACATTAAAACCGTTACCGTTATTTGTAATAGCAATATCATTGCCATTCGTTATTTCAGAATTGATTACTAAGGAACCAGTTCCGTCATTAAGGACAACCAAATCACCCGCATTGGCAACTGTTCCGTTTATCGTCGCGTCTGTTCCCTTATTCGTTATCTGAGTTATTGTTCCTGTATTCGTTATATCGCCGTCCAAGGTCAAAGTGCCGCGTTCGTTATTTAACAACAACTGGCCGTCAGTCAACAACTCGCCGTCTGCGCCC
>JAZUCM010000061.1:0-17705 GCA_045639085.1 Candidatus Gastranaerophilus bacterium
GGATTGCTCAACGCTGGTACTGCGCCTCGCGTTAAACGCCACCGCTCGCGCTTGCGCGAAAGAGCGCGGTCTTCCGCGTCGCGCGCTCGTCTCTTCGCAAGACAAGTCTTGCTCCGTGGCTCTGCTCGGCTTGGCCTTTACCATGGCTGAAATATTGCTGTCATTGACTATCATCGGTGTAGTTGCCGCGATTACATTGCCATCACTAAAGGCAAACATCAACGAACGGACTTGGAACACTCAACGCAAAGCTTTATACGCTCGTATGTCCCAAGCCATCGCCATGATGCCACAGCTTGCGGGCTATGGAACATTGACCGTAACAACCGACGAAGACGGTTCAACAACTGTTACTGATACAGCGACAGAAAGTTTTCTAACCGAGGGCTTGAGTAAAGTTCTAAAAATTAACAACATCTGTGACAACGCACATTTACAAGATTGCGGCATACCGACAACTTACAATGATATGCTAGGCAGCCAAAAGACATTACCGACCACGTTGTATGGCTTAAATGCGTGGTTTAGAAGTGTAGCATTTTCCGGCAGTTCATATTCAACAATGGACACAAAAGCGGCTGCATTTGAAACTCAGAATGGTGAAAGTATCGTTGCATACTACAACCATTCTTGTAAATATGAATATTTAAACGAGGCAAGCCTTACCGAAGATGGCAATGTATTTGGTTTCCCGGAAGCTACGATGTGCTTAAACTTCCTATACGACTTGAATGGCAACAAGGGACCTAATACCATTGGTAAGGACATGGGTTTCATCACCTTATTCAATTCAAACGACCCAATAGTAGTCGCCCCAATGCCATCCTCTTCATCCAACGCTGGAACATCCGCTTGGGCAGGCGCAGCAAGTCTCTGTACAACACAAAACCCTGAAAGCCGCATTCCGAATATTGACGAACTTTCAGCGATGTTGATTAATAAAGATTTAATCAACTTAACCGCTTCCGCGGTCTTCTGGTCTGGCTCGGGTTTCAGCGCAGACAGAGCTTTGCGCGTTAACCCGAACAACGGCCGCCGCGGTTCGTCTCGCAAGTCGGCTGTGTACTACGTGCGCTGTGTGCAGCGTTAAGTTTTAAATTGCGGCGAGGATTTCTGTGGAATGGATTTTTTTTACAGAATGCTGTTCGATACACTTTTTCAACAGGTTAAAACAAACTTCGCAAACTTTCTCGGTGGCTTTTGTTTCGTAATCGGTTGTGGCTGTGTAGTCCGCGGTGACAAGATAGTTTAAAAATTCGCGAATTTTGTTGTGGATTAGGAGTTTGCCTCGGGTGTCGTTTAGGCAGTCGGGGCAAATTATTCCGCCTTCGTTGATTAAAAAATACGCGTTGTCGTCGATTTTACAGCCGCATTTGAGGCAAGTGTTTAATTCCGGGGAGAAGCCCGACGTGTTCATTATTTTTAGTTGAAATTTTAGTACTGTCAAGAGGATGTCTTTTTTTTCTGGTGCATCGGCGATTGTTTTGAGTGCGTTGTATAGAATGTCATAAATTTCTCCGGCGCAAGGGTCGTTTTCAACGCCGAAATTGTTTACGACTTCGGCCAAGTACATTGAGTAGAAAATTTTGTCCAAGTCTTTGCGGGTCTTGCCGAAAGCGTTGACGGTTTCAGCTTGAGAAACCACGTCTATATTTCGACCTTTTGCAAGTAGTAGGGTGTTGGCGATGAAGGATTCCATGCGCGCACCGAGAGAGCTTTTTGGCTTTTTTATTCCTTTGGCGACAGCACGAATTAGGCCTTTGTCTTTTGAATACATTACAACTATCTTATCGGATTCTTTGAGGGGATAAGATTTAAGGTTTATGGCTTCAGTTTTGTAGGTTTGCCTAGTTGTCACGTGCGACTCCGTGGTACATTCCGCGCAGAAGTTGTTGCATTTCGTTTTTGTTGTCGGAGTATTCCATCGCGGTGTCGGATGAAATGTAGCCGGCTTTGTAGAGTTGATAAAGCGATGTGTTCATTGTAATCATGTTGTTGAATGAACCGGCTTTTACCAGGTTGTAGATGCTTTCGATTTCTTCTTTGAGGATGAGGTCTTGGATTGTTGGGGTTACGACAAGTAGTTCGCAGGCAACACGTCTTGATGTTCCGTCTTTTGTCGGAACGAGTTTTTGGGCTAATGTTGCACGTAGAGTTGCTGCTATTTGTTGACGCATAAACGGACGTTGTTCCGGCTCAAAAAGGTTGATGATACGGTTGATTGTTTGAACAGCGTCGTTGGTGTGTAGGGTTGAAAATACCAAGTGCCCGGTTTCTGCTGCTTTGAGGGCGGCGCTGAGGGTTTCGATGTCGCGGATTTCACCGACAAAGATTACGTCCGGGTCTTGACGAAGCGCGTATTTTACACCTGTGGAGAAGGTTTCTGTATCAAATTCAACTTGGCGTTGTGAAATTACACATTTTTTATTTGAGAAGACGAATTCGACCGGGTCTTCGATTGTAATGATATGTTTTTGTTGAGTTTGGTTTATGTGATCAATTAATGATGCCAGGGTTGTTGATTTTCCGCAACCTGTCGGGCCTGTTACGAGAACCAAGCCATTGTTGAATTTTCCGAAAGATGTTATTGCCGGAGGTAGGTGCAAATCTTTTAGTGGTAGGGGTTCAAGCGGGATAATTCTTATTACCATGCCTTTTTTGTACATTCTGCTGCAAACATTTACACGGAAACGGGCGACGTTTTTGATTTTGTGGTAGAAGTCAAAGTCGTTTGAGTTTTCGAGTTTGTTCAAAAAATGTTTTTCGACGGCGTGATGCGGCAGAATCTGTTTTATTGTTTCAATAAGTTTTTCTTCTGTTACAATCGGGTAATTTGTTGCGGTTTCGATTTTACCGTTTTTTCTATATAGAGGGCGCGAATCTGCCACTAAATGTACGTCTGATGCGCCGAATTTAACCATTTCTGCGAGGCATTCATTAATTTCAAAAGTTTCGTGCATTGGTAATTGCCAATTGTCGCTGTTGTCGAATATAATCTCTTCCAACTTTTTCTCTCCTAAGTATACTAATCCTATTTTGTATTATATTTTCATCTCGTTTAAAGGGCAAATTTTTAACAATAAATTTATAATCTACATTAAAAGAACGGTTGAATAAAATTTAAAATGGCGTTAAAATGTTAATATGAGAGAGGTATTATTCGCACTTATACTTATAATGCTTTTGTCTCCGTCGGCGTTTGCTACCAAGAGTAAAAATCCTGACGGATATATTCCTAATGTTTTTATTTATGAGATTCCCGATGAAGAAGAAGAGGAACATGCGGTCGTTGAGGAAATCGGCAATATTGATCTGAATACGAATACGGCTGTTAAACCCACGGTTTTGAAAACCGAGATTCAGTATTTTGATAACTTGGACGTCGTAAGCCTTGATAAAACGGTTGATGCTAAGAAAATAAATATTTCTAAACCGCAAAAGATTTCTGCAACCAGTTTGAAAGATTATAACAAACGTCTTGAGGCGCATAAGGCGGCCAGGGTTTCGAGTAAAGTTGTTCAGGCACTTTATCGTGGTGATGAGGAAAGTTGGATCGCGACGAATAATAAGGGGCTTGAAGAAAAATACGGTGACTTTTCTTTTGGTACTTCTTATACCTCAGAAGTTTCCTCGCTTTCTAGTTTAGAGTACACTTCAGGCTTGTTTACAAAATATCAGAAAAAGAATTTTTCTCTGAATACTAAAATTCACAAAGAACAGGTCGCAACTTATGGGTTGACAACCAATAATATTTCTATTGCACCGGAATTAAGATTGAATAAAACGCTGGCTGTTCGTAATGTTTTTAAGGCGGATCTTACGCGTGAGCGTAGAACGGCTGAACTCATCTTGCTTTTGACGCCATTTGCGTATTGGGGAAATGATAGGTTTAATCTTGAACTTGGCGCCGGGCAGACTTATGACGCTACTAATACCCTGCTTAGAACAAAGTTTCAATTCTCTACCCGTTTGGAATTGTAAATTTATTAAAATATTTTTGAATATTCTCTATCTTTTGTTTATAATTCCTATAGAGGTGTTTTGTGGAAAAGAAACGTGCTAAAAAAGTCTTTAATAAATTGAGAAAGAAAAAAACGGAAGCTTCTGAGGCTGCTGTTAAACCAAAGGAGCGTATTTATTTTTCAGGCTTAACTATTTTTCTTTTGTTTGCGTTGATTCAAGTCGGATGGAGTGTTTTGATAAACTTTTCGAAAGTTGTTTCGTTTAACTCCAAGATTTCCACCCTTGAAAAAATGAAAGAGGTTTCAGTTGCGCGCAATGAACAACTGAAAAACGAAATAAAAGCGTATTCGCAGATTTCTAAACTCGAAGGCATTGCGCGAAATTCTTTGAAAATGGCCAGCGAAGATGAAGTTCTAATCCTTATTAATGAGCAGCCGTTAGAAGTACAAGAAAATACCCCCAAGGACCCTAAAAAGGACAAAAAATAATGTTTGAAAAAGAAGTTGATGAGCTGAAAATAAATTTTGACCGTGCACTTGATCATCGTGAAAAAGCTGAATATAAGTTGGCAATCGAAGCTTTGTATAAGGCTTTGGATGTCGCACCTGACAATGTTGATGTTTTGACTCAATTGGCTGAAATTTACGCTATTATGAACGATTTTGAACGCTCAATTCGCTACTATCGCGATATTTTAGAAGTTGATGAAAATAATTTGATGGCAGTAAGCGCCCTTGCTAATAAGTATTTTGCTGTTGGGAAATATAAAGATTCACTGGAATATGCGCTTCGCGCTGTTCAGTTTTTGCCAAACGATAAAAATTATTTTCAATTGGTGTCGGTTTATGATAAATTTTCAGATATAAAAGCATTGCGTGAGTTGGTTGATTCCGCGCCGTTATCTCAAGAGGTTTTGATTAAAATCGCGTTTGTGTTTTTGAATCATGCGTTTTTGACTGACGCGGAGTCTCTTTTGGATCGACTTGCACCCGGCGAAGAAAAAAATTCTCTTCTCGCTCAGATTGCGTTCAATAAAAATGATATTGAGTCTGCACGTAATTACGTTATGCCGCTAACTCTTGAAACGGTTGAAATTCTTAATCTTAAAGGATTTTTCTTTGTTGAAGATATGAAATTTGTCGAGGCTATTAAGTGTTTTGCCAAAGCTGTTGCGCTTGAACCTTCCGAGCCTAAGTTCTATTTTAATCTTGCTAATGCTTATTTTTATAACGGTTGGATGGACGAAGCCGCGGAGGCTTATAAAAAAGCGATTGGGCTTGATGTAACGAATGTTGATTATCGTTTTGCGTTGGCGAATCTTTATTTTGAGATAAAAGATTTTTCAAAAGCTCGACTTGAGGTGGCGAATATTCTTCATATAGATGATGAACATATTGATACAAAAGTCCTTGTTGCACTTTTGAAGTTCGAAGATAAAGATTATCTCGGCGCAAAGGCTATTCTTGAAGAGATTATTGATGTTTTGCCGGATAACGATTTTGTCAATACATCAATGGCAAAAGTTCTTGTTGAATTGAAACTTTTTGACAAGGCTGAGGATTTAATTTTGAAGGTTATTGCAAAAGATTCTCAAAATGTTGCGTCTGCTTGCGTATTGGCTAATTTGTTTGCAGAGCAGGAAAAATACCCGGAGGCACTGGAATTGGTCGCAGATGTTCTTGAGAAAAATAAGTTTTTTATGCCGGCGTATTCGGTCGGTATGAAGGCGGCTTACGGTGCTAAAATGATTGATTTGGCCCAAGAATACGCGCAAGCTGCGATTTCGATTGATATAAATTTTGCACAAGGCTATTATTATTTGGCTTTGGTCAGGAAAGAAAAGTTGGATTTTGAAGAGGCTGTTGAGTGTTTGAAGCGCGCGATTATGTATGATTTATCCAATCCCGAGTATTACGCGGAAATGGCTCGGGTTTATATGGAAGAACACGACATAAAATCCGCCCTGGAATACGCTAACGAGGCTATTACAATAGATAGTTCGTCTACGGAATATATGTTATTGTACTCAGATTTGGCAGCTAAAAACAGAAAAATTTGCCAATAAAAATAAATACATTATACTGTTACTATATGGGTAGTAATAGAGGGTGAGAGCTATGAAAAAGATTGTAAAATTTATATCCTTGTCACTAATGGCTTGCGTTTTTGCAAGTACTGCGTTCGCGTCTGAAAATTTTGCGGTTTATAACAAAAAATATCCGGCAAAATATACCGAAGAATATGTTCAAAATTTGAAACCGATTTACAAAAAGAATACCAAAGAAGAAGTGATTCATGTTGCATTGGATATGCTGAAAGGCACAAATGGAGAGTTTTCCCGAAAGGCGATTTTGGGGAACAATTTATCAGGCGAGCCCGTGAAAATTGAGTTTCGCGATCTTGGAGAATTTGGCAAAGAGTACTCAGGGTTCGATGCATTGGGTTGGAAAAAAGGCAAACGGCTTTATATTTTCATCAACCCAAAACACAAAGTTGCGCCGCCTGGGGCTTTAGCGGCACTTTTGGCGCACGAGGCTTTGCATCAGGATGAGTACAATTCGTTGGCGGAAGAGACTTACGCTTGGACGATGGAAGCGTCTGTTTGGTGTGAGATATTGCGTGTGTTCCCGGAAAGCGCCGACGATACTCACAACGCGCTTGTCGCTCGTGAAAATACGTTGAAAAAACTTTTTGAACGCGGAAGATATTCGGATAAATACATCAAAAAAACTGTTTGGTCTAACGATGGATACAAAAACTTGCCGACAACTTCCCCTGGATTTGAAGATTTGTAATAATTCTTAACAAAAGTTCCCCTGAAAGCATTTTTCTTTTTGAAAATGTTTTTATATAAATACGGCACGGAATTGTGCCGATAGGTAAAGGAATAGGAATAAAAAAGGGGAAATTTATGGGCGGAAATAGTATGGCACTGCGCAAAATTGGCGGATTTTTTACTGGTTTAGGTAAAAAACTTGAAACTAAAGCTCTTGTCGGTATGTATGGTGAGCAAGTTGGTAAGACTGCAAAGAATGGAAACAGAGTTTTTAAACGGGTCGAAAAGGGTGTTGAATATATTACCGGGGTTGATAAAAATGGTAATGTGATTTCGACGGTAACTCGTAAAAAGGCTGGCACGCATTACTATTTCCATCACTATGGTGCGGGTGGTACTCATAAGAAGATGGTTAAGGTGCCGGAGCATTATTCTGAGAAAGTTGCCTACAGGGAAGATGGTTCTGTGGCAAGTATTCATTCCGTGGAATTAAAAGCTGGCAAGCCGTTGACACGTAAAGCGTTGTATTTCCCGCAGTCGCAGTATCCTTTTAGAGAAATGCCGGAAAGATATGTTGCTACCCAGTTACATCAGGATGGCTTCAAGTACTATCTGGAGCGTTTTGATAGTAATAATGCAGCAAATTTCATCGGATAAGACGGGGCTTCGGCCTCGTTTTTTGTGCGCACGATTTGGTTTAAGATTTAATGCAATTTTCTTGCAAATGACAATCCGGCCGGAAGTTCTAAAACGACATTTTCGTAGTCCGGGTGCGCGTTTATTGCGTCGATGAACGGTTGAACTTTTTCTTTGTGCGAAAGAACGTTGTCACAAGTGTAGATGCCGCCTTTGATTAAATGCGGATGAATAAGGTTAAAATAGTCTATTGATTCGCGTTTGTTTGCGTCAACAAAGACAAAATCGAACATCGCATCTTGTGGTAAGTCGCGCAAAACATCACACGCAGAACCGATAATCGGTGTTACTATATCGATAGTTCCGCACTTTGTAAAATTTTCAATAGCGATATTTTGGCGTTTTGGGTAATACTCAATGGTGGTCAAGTGTCCGCCTGTTTGTTTGAGAGCTTTTGAAAGCCACAAACCTGAATAACCGTTCGAAGTTCCTACTTCAAGAACATTTTTTGCCCCGTGCTCAATTATTGAGAGGTATAAAAATTCTGCGGTTGCACGGGAAATATTCCAAAAGTCGCGTTGTGTTTTTTCTAATGAAAGCATTGTTTCACGTGTGATTTCATCGAATTTGTTTATTAAAAAATCTTTATTTGTCATTGAACTTCCTAATCACTTTTCCTATTTCAATATTGGCTATCGGTTCGTCAATTTGTTGATCTAAAACTACGTTGTTGGAGTTTAAATCAATAATATAAAATGCGCTGCGCGCGGAATCGGTTACCAAAAGATAATGGTTGTCCTTGAGGTGGTAGAATTTATTTGGGAAACCGTCAATGGAAGGAAGAATGATTTCGCCGGTAAATTCGTCGGATTCGGCGTCAAGAATTTGAATTTTGTTTTCACGTGCGCAAAGAATGTATATTTTGTTTTCAAAAACGAACAAGTCGACAGGTTTTTCGGCGACATCATATTCACCTAGGAGATTCATTTCCAGGTAATCAATAATCGCGATTCTGTTTTTTGTTCGGCTTGTGATATAGATTTTGCCGTCGTTGTAGGCGATTTTTGACACATTTGGGAAAAGTCCGACATCTTTTAGTAAATATTCGTTATCGAGTTCGATTGCCCAAAGCGTCTTGGTTTGTTTGTCATAGTAGAAAATTTTTGTGCCATCGTCAGAGATGATCATTTTTTCGCACATTCCGTTAATGAGAATTTGTTGGGTTGGAACCATTCGCAATAAATCTACCACATAAATGCAATGACCTTCTGAGCTTGAAACATAAGCTTTGTTATCGTGGACGATAATTTCATCCGGGGTTGTTTTTAGCGGAATTTCTTTTATTAAAACGTCGTCATATAGTGAAATGACGTTAAGCGCGCGTTTGCTGTAGCTTGTGAGGAGCAAAAATCTGTCGTCATATAGCGCAATTTTGTTCGGTGCAGTTTTTTGCTGATAATAAAAGTAACCTTTTTTGTTGTTGGATGAAATGACCTTAATATTTTTAGATATTGGGGTTGTTAGATAAAAAACACTGTTTTTCAGCGCCGGGTGGTCAAAATACATTTTTGTGTAATCGGTTGCGGCGTTTGTGTTGTACTTAAATTCATCAATCTCAGGGGTAAAGGATTCCAGGCTGCCTTTGATATTCCCCAATTCGTTTGGAATTTGTAATCTGCGCGGCAATAAAATATCTTGTGGTAAAATCCCTGACTTGAGTTCTGTAGGGTAGTTTGTTTGTTCTAAAAGTGTTGGAGTGCCGTTTTTGTCGCGTAATACTTTCAACAGAACAAAATCGTTGTTGAAAATCACGGCATCCGGCAATTTTGAAAGTTCTTTGTCTGCCGGAATGGTTTCTTTTATTTCAAGAGTTTCGACTTCGATGTCAAATTTTGCTGGGATTATCGGTAAATAAACCGTGTTGTCCGGCAAAACAATTAACCCGTCGAATCTGAAATACGCGTCTTGGAAAACATTTTTTACATAATCTTGTATGTTTTGCGGTAGGCTTTGTGCATAAACAGTATTAATTGAAATGAAAATCATTGATAAGATTAGTAAAAGTTTTTTCATCAGTGAAAGACTCCTTTAACTTTTTCCAAGATATTTTCTTGGGCTTTTTTGCCGGTGTTTAATTCATATAATTTTTTGTAAAGAGAACGTTCTTCGTCGGAAATGGACGTTGGAACCGCAATACTTACAATTACGATGTGGTCTCCTCGCTGTGTAGGTCTTGAGATTACAGGAACCCCGGCTCCTTTTATTTTTAATGTGTTTCCGTGTTGGCAACCGGCCGGAACGTGTACGGACGCTTCGCCATCGAGTGTTTTGATTGTAACGTCATCGCCAAGAACGGCTTGTGCTGGTGTGATTTCCAGTTTTGTAAACACATTAATTCCGTCACGTTTGAAATAATCGGATGATTTTACGTGAATCACGATGAACAAATCTCCCGCCGGGCCGCCGTTTGTGCCGGCATCGCCTTCGCCTGCAACGCGGATTTTTGAATGGTTGTCGACCCCTGCCGGAATTTTTATATCAATACTTTTTTCTTTTTCGATTTTTCCGGCACCGTGGCATGCTTTGCACGGCTTGGAAATCTTTTGGCCTGAACCTTGGCAATCCGGACATGTACTTATTTGTGAGAACGCACCAAGCGGAGTGCGCATAACTTGTTGAACTTGGCCTGTACCGTGGCAAGTTGGGCAAACTTGCGGCTTAGAACCTTTTTCGGCGCCTGTTCCGCCACATTCTGAGCAAACTTCCAGATGGTCAAATTTGATATTTTTCTTGAGGCCGAAAACAGCTTCTTCGAACGATAATTCAACATCGAGTCTTAAATCGTCACCCGGTTGTGGAGCATTGGGATCATGTCTTGTGTTGAAACCAAAGCCAAAACCGCCCATAAACGAATTTAATATATCATTCAAGTCGCCAAAACCGCCGTCGAACGGACCGCTGGTGTTGAACCCTGCGTTTTTCAGTCCGTCTTCGCCGTATCTGTCATAAGTTGCGCGTTTGTTGTCGTCAATTAGTGTTTCGTAAGCTTTTCCTAATTCTTTGAATTTTTCTTCTGCATCAGGAGCCTTGTTGACGTCAGGGTGAAGTGTTCTTGCTTTTTTTCTGAAAGCGGATTTTATTTCGTCCTTGCCCGCGTCTTTTGCGACTCCGAGTATTTCATAATAATCTGTCATATCTACCTATATTTCTTTTAATGCTATTATATGCTTGTCGCAACGTTTACTAACGCCGGACGAAGCACTTTATCCCCTAATTTGTACCCTTTTTGTAACTCGTTCAGAATTGTGTGTTCCGCAACATCTGCACTTGGTGTTTGCATTACGGCCTCGTGGAAGTTCGGATCAAATTCTTTTCCTTCGGTTTCAATTGTTTCAAGCCCAAGTTTTTGTAGCGTATCAACAACCTGTTTGTGAACAAGGTTGAAACTATCTTTGACGGTTTGGCAATCCTCAACTTTTTCCAAGGCTTTTTCGCCGCGTTCAAAGTTATCCAGGACCTCAATCATTTTTTTGAGGGCGTTTTCGCTGCCGTATTTAAGAAGGTTTTCGCGCTCTTGAGCTTGGCGTTTTCTGTAGTTGTCAAAATCCGCGGCAAGTCTTAAATATTGTTGATTAAGCGTATCCAATTTTTGTTTAAGCTCATCAACCTCATTATTTTGCGGTTGTTCTTCCTGTGTTTTTGTCTCTTCGGTCGGAACTTCACCTGCAAATAAATTATCTTTGTTCTCTTCGTTAAAAGGGTTTTCGTTTTGTTTTTTGTGTTTCATTTCTCCTACCTCTTATCACGTAATACTACTATTATAAGTTATAAAGATAAATTCTCAAGGTAAATTTATTATTTCTTAACAAGTCAATAAGTGAATAGGGCGATAGGGCGATATGAAGTGAGTTAATAAGTTAATAAGTATTCGTGCGACTTCGTCGCACTAGTTAATGAGGATTAACGTTTATTTACCCGCTTTTGTTTGCAACGTTGAACTCTTTGTTTGTTCTTCAATAAATATCTAATCCAACGTCTAATCTTTATTCGGGTCTATTTCCATAATCCTTATTAACTCATTAACTTATTAACTTATTAACTATTACAGAAACTCATTAACTTGCATCATAACTTATCAACCTATTAACCGTTATAGACGAAAATTCGTCTATAACAAAAAGCGCCCGATTACTCGAGCGCTTTTTAAAATTTATGAATACTGAATGTTATTATTCAACAATTTTGTCAACAACACCAGCACCAACTGTTCTACCGCCTTCACGGATAGCGAATCTCATACCTTCTTCGATAGCGACTGGGTTGATGAGTTCAACTTCCATTACAACGTTATCACCAGGCATTACCATTTCTGAATCAAATTTGATTGAACCGGTAACGTCAGTTGTTCTGATGTAGAATTGAGGTCTGTAACCAGGGAAGAATGGAGTGTGACGTCCGCCTTCTTCTTTTGTCAAAACGTAAACGTTAGCTGTAAATTTAGTGTGAGGTTTGATTGAACCTGGTTTACAAAGAACTTGACCACGTTGAATTTCAGTTTTATCAATACCACGTAGCAACGCACCAACGTTGTCACCTGCTTGACCTTGGTCAAGAGATTTTCTGAACATTTCAACACCAGTAACTGTTGTTTTCTTAGTTTCGCCAAGACCAACCAATTCAACTTCGTCACCAACTTTAACAAGACCACGTTCAACACGGCCAGTAGCAACTGTACCACGACCAGTGATTGAGAACACGTCTTCAACAGGCATCAAGAATGGTTTGTCCAATTCTCTTTCTGGTTCTGGGAAGTATGTATCCAATGCATCCATCAATTCCCAAATTTTGTCAACCCATTTGTCTTGACCACGAGCGATTGTAGGGTTAGCTTGAACAGCTTCCAACGCTTTCAATGCAGAACCTTTGATAACAGGAATGTTGTCACCGTCGAATTCATAAGAAGAAAGAAGTTCTCTAGCTTCCATTTCGACCAATTCTAACAATTCTTCGTCATCAACCATGTCGCATTTGTTCAAGAATACAACCAAGTTAGGAACACCAACTTGGCGAGCAAGTAGGATGTGTTCACGAGTTTGTGGCATAGGACCATCAGTACCAGCGATAACAAGAATACCACCGTCCATTTGAGCCGCACCTGTAATCATGTTTTTAACATAGTCAGCGTGGCCTGGGCAGTCAACGTGCGCATAGTGTCTAGCAGCTGTTTCGTATTCTACGTGAGCTGTAGAGATGGTAATACCTCTTGCTTTTTCTTCTGGAGCAGCATCGATTTCATCGAATTTTTTAAGTTCTGCTTGACCAGCAGCAGCCATACATGCAGTAATAGCAGCTGTCAATGTTGTTTTACCGTGGTCAACGTGGCCAACTGTACCTACGTTAACGTGCGGTTTGGTTCGTTCATACTTTTCACGTGCCATGAGATTAATCTCCTTCTTTTTGTCTAATTATACTAACTTACTTTATTAGATACTAAAGCATAACACTAATAATAATCAGTCAAGAAAATTTGTCAAGCTCTAGGATGAGCCTTGCTATAAGTTTCTGTCAAATGTTTTGTTGAAATATGAGTATAAATCTGGGTATTAGAGATACTGGCATGCCCCAAAAGTTCTTGAACAACGCGCAAATCCGCGCCATTTTCAATCAAATATGTTGCAAAGCTATGTCTAAACATGTGCGGAGTGACTTTTTGCGGTAGATTTATTCTATCAACCAGAGAATTTATCACCGTACGTATAGTCTTAGGATTTAGCCGATACCCGGTATTATTGATGAATACCGGGCTGTCTTCACCGAGTGGCGGGAGATTAAAACCCTTTGCGACCAAAGCCCTGCTATTGTTAATATATCTTTGCAAATACGTCTTTGCACGTTCCGAAACAAGTACAATTCGCTCCTTTGAACCTTTACCCAAAACTCTTATTTCGTTGTTTTCCAGATTCAAATCCCCGTAATTCAAGCCACTTAACTCAGAAACACGCATTCCTGTAGCCCAAAGCAATTCTAAAATCGTACGATTTCTAAACCCCGCAGGGGTTTCAATGTTAACATTATTTAACATTTGTTCAATTTCATCTTTGCTCAAAAATTTTGGCAAAGTTTTTTCCTTTTTCGGAGCCGAAACCCCTAAAACCGGGTTGGCATCAACAATTTGCTCCCTACACAAGAACTTATAAAAAGTTCTTAACGCCGAAATTTTCCGCGAAACTGTTGTCTTTTTGTATTCGAACTTGTGAATATATTTTAAATACTCACGAATATCCCCAAAATTCACCTCAGAAAATTTCACCTCTCCATTCCAAATGTCAAAGCTCAAAACGTCCGACACATAAGCCCTCGCGGTATGTTCGGAAAAGTTTTTTTCAACTAAAATATAAGCCTTAAATTGTTCGAGTATATCCTTATTTAACATAAATTAATCCACACGTATGAGTTATATTGCATTTTTTGTTCCCTTATTATACAATATTTATAAGAAAAAAGATATACCGTAGGAGAAAAATTTCATGAATTATCGCAAAATTTTAATTTCATCTGCCCTAATTGCAGGCATAATGTTGACATCCAATATGGTCCAAGCTGCGGGCTTACAAGCTCAAGTATCAAAAAATGATGCAGTTGCAACGGACACTCAAAACGCAAAATATACCAACATTGCAACATTAATTGAGTACAACCAATATTCCGAAGCTGAAAAAAAACTTAAAGAAATTTTAAACAAAAATCCTAACGATATAGACGCATTAGCACTCAGAGCACTCGCTTATGCTAAGCAATACAAACTTGCTCCGGCTCAAAACGAAATCAACAGACTTATGCCGGCACACAGAAACCACCCGATTTTGCACTACGCTCAAGGGATGGTTTACATGATGCGCCAAGCGTCTTCCGACGTTGATTACATCAACAGCACCGACAAATTAATCGACGGAGCAATAAAAGAATTCGTTGAAGCTATCAACCTCGATTCTAACAACTATCCAATATATTCTGCACTAGGCGTTGCAACATTGAAAAAAGGCAACGTCGAAGATGCCCGAGACTTATTCAAAATTGCGGTAAAAATCAATCCTAACTACGCAAACGGTTACGACAATCTCGGGTTACTTGAAGTCAGAGAACAAAACCTTGACGAGGCTGAAAAATATTTCAAAGAAGCTCTAAGATGCAACACCCATAACCCATCTGCAATGTATCACTTAGGGATTGTGGAATCACTCAGAGGCAACAACTCAAAAGCTCTTACCTGGTTAAACCACTCACTTCACATTCATCCAAACTGCGCTCCGGCACTTAATCTTCAAGGAGAATTGTACCTGAGACAAGGCAACCACGCAGCTGCGATAAATTCATTCAAAAAAGCAGAAGTCGTTAAACCTGAATACACACCTTCTTATATGAACTTATCAAAAGTTTATGAAGACAGAGTCGATTTTGAGCTTGCAATCGACCAATTGAAAACAATGTTAACAATCAAAAACGATGATGCTGCAAAAATGAGAGTCGCAGACATGTCATTACAACTTAGAAAATATCAGCAAGCGCTCGACTATTACACAATGTTACTCGGCCACGAAGTATATAACGATGATGCCGTAATCGGGCTTGCTAACACATACTATGAAATGGCGAAAGACCACGGCGACAACGGCAATTTCACAACAAACCAAGAACTTTACTTGGCCTACGATTATATCAACAAGGCGCTTGAAAAATGCCCTAACGCACTTCAATTACACCTTGCAAAAATCAGACTTTCACGCCTTGTTCACAGAGACCCGACCGACACGTCAAAACAAAGCTTAAACTACATTATCCAATCCGCAGACAACAGCGTAATGGGTTCTGTCTTAAAAGCTGAAGCGTATTTGGCACTTGGACGCGAACAAGACGCGGTGTACACGTTTGAAAGCGCAAGAGATTTCTCAAAAAGCGTGAAAGATGATCTTTATTTGGCAGAAATAATGGTTCACAACAAACAGTTCAGAACGGCAAGAACAACCTTCCAAAAAGTTCTTTCAACCGAACCGACAAACGTAATCGCTCTTGACGGCGTTGCTTACATCGATCTTTGCGAAATCAAATCAAACGAATTCTTCGATATTGCAAAAAGACAATACAAAGAAGCTAACTACGCATCAACAATCGAATACTGCAACAAAGCGATTGACTTCTACCACAACAGCGCAGACATAGCTAAATTAAAAGCAATGGCTTATGAGGCAGAATTGAATTATCAAGGGGCAACAAAATACTACATCCAGTATTTATCAATGAACCCAAATGCAGCTGATAAAGATGAAATCACCGCTAAAATAAGTAAATTTAAAGCTAAATCATAAAAGTCATGAAAAAGAAATTTGATGTAAACAAATCGTTTGATCTTTTCTGGCGCGAACCGTTTAGTATCTTGACAGAAGGCCTTTTCAAATTGGTCAATATTCAGTCAAATATTTTCGGCGGCAAACCGTCAGTCAACGTTGATATTGTCGATAAACGTTCTCAGATTACAGTCGTCGACAGTGAAAAGATGTACAACCTTTTTCAAACAGTGCTTTATAAGCGAAAAATCAAAGAACAACAGAAAAAAGCTATCGAGGCAAAATAATGACAACAAAATTTATGCAAGCCAAATTCATAAAAAGTGCCGAAATGCTTTCACAATGCCCGGATTCAACCTTGCCGGAATTTGCACTTCTGGGGCGTTCAAATGTCGGTAAATCCTCATTTATCAACGGTTTAGCTAACCACAAAGGGCTTGCCAAAACTTCCAACACTCCGGGCAAAACCCGGCTCATAAACTTCTTTGATTTTTCAAACCGATTTATGATTGCCGACCTTCCGGGCTACGGCTACGCAAAAGTATCAAAAGAAGCCCAAAACCGTTGGCAAAAATACTTGGAAGAATATTTGCTTAAACGCGAACAAATCAAGAGTCTAATCCAACTCGTTGACGGTCGTCACGAAGTACAAAAAAACGACATACAAATGCGCGAATGGGTTCTGGCTTACAACTTGCCCGTAATAACCGTTGTGACAAAAATGGACTGCATAGGGCGTTCAAAAGTCCAATCAACATTGGCACAAGTTAAAAAAGTTTTTGGCGGGGAAGTTTTACCGTTCAGCGCAGTAAACAACTTTTATAACGAAGGGATTTTTAAAGTTTTAACAAACGAAGGGGCGGAATAACCGCCCCCAAATTTTGCTTTACCGTTTTATGCAACGGATATTACGAGTCCCAGAACGCGGATTTGGTCCACGGGTTCCGGAATAAAACGCGTAATCCCAAGCCAATCCTGACGCTCCAGACGAAATAACAGACCCCGACCAATACCCTAGGGGAGCCATTCCCGCAAGCTCCATATTATAAAACATCGAACTTAATTCATCTTTATTAGGCATTCGTGACTCTGGATCCTGAGCAGTACAAGCCGCACTCGCAGCAGTTTGCGCAACCAAAGCTCCGCCAGCAGCATTAGTTGCCAGAGGCAAAGGAGCAACAACATTTGGATCGGTTGGGTAAAGCGCAGTTATAAAACCTATGTCTTTACCGACAGTATTTGGTCCTTTATTACCGTTTAAATCATAAATAAAGTTCGCACACATCTTTGATTGAGTATAGTACCAAACTTCACCCTCTGTATGATTTGTACAATGTGTGTTGTAAAAAAGGGTAATCGTTTCACCGTTTTGTGTTTCGAACGCCGCAGCCTTTGTGTCAACATCCTTTTGCGGGTTCAAAAAATAACTACTTGAAGCTGTCACAAATGATTTTGTAAACAAACTGTTCAGTTCACTCATCTTTGTCGGCCAGCTTTTAGTTGAGCCAGCAAGGTTAATAAATGACGCAGCAACTCCGCAATCAGCCAAGTGCTCAGCGTCGCAAATGTTATTGATTTTTAAAACCTTACTTAGACCTTCGGTTAGAAAAGCTTCAGCGGCGGTGTCTTTGGTTGCCGTGACAACGCCATCCGTGTTTGTGCCCTCATATTCGCCGTAACCGTTTAATTGTGGCATCATCGCGATGGCTTGGCTTAATCTAGCGTAAAGCGCTTTGCGTTGGGTGTTCCAAGTGCGTTCGTTGATGTTCGCCATTAAGCTCGGTAATGTGATTGCGGCGACCACACCAATGATTGTGAGGGAAAGTAAAATCTCGGCCATGGTAAACGCACATTGCGTCATTGCGAGCCGGCTGAGCCGGTTCCATATTCGTACCGAAAAATCACAAGACTTAACGGTTAAAGGCGATAGTCCGGCGCGGCAACCCAGCCGGTTTTGCTTTGCTAAACCGGTCAATGTCGTCACGCTG
>JAZUCM010000062.1:0-5648 GCA_045639085.1 Candidatus Gastranaerophilus bacterium
AAAAGTTCTAAAAATCAACAATATCTGTGACGCGACACATTTGGCGGATTGTGGTATAGCAAGTAGTTATACAAACCTTGCCGGCACAACGAAGACATGGTCAAGTGCTCCAAACTTGAGCGAATTAAACAGTATGTTTACAAGTACTTATGAGACAGCGTCAAGTTCAAAGTACACAAACCCGCAAAAAGATATCAATACGAATGCAGCGGCGTTTGAAACTCAAAATGGTGAAAGTGTATTATTATTTTACAATCCATACTGTACGGGAGATACCGAGGGCAACACTTGGCACTACAGTCAACCTAAGATGTGCGCAAACTTCATTTATGACCTAAACGGAAACAAGGGCCCTAATGCTGTAGGTAAAGATATTGGCTTTATTACGGCCCTTTACCCGACTGATTCCAATGTCGTAGCACCTTATGCACTTCCTACTAATGCGGCTACAGGTGTAGCGCAAACCGCAGCAAGTGCAAAATGTTCAGCACAAGACGCCGAATCTCGCCTCCCAAATAGAGACGAACTTTCAGCGATATTCTATAACAAAGAACTTCTCGGTATTGCGTCCGGTAACCTTTGGTCTGGCTCTGTCGTCTCTTCTGGAGAGTCTGGCACGGCTTGGTACCAGTATTTCACCACGGGCAGTCGCGGCCCGGCCACACGGTCTTACACTACCAACGTAAGGTGTGTTAAGCGTTAAAATCCATTTTTATTAACAAAAGCCACTCATTTCTGGGTGGCTTTTGTCTTTTAAGTATGAATGAGCTACCACTATTCAGTAGCAGCAGATGGAGTTTCTGTGAGATCAACGTCATTGTTGTTGTTGAATTTTTTCTCATCAACGGTCAATGCAATGCGTTTGTCGGTTGGGTTGAATTTTAAAATATAAGTTAAGACTTTGTCGCCGACTTTTAAGACAGCGCCGATTTTGTTTTGAAGTTCAAGAACTTCTGCGTGAGGTAGTAGCGCCTCAACACCAGGGCAAACTTCGACGAATGCGCCGAAATGTTTGATTCTTGAGATTACGCCTTCGACTTTATCGCCGGTTTTGATGTTTTTCTCGGCTTCAATCCACGGATCCGGCTCAAGATTTTTTAGGCTTAATGAGACGCGTTGTTTGTCGTGGTCAACGGCAATAACTTCGACGTCGATTTTTTCGCCGACTTTGAGGATATCTGTCGGATGGTCAATCCATCTCCAAGATAGTTGTGAAAGTGGTAACAGGCCGTCGATTCCGCCCAAATCTACGAACGCGCCGAAATCGGTGATTCTGACAACGTCGCCTTTGACAACTTGGCCTGGTTCGATTTGAGAGAAAATGTTCTTGCGTGTTTCGACCACGTTGTCGTCATAAACTTTTTTGTTTGAAAGGATGAATGAATTTTGTTGTGGGTCGAGTGTAAGGATTTTGAGTTCGATTTTAGAACCCACTTCAACCTCGGTGTCTTTAGAGCGTAATTGAGAGGACGGAACAAAGCCTTTTACGCCTGAGACTTCAACAATAAGTCCGCCTTTAACCAATCCTGTGACGGTTGCGAGGATAACATCTCCTGCGGTTTTTGCTTTTTCGAGTTCCTGCCAAGCGTAAGCGCTTTGAACTCGTTTGTATGAAAGAAGGAACTTTCCGTCGTCGTCTTCTTCTCTGATGATAAGAAATTCGTATTCTTTACCTTTTTCGAGTTTTTCTTCGACGTTTTCGCCTTTTTCGGCAGCTTCACGAGTCGGAACAACGGCTGTTGTTTTTGCGCCGATGTCGACTAATACGCCGGAATTGTCGTAACCGCATACGGTTCCTTTCACTAGATTGCCTTTTTGAAAACTATAATCATACTTCGCTAATAGTTCTTCAAAACTTAATTCATTTGATGCCATTTTTACTCCATTGGATTACCCTGATAACAATTCTATTGTACCAAACTTTTGTCAAGTTGTAAAGTTTTTGTAAACATTCTTGACAAAAGTATATATTATCTGGCGTTTTGTAATCTGTAACAAAATGTAACGTCAAAGTAAAGTCAATGGCAATAATTTTTTTTTAGGCGATTTATGTATACACATAAGTGAATTAAGTTCTACGATTATAGTAGCGAAAGGTGAAATGAATATGGCAAGAGTTGATTTTAAAGCTGTGAGGGATAGTATCGCTGTTTTTCGAAACATGGGCAAAACAGGAAATTTGACTAGACCATTGGGGCCCGCGATTGAAGGTGCGGTTGGTACAGCGCATAAAACGGCTAATGCTAAATGTGATCTTGCGCTACAAGGCTTACTAAACGGATTAGGGTATAAGCCCGGTTCAAAAGCAATTGGGCAATTAAACGCTGATGGAAGTTATGTTGTCAGATTTACGCGTAAGCATACCGCTACGTTATATCCAAACGGAGAAATGGTACTTGTAAATAATAAGGGTTTAACGCGTATTCCGGCTCAAGAGGCAGGTGTGGTGAATGTTGCAGCAAAACCGGTCCAGGCTAAGGCTCATCCACCTTATATCAATTATCACGGCTATCAGGGGAATGAGGCTTGTATTAGCGATTCGGGTAAAGCTAAAATGATTAATGATGTTTTAACACTTGGAACACCTGTTCGTGCGTTAGCAGATGGCAAACAGTTATACAGATTGGAAACTTCTGAAGGTGTGATTTTAGCAAAAGTTAAAGACGGTAAAGTTACCAATATGGTCACTCCGTTTGCAAAAGATTGGAGCGGGAAACATCATCAAATGACGGTTTTTGATTTTGAAAATGCAACAACGAGAACATTTGCTACTTCACAAAATTATTATCCTCAGGGTAATGGATTGCGTGATATTTATACAAATGAGCCGCTCGAATTCTTTGGTGATACAGCTCATACATGTTTTTATCGTGAAACTCGACATGTTACTCCTAAAGGTACTAAAGCGATATTAGGTGCGACACGTGTTGATGATAATGGTGTTGTTCGTGATACAGGGCTCAGAGTCATATCAGGAACAAATTATGAAATAAAACGGTTTAACTCGTTTTATCGTGATTTGCACGGTAATGTCGAAGTTGTTAATGACTCGAATAGGTTGGCGTTAAGGGGTATTAAAAATACTGCGGGTAACGTTGCATACTATACTGACGGCGTTACAAACTATTCAATAGCAGAGATTGCAGATAAGGTTGACGCACCTGTTAGTGCAATTTTTCACGCCGGAAAAGCCACTATAAAATTGCAGGCCTAAGGTAAGGAGCCCCAGCTTTGGCTTGTTAAAAGGTTAAAAAGTTAAATGGGATTGACGTAGCATTTTACCATTGTTTATTTTCATTGTCCGAACAAAAATTCGCGATAAGGAACGTGAGCGAATTTTTGAGAGTGGCGTATTAGACAGCGGAGCAACGGGTCGGCTTGCGTGGAGCAAGATGAGCAGCGAATTTGCGGACGGACGGCGCAACGAAGTTGCAAGTCCGGATAGCGAACAGATTGAGCCAGCTGGGGCAAAGCCCCTTAGGCGAAACTCTGTGAGCGCGGAGCAAATTCAAGACAGGTTGCGGAGAACTGCTTTTAATTGGGGTTAAAAATAAAATTCAAACAAATCGCCGACTTCTACGTCAAGTGCATTGGCGAGTGTTTTCATAGTTTTTATTGTCACATTTGCTTCGCCACGTTCAATCTGACCAATATAGTTAAAATTCATATCAACAATTTCGGCAAGTTTCATCTGAGAGAGTTTTTTAGACTTTCTCACATACGCAAGTTTTGCTCCAAATCTTTTTTCTAAATCAATATTTTTGCTCATCATTATACAGTATAACCCTTGTTGCAGTAAACATCCAATGGTTATCAATACAAAAATAATGGCTAATAACTATTAATTTTTGTAACAATTCGTCAAAAAATTAGCATTTTCCTCGTCGCAAAAAACTTTTTAGAGGTACGGGGAAGTCGACAAACCAAAGAGTTACAAGGGAAAACGAGGATTATTTATTATGGTAAACAGAATTGAGGAAAAAAAGGTTAATTACGAACAAGCACGCAAAAATGGTAAAGTTACGCTAAAGAAAAAGAAAGATACACTGCCAAGTTTTATGAAACTCAAGCAGAAAAATGCCAAAGCTGCACAAAAAACTGCTGCTGAAACACAAGAGTTTTTGAAATGGGCGTTGCAAAATTGCAAAAATCAAGGGGATTTGGATGCCATCCGAGAATTGGTCAATACTAACGGGACCGCAAAACAAAGACAAACGTTTGAAAAAATGGAAAAGGATTTTGCATCGGGGCTTTCTAAAGCGCAGCGCAGACAGGAACTTGCTAAAAGAACGCCTAATTCTAAGTTGGCTAAAAATGAAAATTTCCGACAAGCAATACTTAACACGGAAACTTTTGACGATTTGAAGGCGTTGGAGAAAGAATATGGCGGGAAATTGCCGCAAAGTTTAAGAACAACGTATAATACCAGATTGAATGCAATGAAAAATGCTGCTAGTCAGCAAGCTGCACAGCACGCACAAATGCAAGAAGCTTATAACAAACTTTTTGGTTACGGTAACGGCAAACATCCTTCCAATACGCCGTTTGGAACTGCTAAGCCTACTGTTTCATCTGGAATGACTTATGCGCGTTATGCGCAAGAGCACGGCGTATCTTACACAAAACCGGGAATTTCTGGAGTGGCGAAGGCTGATTATTTGGCTCAAGAGATTATTGCACAAAATAAAAAGCACGCACAAATGCAGCAAGTTTATGAAGAATTGTTCAAGGGTGTTGCCCACAAAACACCTGTTGTGAGTATTCCGATGACTGCGGAGCCGGTTTTAAGTGTTGCTCCTTCTGTTGAAACTCGGCCGACGATAAGCGAGCCGCCTGCCAATAAAGCACCAAAAGGAGCCAAGGCGAAAGGTTATAAAATCGGAAAAGGTGGTAAATTTGCGCTCGCTGCGCTCGCGCTCGGGCTTGTGGCAGCCGGAATCGGTTATTTGACAGGTAAAAAGAAAGCCGCACCGACCACGGCTGATGGAAAGCCGATTAAGCCGGGAATTATCAAGCCTGATACGATTTCGGCTCAGAAAAAGGACACTTTGTTGGTCGCGTCAACTGATACCATAGAGCAAAAAGTTGTTCGTCAAATTCCGTTGGATACAAAATCAGGCAAGTATATTGTTAAAAAGGGTGATAATTGTTGGAACATCGCAAAAGCAGAGTTGATAAGGGAAAAAGCAGGTAAAATGCCGACGGATGCAGAAATTCAGCAACGAACATACAAAATTCTGGAGCGTAACGATTTGAACTTTGAGGCCGATAAGTATACGGTTTTGATTTATCCTAACGATACGTTGAATGTAAAAATGTAGCTAAAAAACTCCCGAAAGGGAGTTTTTTATTAGTTAAAGGGTTAAACAGTTAAAAGGTTTAAAGGTTAAACGGGGTTAACGTAATAAACAATGGTGTAATCGTAGCGTTTTATTACTGTTTATTTACCATAATCCCTTTTAACCTATTAACCCTGTCTTGCTCGACTCGCGTGTAACGGCATTCAGGCAAAAGCGCGGTTTTGCCTTGGAATGCCTCAGCTCGCTCGCGCTTAACCTTTTAACACGTGGCACCCCTTGACAAATTAAGAAAATACGTTATCATGAAAATATGATATTACAAACTAAAAAAATGAAAAGTTCAATAGG
>JAZUCM010000063.1:0-7625 GCA_045639085.1 Candidatus Gastranaerophilus bacterium
CCTAAAGAACTTGAAGCTCGTGTAAAAGCCGTTCTTCGCCGCACGAATAACCGTGAAATGGTAACTCCAACCGGAAAAGTTAAAGTCGGAGGCCAAGCGGTCTTAGGAAGACAATACACCAGTTCAACTCCTTGGCTCACAGAACGACATGGCTACGATCCGACTTCCTAAAGAACTTGAAGCTCGTGTAAAAGCCGTTCTTCGCCGCACGAATAACCGTGAAATGGTAACTCCAACCGGAAAAGTTACGAAAAACGTTATCACGGCCGGCAACATCAAAATTGATACCGCAAGACGCCAAGTTTACAGAAAGAACGACAGAATTCGCCTTACAGGCATGGAATTCAGCTTGCTCGAATTACTCGTAAACAATTCTGGCCAAGCATTCTCAAGAAACGAAATATTACAACACGTTTGGGCATACCCGGCTGACCATCGAATCGATACCCGCGTTGTTGACGTACATATTTCAAGATTGCGTTCTAAACTTGAGTCAGATCCGGCAAATCCTGAATTAATTTTAACAGCGCGCGGAATCGGATACATGTTCCAACGCATAAGCTAAGGTAAAAATTTGCAAAATCAGTTTTATGCCCTTGCAAGTGCAAGGGCTTTTTTAATATTTAAATTTAAAACAAAGGTCTGGACAAAAAATATTTTTGTGATACCATTGAGTTATGAAGAAATGGCGGGTGTCGCCAAGTGGTTAAGGCCTCGGATTGTGGTTCCGATATACATGGGTTCGAATCCCATCATCCGCCCCATTTTTTCCAATATTTGGATTAGGGAATTTCACACTACAAAAGTTAGTTTTGTAACGTATTATGCGTGGAGGGTTTATGAAGATTTTTGAAAGTAAGATTTTTAAATCACCATATTTTGGTGCATTGTTTTTACTTGCTGCGATGGCTATATACTTGATTTTCAGCTATATTGGCCGCGCAATATTCGGAGTATTTGACATCCAAGAAATTGGCTTAACCGAAACATTAACCTATCTATTCTACGGTTTCGGCGGCGGTATAATTTTCTGTTGCGCAAAAGACTTTATTTACGACAATTCAAAAGTCAAAACATTTGCAGCCATTGCGTTTATCTACGTTATAATGATTTTAAGAGATATGGGCGCCCAAGGCTGGCTGACAACGCATGACACAGTTATCACGAAAATAAGATTTTTCACAAGCCCTAATAACCCTCTTTACGAAAAAATCATTGCTGCTGCGGTAATGTTATTTATTTTGGCGGTTTTTCTTTACGCGTTAATAAAACACATTAAACCGTTTATTCAAGGACTTTTCAAATTTGAAGCGATATCTTGGACAACATTAACCTTTTTTATCTGGATGGTTTTCACGCAGATAATGGATAGATTCCCGGCAGAATTCCACAAAGCAACCGGCGCATCGCTTGAAGAACCGATTAGATTTGTAATGAAAATACTGGAAGAAGGCGGTGAATCCTTACTACCGCTGCTAATCGCAATCGCATTCTTGCAATTCCATTATATGTACTGTAAGAAAACATCACAACCGTAGAATAAGCAATCAAAACTTAAAATTAATTTATACCCCAAAAATCGTCTAGCGCTTTTTGGGGTATATTTTTGTGCGGTATTATCTTATTAAAGTTGAAATTTTATTATCTTTTACCGCAAAATCAAATTGTTTTTCAGTAAATCCGGCAACTCCGTCTTTAATTTTAATTTGACCTTTGGTTAATTTACCGTTTTCGTCATAAAACATTTCTTGCAAATATCTACCGTTTTGATAAACTATTTTTCTGGAACCCTCGCCGGCACTGGCTTCACCTTTACCGTTATACACAGTTATTGTTCCGCCATCAGCAGACTTATACGTTACAGGCGCGCCTACATGATACGCCGTTTGAGAAAAAGAATAACCCATATTCTCAATATCTTCTCTGGACGGTTGATCCGTCAATCCAACAGGACTATTCGCCAACAAGCCTTTTACCGCTTTAGAACCTGAAATTTCATTTAAAGCAGTCTCAATATTTTGCTCTGTTACTCGTTTGCTGGCGGATTTGCCTGCCGGAAACTTTATTTGAAACTGAGATGCAGTGTTTTCAGCCTTTTTCAAGTTTCCTGATGCCGTCGCATTGGTAGAAATACCATTAATACCCTCTAATGCCATAATTTGTTCTCCTTATTTTACTGCGTACCTCGTGTGATAAATATCTCCACATTATCAATAAAACTTTTTGCAAACAAAAATTGCCCAATTGTATGACTTAATAAGCCCTTATGCAAACGAAACACTGTCGGCACGGGCCATTTCGCCTTCATAAATCTTAATATATAATGACTTTAAACGTCATTAATAAAATTAATACAGTCATAAGAGGTGTGTATAATGGGTATAAAAAATTTGCTCGGCAAAAAAGTTAAACGCTTGAGAAAAATGAAAGGATATACGCAGGAAAAATTTGCCGAAATGATTGATATTACGCCTCGAAACTTGAACAGAATTGAATCAGGAGAAAATTTCGTCACATCAGAAACCTTGGACAAAATATTAAAAACTCTGGGTGTTCCGGCAGATATATTATTTTCATACGAGCATTTAAAAGATGAAGAAACGATTTTATCGGAAATATACACCTACATTAACAAAATAAAAAATGAACGAAATCAGCTTGAAAAGGCACATCGTATGCTTAGAATAATTGCTGAAGATGAGTTTTAGCGTTATAATATTAAAATTTGTAAAGAATAACATAACAAATAGCAAAAAAAATTATTTACCGGGTTTAACCCACAAATACTCGATGTTACTAAAAAGAAAAGGAAACTATTATGCAAGTTAACAAAATTACATTTGCCGGCCGTGAAGGTCTATTAAATCATTTACCTAAAGCTGCTAACAAAATTGAAAACGCAGCAAGCACATACTTCAACCCTAGAACAGTTATTTCTGAAGCTGTAATGGGCAAGGCTGAAAAATCTGCAGCGCAAGAAATCGCTGAATCTGTTGTTCATACACCATACAACTACAGAGCTCCATTCCAACTTGAAAACGCAGAAAAATTGCACGCTAAAGCTGCTCAAATCGAATACGCTAAGGCTCAAGGCAAGTCTGAAGAATACGTTAACGCAATCAGCTTTAACAAATAACTAATAACAAATCTATAAAACAAAACACAAAAAAGCGGAGAAATTTTATTCTCCGCTTTTAAATTTCTGAACATTCCCACTCGGGGTAATAATACAGCGTTATGTCCGTCCTTGGGCTAATTTTAGCCGGCCCGCCCATAATAAAATTCGTCAAAGAGCCCGTAGGTGGCAGAATTGTGAGCGCCCATTTCAATGGCAAAACCAACAGAGTCAAATTCAACCCACGTTTTATATAATAAGATTTTAATTTTTCCGGCTCAATTCCAGGGATTATAAAATCATCAAAAATCATCATCGCCGGAATACCATTCATGCCCTTTGTTGCCATTGTTTCAAGGCGGCCTTTCACAATCGTACCTTTGGGAACTATGCATTTATGATTATAAATAACCGGCTTTTTCACGACAAACTCATAAAATTCGCCATCTGTAACATTGCGACTTCTTATAACTTCTTTTGAATTGAGCACAATCGGAACACGAGTCAAATTTTGATGATTACAAACTTTTGCTGTCGGTAAAGACTTGCCGACATATTCACTCAGGGTTTCTTCAACAAAAACATCATTCACAATATCTTGCGCCAACGCACTCTGTCCAAAACATAGCGCAAGTAATATTAAAACCTTACACAACCTATTCATATTTTACCCGCTTCGTTGAATTCGACTTGATTTTTTCTTGCAACAATTTACGATTGTTTTCAGATGTTAGCAAGAAATTCTGATAGTACTGGTTTTGTAAATACGCATTATTGGCCAAATAAACCGGGTATTTTGTGTAAATATACTCGTAAATTTCCGCCAGCCTTTTAGAAACTTTATTGCTGGTCAAAACGAAATTAAATCTTTTTTCACAGTCGCATTTATTTAGATAAACAATCATCGCAACAGGGTTAAAACCTGAATTTACCATCAAATCAACACCGCGTTTGTCATAAAGAAACTCATATTTCTTCGGCGACATTTTCATCTGCGCAGCGCTAATCCAACCGCGAAACAATCCATCATAAGAAAGCGTACCTTTTACAATTTCACGAGCCAAAAACGCTGCCAATTCATCATCATCACAAACATGTTCCACGTAATTTTTATACAAAACAATTTGACGCCGAGTCAACGTTTTGTCTGTAAGCATAAGTTTTTTTTGAGTTTCCTCACAATAGGAAAACACCATACGCTTATCAATCTTGTTTGCGTTCAATATTTGAAACCCAACGTTATCAATTCGATGTTGAATCTGCATTTTTTCTTCACCGAGAGAAGCCACATCCGCATCCAACGCAACCGACGGCAGGGCAAATATCCCCAATAAACCCAATATAAATAAAATCTTTTTCATAAGCTTTATTATACCTTAATCAAAAAAATCATGCAAATAGAAATAGAGCATTTATAGAAAATCAAACGGCCCCAGTTTCCTGAGGCCGTTTAAGTTTTAACTATTTAATATTTGAGAATGTCCAAGCATCGAATGTTGGAGCTTCAGTGATTTTCATTTCTTTCTTCTTTTCTCCTGTTACATCATCGTGAGCGATTGGCTTATACAATCTGTTGTAATACTCAACAACCATTCTGTCTGAGTTGAAGTACGCTTCAGATGTTCTGATAGCTTGTCTCATCAATCTTGCCCATTCTTCTTTGTTTTCGTAGTAAGTTGGCAAAATTCTGTTTTCGATGATATCCATTACACACTTATGATCTTTCCAGTGACGTTCTTCCCACGGCATTTCATCGTCAAGTCCTTCGTACTCAACCGTATAACCGTTAATACCATCGAACGTACCTTCAACCGTCCAACCGTCAAAGATAGACAAGTGTAATGCACCGTTCATATTAGCAGACATGCCAGAAGTACCTGATGCTTCAAACGGTCTTAACGGAGTGTTCAACCAAATATCGGAACCACGTTTCAACATGCCGGAAAGTTCAAGTTCATATCCAGGAAGAACAACAACATTTTTCAAGCTGTGAGAACGATTCAACAATTTGTTGAACATTTCTTTACCCATAACGTCATCCGGGTGGAATTTACCGGCGAAAATAATTTGAATTTTATTTTCATCTAACAACTTGGTAATTCTTTCGTTATCCATCAAAATTAACCAAGCACGTTTGTAGTCCGCGAATCTTCTTGCCCAAGTGATAGTCAAAACGTCAGGGTTAAATCTTTTACCCGCAACGTTAGCAACATATTGGAAAAGTTCCGCTTTCATTTCGCGCTTAACTTCTAACAATTTTTGCGGATTGTTAGCGGCATTTTTAACTCTGTCATCTTGCCAGTAGTGAAGGTTAACAGCGTTAGTGATAGCTCTGATTGGGCATCTGCCTTCAACCCATTCCCACATTTTGTTAGAAACAAGGCCGTGCAATTGAGAAACAGCGTTTGCAAGTCTTGACATTCTTAATGCAGCAACCGTAAGCGAGAAGTTTTCGCCGCCCAATTGAACAGCAGTTTCTCTTGAGCATCCTGCAAAGAATCCACCTTGCAACAACGTATCAACCCAGTGAACTTCATTACCGGCCGCGACCGGTGTGTGAGTTGTGAATACAGTCATTCTCTTAACCGCATCCAAGTCACCGTTGTATTGACGCAACAATTCAAACGCAGCAGGGAGCGCATGACCTTCATTCAAGTGAATAACTTCAAAATTGTAACCAACAGCCTGAAGAATTCTCACCCCGGCAACACCGAGAACCGTTTCTTGCGCAATTCTGATTTTCTCGTTACCGTCATAAAGTTTATGAGAAATACTTCTAGCCCACTCACTGTTGCCTTCAATATCAGTTGTCAACAAATAAACCGGGCAAGTACCGAACAATTCAGGCGCGACCTTGAACGCTTTAACCTGAACCTTTTCGCCAAAAATATCAACTGTTGTGCTAACACCGGTATCTGTCAAATAATCATAATACTTTCTGATGTAAGCAACCTCAACTTGGCCGTCGCTACCGATACGTTGGTCATAATATCCGTAAGACCACAACATTGTAACACCAACCATTGGCATTTGCAGATAACCTGCTGACAGCATGTGTGAACCCGCCAAAAATCCTAAACCACCGGAATAAGTTTTCAAAGACTGGTCAATTGCTATCTCCATTGAAAAATAAGCTACATTAGGTAATGACATATTAAACCCTTCCTCTTATATAACTACTACAATTACTTCTCTTTCTAGAATAATGAATTAAACCATTAGTCTATCTTAAATAATACCACAAAAATGTTTCTGTCAAATACTAACATTATACACACATTCCCAAATAACGTCAAATCCGCGAAAAATCGAACTTTTCCAACTTTAACTTTCTTAATAATTTAGTTAAAAAGTATTAGTTAGTTAGAGTTAAAATACCAGGCCCCTTGAAGTTCAAGGAGCCCGCTATTAAAATTTAATTTAACGTTTAACACATCGAACGGACCCTATAAACGACTTGCCTGCCGTACTGCGATAGCCAGTGTTCGGGGCCAGTAACCATGCTTTGCCTGCACTGAAGGCAGACCCGGACCAAAAGCTCGCACTAGCTGCTAAGTTGATTATATTTTTATTAATCAACATTGCTGAAAGTTCGTCAACATTTGGTATGCGACTTTCCGTGTTTTGTGTTGTACAAGAGCTCGCCGCGTCAGCCCAAGCGGATGGGCTAGCATTGGATGAAGAAGATGGCATCGGAGCTACCACTATTGGGTCGTTTGAGTTGAAACTCGTGATAAAGCCAATATCTTTACCCATGGTATTAGGTCCTTTGTTGCCATTTAAATCATAAACAAAATTTACACACATAGTTGATTGAGGAAAATCATAAACATTTCCAGTTGACGTTAAACTTGCCTCATTTAAATATTCATATTTACAAGACTGGTTGTAATATACGACAATACTTTCACCGCTTAGAGTTTCGAACGCCGCGGCTTTGGTATCTATTGTTGAATATGAACTACCACAATAAGCTACACTTTTAAACCAAGCATTAAGTTCGTACAACGTTGTTGGTAACGCCTTAGGGCTACCTAGCATATCATTGTAAGTTGTAGGTATTCCGCAATCTTGTAAATGTGCGTTGTCGCAGATGTTGTTGATTTTGAGAACTTTTGAAAGGCCCTCGGTCAAAAACGCTTCCGTCGCGGTATCTGTGACCGTTGTTGAACCGTCCTCGTCAGTTGTTTCTGTTAAAGTCCCATAGCCAGCAATCTGTGGCATCATTGCAATGGCTTGAGACATGCGGGCGTAAAGCGCTTTTCGTTGAGTGTTCCAAGTCCGTTCGTTGATGTTTGCCATCAAGCTTGGCAGGGTGATTGCCGCAACAACGCCGATGATAGTCAATGACAGCAATATTTCAGCCATCGTAAAGGCCAAGCCGAGCAGAGCCACGGAGCAAGACTTGTCTTGCGAAGAGACGAGCGCGCGACGCGGAAGACCGCGCTCTTTCGCGCAAGCGCGAGCGGTGGCGTTTAACGCGAGGCGCAGTACCAGCGTTGAGCAATCC
>JAZUCM010000064.1:0-25750 GCA_045639085.1 Candidatus Gastranaerophilus bacterium
ATTGGTAAACTTCTTTTACGTTTGGATTAGAACGTAAACGGTCTTTTTCTTCTTTACTAAATTTCATTGGTGTACCTCTTTCTTTATTTTACTACTTCCTAGCCGCTTGTCCAGGTTTTCGGGTACACTTCATTATGGGAAATAGACTCATTTGCGTTCGTCATGTTTGATTTTTCGTTAACGTTGCTTGTTCCTCGCAATGACGCATGTTTTTTTAATGTTTCTGTCATGTTTACCTCCGTAATCTTGCGCTCGCAAGGGCCGGAGTTTTTGGCAAAACATGAGCCGCAACGCCAGATATAATCAGGACTTTGAGGCGCCCCCCCCCCCTATTGAACTCTTTATACTTTTATTTTGTAATATCATATCTTCATGATACCGTATTTTTTGAGTTTGTCAAGGGGCTACGTGTTAATAGGTTTAAAGGTTAATAGGTTAAAAGGGGTTAACATAATCAATAATGGTGTAAACGCAGCGGCTTAACGTTGTTTATTTCCATAAACCCTTTTAACCATTTAACTTTTTAACCTTTTAACCCTTTAACTCTTTAACCTTTTAACCCGCCTTAGGCGAGGTAAACCTCGCCTAAGGCTAAACCCTATACCTCACAACAGTATTGTTGCCTTGGCAGGAGACAAACAAATACCCACCATGGACGTACAAATAATAAGGTTTTTCGATATCACTTATCAACGTCGTTAATTGATGGGAGGCAGATAATTTTAAAACAGAATTACTATTATAATTCGCGATGTAAAGATTGCCACCTTCATCCATCGCAAGACCTATCGGCCCGTCAATTTTAGGGTGTTTAAGATAGACCATTTTTTCGCCGGTCGGAGTAATTCTATAAACCAAATTATCAGAATAATTTGCAACATACAAGTACCCAACTTCATCAACAACGATTCCGGTCGGACTCGGCAAGTTTTCATAATAGAAATTCCCGGCAAAGGTTCCGCGAGTTGCGTTCTCAGCTACGGGAGAAATATCCGGCGTCTCTTCATCCAAAGGCATGTTTGCCTTTATCGACTGAATATCAGTACCCAAAAGCTTTGCTAATTCTTGGCCTTTGTAGTAAAATGGGCTACTTTGCGGAAGTTTTGCCAAAAACTCTTTCGTTTGTTGTGGCATATTCATCTTATAACTTACCAATGCCGCGCGATAGACCGCGTCGTAATCCTCAGGCTTGCGCGAAAGAAGTTCTTTGAACATAGAAACAGACGCCTCATACTGCTTCAGGTAATCAAAAGTCATACCCAAATTGTAATAGGCGTCTATGTAATTAGGTTCCAAGTCGATTGCAGCGCGAAAGCAATCAACAGCCTGGTCAAATTGCCCGGAGTTATAAAAATCTATCCCCTTGTTATATTCAAGTTTTGCGTCGGTTTCTACACGGAACGGTTTATCAGAAGCCAACACCGGCACAAACGTCAAGCAAAACATGAATAATAACAATAGGATTTTTTTTAGCATATTTCTTCTAACTCTTTAATCATTTTTTCGTTTTTCTTGGCGAATTCCGGCCCACGAGCGATAATTGCAAGTTTCAAGATATTGGCCAAGTTAATAGTTTTAAGTTCTTGGTAGTTGTTTGGAAGTCTAAGACTCCAGTTTTTATCACCTGATGTTCCCGGACGATTGTAAACATCGTAAACATTGAAGTAATCCGTAAAGAAAATTTGAATGTTTTGAGCTTTTGATGCAAACATTTCCATCAATTTTGTTTCGGTCAAGAAATCTGCATCCTGAGTCATTCTTACGATGATATCATCTTTGTTGTCACAATTAGGGAAGAGGTCTTCCACTAGGTTTTTCACATGAAGATAGCCTTCATGAGTGTGAACCATCGAATCCGCCCACATTTTAATCGGTTGATTATCGTGAGTTCCGACCATTGCCCAACATTTTTCGTCAATGTTGCAGCAACGATACGGATCGGCCTCTTTTTCAGGCTCAGTGAATTGTGTAAGCTTCATGCCTTGAAGCTTATACTCTTTCATTACTGATGCAACAGGATTTGTCAAGGTTCCCAAATCTTCGCAAACGATAGAATTTTTGTCCAAACCTTCTTCTTCAGCTGCTGCGATAACAATTTTTTCAATCAAACGACCATACAGTTTGATTTGTTTTTTTGATAATGTTTTAACACGTTTTTCCTTATCAGCTTCAAGTTCCATATCCAAATCATCGAGAGATGGAATAGCGTATTTAGAAAGTTCCGGGTGTTCAGGAGAAGAATAAAGTCTGCCAGCGCCTTGTTCAATCATAGGTTTTTTACCGGCTTTATAAACCCAAGGGTCTATCAAACCAACGATGTGGTCGATACGAACGCCACCCGGATTTTCTCTGAACATTTTGCGGAAAAGATTTTTCATCAAGATTCCGCCTTCATCCAAAGAGCCATCGGCCTTATAGAGTTTTTCCGGGTTCATAACCGGGAATCCCCATGCTTGTCCGTCTTTTGAGAAATAATCCGGCGGGCAACCTAGACACCAGCCTTCTAAGAATAATGATTGGTACGCCCAAGTATCTCTATCAGAGAAGGCAACTTGCCTGTCGGCAATCATTTTGACCTTGTTATCAAGCGCGAATTTCAGCGTTTGCGCATTTTGTTTTGCACAAATATATTGAACAAATTTATATTGTTCGATATCATCAGCGTACTTATTTTCAATTTCCTCAATTCGGTTACCGAAGATCATTTGTTCTTCGTGAGATTTTGGATTTAAAAGATTTTTGTCAGTTTCGTTAGCCCAACTTGGCCAGTAGTCATTGCCGTTTTCAAGGGTTAGCGCTTCGTATAACGCATCTTTATCTAACCAATAAGCGTTTTCTTTTTTGAATTTTTCAAACTCTTTTTCCATCTTTTTAGAATGGTTAGCTTTGTAATTGTTCCAAACCTCAACAAGCGCGATATTTTGTTGCCTGTAGATGTAAGAATAAGCCGTTTTGTTTGTGTTTTTATTCGGATTATTTTCAACAATTTCATTGTAAGTATCTTCAGAAAGAAGATTCCCCCACTCTTTAGTTGTCAAAGCAGCAAGGTCAATAAACAACGGGTTAGCGGAAAAAATAGTTCCTGTATAAGGCGAAGAGTCGCAACTTTTTGTTTTTCCCGCAGGTCCAAGTTGAATAGCGTCAAACAAGCCTTTTGAATACTCAATAAACTCACGTCCGGCTTTTGAATTAATTGTTCCGAAACCTGTGTTTTCACCTTCAAGCGCCGGGAAACTTCCGTTGTGCATAATCACAACAAAATTCTTTTTGCCCAATGTTTTCAAAGCTTTTCTGATAACTTTTTTGGATTTTTCGTTTAATGTATTACATGTTTTTTCCAATACACAATTTGCCATGTTAAATAACCCCTTATAATAATCTCTCTTCTACACCTATTATAAAACCACATAAAAAACAGGTTTGCAAGTTAATCAATCGGATGGTTACGAATTGTTAATGCATTTCTTTACAACGGGCGTATTTTTGTATAACATAGGGGTAGTTGGTAATGGGAGATTAATATGAGTGAACTTAAATATAAAAGAATTTTACTAAAGATTAGCGGAGAAGCGCTACTTGGAGAGCAACAATTCGGGATAGACCAAAACCCGGTAAAAAAGATTGCAGCAGAGATAAAAAAAGCACGCGATCTGGGTGCTGAAATTGCCGTCGTTGTCGGCGGCGGAAATATTTTCCGCGGGATGAAAAACAGTGCCAAACTGGGCATGGATCAAGCGTCAGGAGATTACGTTGGCATGCTCGCAACAGTAATGAACGCAATTGCACTACAAAGTGCATTAAACCAAATTGAAGTTCCATGCCGTGTTCAAAGCGCAATAGCAATGAACCAAATTGCAGAACCATACATTCGCCACCGCGCAATCCGTCACCTTGAAAAAGGACGTGTGGTAATCTTCGCAGCAGGTACGGGCAACCCTTTCTTTACAACTGATACCGCATCTGCTCTCAGAGCATCAGAAATCAACGCTGAAGCAATGCTTATGGCGAAAAATGGCGTAGATGGAGTCTACACGGATGACCCACGCACAAATCCAAACGCAAAGAAAATTGAAGAAATGACTTATGACGAAATTATTAAAAATGAACTCAAAGTTATGGATACCGCAGCATGCGCACTTTGTAAACAAAACAACATCCCGATAGTCGTTTTTGACTTTGAACAAGAAGACGGCATCGGCAAAATCTTAAATAACGAGAAAATCGGAACTTACGTACATCAATAATATAGAAAGAGGTTTAACATGTCAGAAGCATTAGATGAATTATTCTTATTCGGCGAAGAAAAAATGGAAAAAGCCATCAATCAATTGCACCGTGAATTTGCGGCAGTACGTTCAAACAGAGCCAACCCGCTTATTCTGGACAGAGTTTTGGTTGAATACTACGGAGTGCCGACCCCGCTTCGCCAAATGTCACAAGTAACCGTTCAAGACGGTACAACTTTGGTAATTTCACCATACGATAAATCAATTCTAAAAGATATCGAAAAAGCTATCATTAAATCAGATATCGGCATCACTCCAAACAGTGACGGTATTTGCATACGCCTTAACTTCCCGCCAATGACGGAAGAAAGACGTCGCGAAACGGTTAAAGAAGTTAAAAAAATCGGCGAAGATATGAAAATCGTTGTCCGTAACGCAAGACGTGACATGGTCGATGATTTAAAAAAAATCGAAAAAGATGAAAATCTTCCTGAAGATATGGTGAAAGATACTCAAGACAAAATCCAAAAATTAACAGACAAATACACCGGGATTATTGATTCTGAAGTAGCAGCAAAAGAAAAAGAGGTTTTAACCGTATAATGGATTTAGGATTAAACAAGAATGCAACAAGAATGCTAACCGGCTTGATTCTCGGCTTAGTCGTCGTTTACGGAATTATCTGGGGCGGAATTTGGTTGGCACTTCTAATTTTGGCTTTTATGTGTCTTTGTGCAAAAGAATACGTCAAAATACTCGAAAACAAAGGATTTTATCCGAGTTTAAAAATCATAATTGCTTGTGAAATTTTCTTCACAATAATTGCGTATCTCAAACAGTTTGATCTGGTGTCAATAGCCCTAACCGGCTGCACAATGTTGTCATTCTTGTGGGTTCTATTTCGAGGACGCCAACCGTATATCGCCAACGTCGCAACAACAATTTTGGGCTTTGTCTATTGCGGTTGGTTTCCGCTACACCTAATCTTCTTGCGCGACCTAAGTTCAGGCAGCTACGAAAGCGGCTTAGGATTTGTCATTATGATGTTCACATCAATACTTTTGACAGACATCGGTTGTTATTACGTCGGCAGCCGTTTTGGCAAACACAAGCTTGCGCCGATTGTAAGCCCCAATAAAACAATTGAAGGCTCTATCGGCGGAATAATTTGCGCAATGATTGGCGCATCACTCGTCGGACTTGTCATCGGTGTTGAATGGTACTTCGCTGCGCTTGCCGGCTTAATCTGTACACTTTGCGCCCAAGTCGGCGACCTGTGCGAATCCCTCATTAAACGCGACGCCGGAGTCAAAGATTCAGGCAACAGCTTGCCCGGTCACGGCGGTTTCTTGGATAGAGCCGACAGTTTTATTTTTACAATCCCGGCGATGTTCTACTTTACAAAATGGGTTATTATGAACGATAACGCAATTCCGGCAATAGTTGATTTCTTTAAAGGCATATTCTAATGGAAAGACTGGAAACAATTTTCAAAACAAACATTGAGGATAAAGATCTTTTTCTTCGAGCTTTGACCCACCCGTCATACTCGCAAGAACAAGGCCTAACCTTTGTAGACTCTTATGAAAGGCTGGAGTTTCTGGGCGATTCTGTCCTAAAACTCCTAACGTCCGATATTCTATTTGAAATGTATCCTGAATACCCGGAAGGCAAATTGTCCAAAATCCGCTCAATTGTAGTCGCAGATATGACACTTGCAAAAATTTTTAAATCGTTTCATCTGGAAGAACTTCTCAGAATATCAAAACACGACAAAAAGCAAGGTTTAGCCAGTAACGACACCATTTGCGCCTGCGCTTTTGAAGCGCTGCTCGGAGCGTTTTATTTGGAGGGCAAACTTCAACCCTTGCGTGAATTTCTGACAAAAACACTCAAGCCTTACATCGAAGACGTTCAGGCAAACTACATAAACTTTAACGCAAAAGCTCTTTTGCAAGAATATACTCAAGGCTTAAACAAAAAATTGCCAATTTACGAACTCATAGACCAAACCGGGCCGGCACACAAAAAAGTTTTTACCGTCCAAGTTTCGTATAACGGGGAAGTTTGCGGCATTGGCCAAGGTTTAACCAAAAAAGAGGCCGAACAAAACGCAGCGACAGAGGCTTGCAAAAAATTCAACGTGGAAGGAGAATAAATGTTCGACCAAACAATAGTTTCACCGTCAATCCTATCGGCAGACTTCGCAAACCTTGAGCGCGACATCAAACTCGTCGAAACCAACGGCGCAGACTGGATTCACGTTGATGTGATGGACGGCCATTTTGTACCGAACATAACCATCGGAATCCCCGTAACCGCCGCCCTCAAGCGCGTTGCGACCAAGCCACTCGACGTTCACTTGATGATAGAAAACCCGGAAAAATACGCCGAAGACTTCATCAACGCGGGCGCCGATATTCTGACCTTCCACTATGAAGCGATGAAAAGTGACGAAGATGTTTCAAAGCTTATCCGTTTTATAAAAGAAAAAGGCTGCAAAGCCGGACTATCAATCAAACCCAAAACCGCGCCGGACAAGATTTTACCGTTCATCCAAGAGTTGGACTTGTTGCTTGTTATGACAGTCGAACCGGGTTTTGGAGGCCAAAAATTCATGGCAGATTGCGCTGAAAAAATCAAATTCATCCGCACGAACGCACCTAAATCTTTAATAATCCAAGTTGACGGCGGAATCAACGCAGAAACAGGAAAAATTTGTAAAAATTACGGTGCCAACTCACTTGTAGCCGGCAACTACATCTACAAATCCGCAGACGTAAAATCCGCAATTAACTCCCTGAAATAAACTTTTTAAAGGGGGGGGGCGACCTCAAAGGATCGCCCGTTGTTTGGGTACTTTTATAATAAATCATTTTTCATATTTTTAAATTACCCGATAGGGTAATTTTTTGTACTGGCAGGCCTAACGCTTAACACACCTTACGTAGTGAATGTTGGACCTTAAGTACAGGCCGCGATAGCCTGGGTCGAAAAACTGGTACCAAGCCGTGCCAGACTCTCCAGATGAGACGACAGAGCCAGACCAAAAGTTACCGAACGTAATACCGAGAAGTTTCATGTTATAAAACATGGAGCTTAGTTCGTCTTTATTAGGAAGACGGCTTTCTGGGTCTTGTGTTGTACAAGCTTTGCTTGCCTCTGTTTGCTTAATTGCACTTCCACTAGCGGCATTTGTTGAAAGTGCGTATGGCGCAACAACATTTGAGTCTGTTGGATAAAGAGCCGTTATAAACCCGATGTCTTTTCCGACTGCGTTTGGACCTTTGTTGCCATTTAGGTCATAAATAAAGTTTGCACACATTTTAGGTTGGCTATAGTGCCAATTCTTGCCTTCAACGTCAGCGGTACATAATGGATTGTAAAATAGCAATACACTTTCACCGTTTTGAGTCTCAAAAGCAGCAGCTTTTGTATCTATATATGACTGAGGGTTTTGATATGTGGCATTTGTATCCGTGTATGTTCCAGATGTAAACATACTATTTAACTCTCCTAATGTTGGTGCACTGGACCAAGTCTTCGTTGTGCCCGCCAAGTTTGTATAATTACTGGCAATACCACAATCTGCCAGGTGTTGATAATCACATATGTTGTTGATTTTGAGAACTTTTGATAAACCTTCCGTCAAGAAAGTTTCCGCAGCGGTATCAGCCGTGATTGAACTTGTTGTTCCATCATACGTAAATGTTCCATATCCACCTATACTCGGCATCATACCAATTGCCTGAGATAAACGTGCGTACAATGCTTTACGTTGAGTATTCCAAGTTCGTTCATTAATATTCGCCATCAAGCTTGGCAATGTAATCGCGGCGACAACGCCGATGATTGTGAGGGAAAGCAATATTTCCGCCATGGTAAATCCAACGCTCTGCGTCATTGCGAGCGAACGAATGTGAGCGCGGCAACCCAGCCGATTGAGCGTAGCGAAATCGGTCAATGTCGTCACGTTGGTTGACTGACCTCGTTGAAACTCGGTCAGCTGGTTTGCTTCGTCACTCACTGCGTTCGTTCCTCGCAATGACGCATGTTTTTTTAATGTTTCTGTCATGTTTACCTCCGTAATCTTGCATTCGCAAGGGTCGGAGGTTTTGGCAAAACAAGTCGCTGAAAGCCAGATATAATCAGGCTGTTGAGGCGCCCCCCCCCTATTGAACTGTATATTCTACTATAGTATTTTAATTTAATCATACTTTCATTTTTATTTAACATATTATCATGATATCGTATTTTCTTAATTTGTCAAGAGGGGAACATGTTAAAAGGTAGATAGGTTAAAGGGTTAAAAGGGGTTATGGAAAATAAACAATGATAAAACGCCACGTTTTAAACATTTATTATTCCTTAATAAACCTTTTAACCTTTTAACTCTTTAACCATTTAACCTGCCTCCGTGCGATAATACGCACGGGGGCAAAACATTAATTTTTTGTTTATTTTTCCGCCATGCTCAAAAAATAGTGTTATAAATTAAAATAGTAGAAGTCATGAAATTAAAAAGGAGATAAATACTATGGCAAAAACTATTGGTATCGACTTGGGTACAACTAACTCAGTTGTAGCAGTCATGGAAGGCGGTAAACCAACCGTTATCGCTAACGCCGAAGGTTCAAGAACAACCCCTTCTATCGTTGGTTTTTCTAAAACCGGGGAAAAACTTGTCGGTCAATTGGCTAAAAGACAAGCAATTCTTAACCCTGATAAAACTGTTATTTCTATCAAACGCCACATGGGCGAAGATTACAAAGTAAATATCGACGGAAAAGATTACACTCCACAAGAAATCTCTGCAATGATTTTGAGAAAATTGGCGGATGACGCTAGCGCTTATTTAGGCGAAAAAGTTACATCAGCAGTAATTACCGTTCCTGCTTACTTTAACGATGCTCAAAGACAAGCAACAAAAGACGCTGGCAAAATCGCAGGTTTAGACGTTCTTCGTATTGTCAACGAACCGACTGCGGCAGCTTTGGCCTATGGTTTAGAGAAAGAAAAGAGCGAAAAAGTTTTGGTATTCGACCTTGGTGGCGGGACATTCGACGTTTCAATTTTGGACATCGGTGACGGCGTTCACGAAGTACTTTCAACTTCCGGCGATACTCGTTTAGGCGGTGACGACTTCGACCAAAAAGTTATAGACTGGATTTGCGAAGAGTTCAAAAAACAAGAAGGCATCGACCTTAAATCTGACAAGCAAGCTATGCAACGCGTTAAAGAAGCTGCTGAAAAAGCAAAATGTGAACTTTCATCCGTTGTTGAAACTAACATCAGCCTTCCGTTCATCACTGCCGATGCTAACGGTCCTAAACACTTAGATCTTTCTTTGACAAGAGCTAAATTCGAAGATCTTTCATACGATTTGTTAGAAAGATGTAAAAAGCCGGTTGAACAAGCAATTAAAGACGCCGGAATTTCAAAATCAGAAATCAACGAAGTCGTTTTAGTAGGTGGTTCAACTCGTATTCCTGCGGTTCAGCAATTGGTTAAAGAATACACAGGAAAAGAGCCAAACCAATCCGTAAACCCTGACGAAGTCGTTGCGGTCGGTGCAGCTGTTCAAGCAGGTGTTTTGGCCGGCGAAGTTAAAGACATCGTTCTTTTGGACGTAACACCTTTAACATTAGGTATCGAAACTCTCGGTGGCGTTATGACATCGTTAGTTCCAAGAAACACCACTATCCCTGTTTCAAAATCTCAAGTGTTCTCAACTGCCGAAAATAACCAAACTGCGGTTGATATTCACGTTCTTCAAGGTGAAAGACCAATGGCGTCTGACAACAAATCATTAGGCATGTTCAGACTCGACGGAATTCCGCCAGCAATGAGAGGTTTGCCGCAAATCGAAGTTACATTTGATATCGACGCAAACGGTATCGTAAATGTTTCAGCTAAAGACAAAGCGACCAACAAAGAACAAAAAATTACAATCACAAACTCTTCTAACCTATCTGAACAAGATATCGACAAAATGGTTAAAGAGGCTGAAGCTAACGCAGCTGAAGACAAAAAGAAAAAAGAAGACGCAGAAATCAAAAATAACGCGTCAGGTCTTATCGGTTCCGCTGATAGAATCGTGAAAGATTTTGAAGGCAAAATCGATCCGGCTGATGAAGCTAAATTGAAAGAACAAAAAGAAGCGTTGCAAAAAGCAATCGACGAAAACAAATCAACCGATGAATTGAAAAAACTTTCTGATGAATTGCAACAAACAATGTTCTCAATCTCTCAAAAAGCTTACGAAGCCGTTCAGAAAGAAGGCGATGCAGCACAAAGCAGCAGTGCAAATTCAGAAACATCCTCAAAATCTGACGACGATGTAATCGACGCAGAATATGTTAAAGAATAACAAAAATATCCTTTCTGTTGAAAAGGTTCGGAAAATTTTCCGAACCTTCTTTTTTATTTACCATTCAATTACATAACAAACTATATATTCAACTTATAGCCGCCACCATAAATCGTCTCAATATAGCGTTTTCCATCAGCAATTTTATCCAGTTTTGCACGTAAATGCCTAATATGAACACGAATAGTTTCAACATCATCATCCGGCGCATATCCCCAAACTTCTTTCAACAACTGCGCAGACGCAACCATATTACCGTGATTTTGAAACAATAAATTAAAAATATCGAATTCAATAGGTGTTAATTTTGCGACCTTACCGTTGATTTCAACCGAATAAGTTTCCGGCAAAAGAGTAACTTCCCCAACAGACAACAACTCACGCGTCGCCGCAGACTTCGGAATTTGCGCTGTTCGCTTCAACAATGCCCGTACGCGAACAAGAAGTTCATCCATTTCAAACGGTTTAACCAAATAATCATCAACACCGATATCAAAGCCTTTAACCTTATCATTAATCTGTGACAATGCAGTCAACATCAAAATCGGAACTTCCTCAGTCGTCGAATTTTTGCGAATCCGCTGCGCGACGGTAAACCCGTCAACCTCAGGCATCATGACATCCAACACAATAAGAGATGGTGTCTCTTGCTTCGCCAAAGCAAAACCCTTTGTACCGTCAAAAGCTTGCAATACCTTATATCCGGCTAATTCAAGATTGACCTTAATTAACTCGTTTATCGCAAAATCATCATCAATTACCAAAATTTTATTATTCATATCCGAATTTTAAATCCAACATATATTTTTTTAAACCCCATATTTAATAAAACTTAACAATAAACAAACAACAAAATGCCCATATTTCAAGCATTTGCGACCACCTTAAAAAATTTTTACAAAATTTTTTATTTTAACGTGTAAAAATTACATTTTTTCAATTTTTATAGTAAAATATTAGAGCGTGAATTTTTACGCACAGTGTAGTTTAAAAATATTTTAATAGGAGGCTCATGAATTGGACGTAAAACAACCATTAAAAGCGTTTGAACAAGACGGCGTTGAAGAAGTAAATCTAGGACAGCATGTTTTAGCTGAATTTTTTGAATGTGATCCTAACATTTTAAATAGCATTGACAAAGTAGAAAAATACATGGTAGACGCAGCACTTGAATGCGGAGCAACCATTGTACAGAAATGTTTCCATATGTTTAACCCATACGGTGTGTCCGGGGTGGTTATCATTTCGGAAAGCCATTTAGCAATACACACTTGGCCGGAACTGGGTTACGCAGCCGTTGATTTGTTCACTTGTGGCGATAAGTGCGATCCAAAAGTTTCTTATGAATTTTTGAAAAAGAAATTCCACTGCCAAAACGCAACGTTCTCTGAATTAAAAAGAGGAATTCTGAATAAAAACACAATGAAAGTATCCGAAACACCTTTCATCGTCTCAGAACAGCTTTGCGGTTAGGCAAAACAAATAACACAATAAAAATCCTCGCAAAAGCGAGGATTTTTTGCGTATTGTAAACTTTCTTCACAATGTTGTCATGCCGGATAGTTGAAATTACAATTGAAGAAGAACATGATTTTATTAGAAGAAGGAGTCAAAGTTATGTTAAAAAAATTATTCGCTCCCCTCTTTGCAATGTTTGCAATGATTTTTGCGGGATGCAATTCTGCATTTGCAGGCGAGGCGGACTTAGTCGTCCCTAACATAGCCTCAAACCCTGAAAGCTACAACTACCTTCTCATTGGGTTGGTAATCTCTGTAGTAGGGGTTATTTTTGGTTTTATCGAGTTTCTTAAAATTAAAAAACTTCCAGTCCACCACGCAATGGCGGAAGTCGGAAACACGATTTTTGAGACTTGTAAAACTTATCTGGTACAACAGGGTAAATTCCTTATTGTGCTTGAAGTATTAATTGGATTGTGTATCGCGTTTTATTTCGGATACTTACAACACATGGGCGTTGCCGGAGTTCTAACGATTTTGGGCTGGTCTGTTATCGGGATTTTGGGTTCATATGGCGTTGCGTGGTTCGGTATCAGAATGAACACTCTCGCAAACTCAAGAACAGCTTTTGCCTCACTAAAAGGCAACCCTCTCAATATCATGAATATTCCGTTGAAAGCGGGCATGAGCATTGGCGTTCTGTTGGTTTCTGTTGAATTAATCATGATGTTAATCATCTTGTTATTTGTTCCGGGCGAAATCGCCGGCGCTTGCTTTATCGGTTTTGCTATCGGTGAATCTCTTGGCGCATCTGCACTTCGTGTCGCAGGCGGAATCTTTACAAAAATCGCAGACATCGGTTCTGACTTGATGAAAATTCAATTCGGCATCAAAGAAGATGATCCGAGAAACCCTGGAGTTATCGCGGATTGCACAGGCGACAACGCCGGCGACTCTATCGGGCCGACTGCTGATGGTTTTGAAACCTACGGCGTAACAGGTGTTGCACTCGTTTCTTTCATTCTTTTAGGCGTTATGCCTGAATACCAAATCCAACTTCTAACTTGGATTTTCGTTATGAGATTTTTGATGATTGCAACTTCTGTCGTTGCATACTGGATTAACGGAATTTGTAATAATTTCTATGCAAAAAAAGTTGAAAAATTCGACTTTGAGCAACCATTAACAAACCTTGTTTGGTTGACATCAATTTTGTCAATCGCGATGACTTACGGTGTAAGCTACTACTTATTGCACGACATCGGTGGATGCTGCGCGCTTAACAACCTTTGGTTAATTCTTGCAACGATTATTTCTTGCGGAACTTTAGGTGCTGCGCTTATACCTGAATTTACAAAAATATTCACATCACCTAAAGCAAAGCACACCGAAGAAGTTGTTACCGCGTCAAAAGAAGGAGGTTCATCCTTAACAATCCTTTCTGGTATCGTTGCGGGTAACTTCTCCGGGTTCTGGATCGGCATGGTAATCGTTCTTTTGATGGCATTGTCATACGTTGCAAGCGTATACATCCCGGAAAACTTTATGGTTTATCCATCCGTATTCGCATTTGGCCTGGTTGCCTTCGGTTTCTTGGGGATGGGCCCTGTCACCATCGCAGTTGACAGCTACGGTCCTGTAACCGATAACGCACAGTCTGTTTACGAATTGTCTTTAATCGAAGAAATTCCAAACGTTAAAGATGAAATCAAAAACGAATTCGATTTTGACGCAAACTTCGACGTGGCTAAACAATACCTGGAAGAAAACGACGGCGCCGGAAACACCTTCAAAGCGACCTCAAAACCTGTTCTAATCGGTACAGCAGTTGTAGGTGCAACAACGATGATTTTCTCACTTATTTTGGTTATCCAAAATACGCTTGGCGTTCAGCCGGAAGCAATCCTCAACCTATTAAATCCATACACAATCCTCGGTTTCTTGACCGGTGGTGCGGTAATTTACTGGTTCTCAGGCGCGTCAATGCAGGCGGTTACAACTGGTGCGTACCGCGCAGTTGAATACATCAAACAAAACATCAAGCTTGGCGAAGCCGACCAAAAATCTGCAAACCTTGCAAACTCAAAAGAAGTTGTTAAAATCTGTACCCAATACGCTCAAAAAGGTATGGTAAACATCTTCATCGCATTGTTTGCATTCGCGCTTGCTCTTGCATGCTTATCAGCACCAACTGCAACAAGCAATATGCCGGTATCATTCTTCGTAAGCTATTTGATTGCAATTGCAGTCTTTGGCCTATTCCAAGCCGTATTTATGGCAAACGCCGGCGGATGTTGGGATAACGCAAAGAAAATCGTTGAAGTAGACCTTAAAGAAAAAGGAACACCACTTCATGATGCGACTGTCGTCGGTGACACGGTAGGTGACCCATTCAAAGATACATCTTCTGTTGCGATGAATCCGATTATCAAATTCACAACATTATTCGGCCTTCTTGCAATGGAAATCGCAATCAACGAATCGTTCAAAGCTTTTGCACCAATCGCAGGCTGGATACTTCTGGTAATTGCGCTGATCTTTGTTGTACGTTCATTCTACGCAATGAGAATACCGACAAAATAGAACGAATATTGCTCGTAATTAACTACTTAAAGGCAGGGTTTATACCTTGCCTTTTTGTATGTAAACTTTTGTAAACAGCCCTCAAGCCCTAAAAAGCAATTTTTCGGTCTATATATACTTTATATATAAAAGAACAAGAGAGGTATATAATGGCATATCATTCACAAGGAATAAATGCGGTTCAAAATACGGTATCAGCAAGCGCTGCCGCAGCAAGCTCTCTTGGCAACACACCACCACCGAGTCAGAACTGTTCAACATCAGTGGGTTATACCCAAAACAACAAAGAAACTGAACGTGACGGCCGCGGAAACGGCGACAAATATTTTGACAGAGAAGATACCCCAAAAGCGCAAGAAGAACAAGAAGCACTGAAACGTTCAATAAAACATTATACTAAAGCCGAGCAATACGCAAGAAACGACAAACTAATGGGCGCCTTGGGCGTATACGGATTTATAGCAGTAAACAAAAGAGAGAGTAAATAATGGTTGACGCAATTACACAAACTCAAAATACACAAACGGTAAATACCCCAACGACAAGCATGGTAATTAACCCTAAAAACGTGCCATACAAAAGGACAATGTCGGAATTAACGGCAATTCGTTCAAGTATTCAAGAAGCAATCGCCGCGGGATTCAACGGCTGGAAGGATTTATTTTCAAGCACAAACCCGGACACATTAGCGTATTTGGATTTATCAACGACCTCACGCGCAAGCAATGCAGCACCCGGACAACACATCAGAACAATGCAGCAAGGCTACAACGAAAACGACCCCGACGCGTCTTGGATGACCGTTCCTGACAGACACCTTTGGTGTGCACAATCAAAAATGGATTGCTATTGTTAATTAAAAATAGTATAATATAAAAGAGAATTAAGCATGAGTATTCAAGTTGACACAAATTTAGCATATCTTCAAAACAAACTGGGCATCAGCCAGCAACTTTTCGTTGAAAAATACGCAAACAAAAGCGTAACTGAAATCATCAAAGAAGAGGCTGAAAAAGGTAACCAAATGGCCATCGCACTGGCCAGCGAAATGCTTAACAATGTCAACCTCGTGATGGAAATATTCTCTTTGGCAAACCCGGAAAATCGTCTTGAAATAATGAGCGAAATGACGGACGAACAATTAAACAAATTCTTGCCGGAAATGGAAAAAACTGACCTTGTTCAAGGCTTAAACTACTTTACTCAAGATAAACTTCACAAAATGCTTGAACGCGTCGAATCCGAAGAGCTGGTCAAAGTTGTTTTAGAACTTTTCTCAAAAGAAGAAATTATGCGACTGTTGCCGGAAGAGCAACTCGACAAACTTTTGCAAAGCACCGAAATGGATAAAGACAAGCTTCTTGTCCACATGAAATCCTTACAACCCATATATCTAAGCCAAATGATAGAAAGTGTTACCGGTGAAGAAGTTGATGCCGCGGATCACATAGATATGATAAAACAGCTGGAAGGTTTCAATCCTTTAGAGTTTAAGGACGCAATGTTGAGCCTTCAATCAACACCAAAACAACAACTCGTTTTATCACTATCAAAAGAACACCCGGAATATCTGGAACTTTTTGACGCACACGCTTACACGAACATGATGAATACTTACAAAGACAAATCAGAAGTTGTTACGGCAATGAGTGTTCTTGAGCAAGAAACGATCACCCAAATGGTGAAAGAATTGCCGGAAGATTTATTATCAATAGTCATCGCTCAGATGGATAAAGATAAATTTGCAGAAATCCTAATGAAAGAAAACCCTGAAGTCATGGCACAAATCATCGCAGGCGAAGCATAGGTAATAATTAGATATTGCCTAATTATCTTGCCGCAACTAACAAGCAAATTTATACTTTTGTCAAATAAGAACGCGGAAGTATAATCGAGAAAGTTGTGCCAGCGCCCAAAGAACTTTTAACCTGAACATCGCCTCCGTGCAAAATAGCAATATTTTTTACTATCGCCAATCCCAAACCAGTTCCGCCGGTTTCACGACTGCGAGCCTTGTCAACCCGATAAAATCGCTCAAATATTCGTTCTAAATGCTCCGGCGCAATACCAACACCATAGTCCGTTACGTCAATTCGGACATTATCATCTGTTGTCGATAATACAACATCAATTTGAGAACTTTTAGAATATTTCACCGCGTTCATAATCAAATTAGTAACCGCTTGTTCAATCAACTGAGGATTTCCGCAATAATCAATTTGCCCATCAGCCTTGAGGTTAATAACTGTGGACGTAATATTCAAGTGCGCAATCAAACCTTCAACAAGCCCATTAAGATTGAATGCTAAAAATTCTTCATCCTCTTTATTCAAACGATTTTCAATATCGGCCAAACAAAGAATATCATTCACGAGAGCGTTCAGCCTTTTTGTTTGAAATCCAAGGATATCAAGACATTGTAATTGATTTCCGTCAAAATGATTATTAGATTCCAGCAACTCCACCGCTGAACTTATTGCAGTCAAAGGAGTTTTTATTTCGTGAGAAATATTTGCGATAAAATCTTTGCGATACTCTTCAAGCTTTCTAAGCCGAATAATTTGCCGCTTGAGTTTTTGAGACATAAAACTTACCGCACCGGCCAACTCGTGCAAAACTCGGCTTTCAGGAACTTCAATTTCTTCGTGCAAATCCCCTTTCGCGATTTTTATTACACTTTTTTGCAATGTGTTAAACGGAATTTGAATCTTTAAAACTACATAAATCGTACACAGCAAAAGAAATATAAAACACATAACAAAAAAGATTACAATATTTGTTTGCGCCTCAATAAGCGTTTTCAAAACTGATTGTTCCAAAATCGTCAGGTCGAGAAAATATTTTTTGTCACCAACATTGATTTCACCTGAGGAATTCATAGTTTTAACTGTCGGCAAGAAAAATTTTTTCTTCTTCAACTGCGCCTGATGAAACCCTTTATCGCCCTTAGAATCACACAATACAACTCCGTTTCCATCAGTAAGCTTAATCAAAAAGTCAGGGTTTTCGCTAAAATCCGAGCAATATTCAGCAACTTTAGACAAGTCATTATTTTCTAAATACGGTTTAAGCGCCCATTCCATTTGTTTGTAAAAGATCTTGAGTTCATAACCTTCTTCTTTCAAATAAGAAGTGTTAAACTCAATCAAATGACTCAACGCCATAAACACAGAAATCAAAACAAACAACGCAATATACAGCGGCAGAGAAATCAAAAACCTATCACGAGTCTTCATTCAACTTGTACCCCACACCTCTAACAGTACGAATATTGTTACCAAAATCGCCCAATTTTTTGCGTAAATTCACAATCTGAACATCAATTGCACGTTCGGCAATATCATAACCTTCATCACCGCGCAACACATTCAACAATTGAGAACGAGAGTAAACTCGGCCAACATTCTGAACAAAAAGTTTCATTATTTCAAATTCACTATACGTTAAATTTACCACTTCACCGCCAAGTTTAGCGACCTGAGAATTTACATTTATTACAAAATCCTTATAGAAGAACTCACTAACTTCTGCAACCGAAGCCACTGCCGACAACTGCGCCTTAACCCGAGCGAGTAAAACCTTATTACTAAACGGCTTAGTGATATAATCAATCGCACCGCTTTCAAACCCTTTCAAAATATCATCCTCAAGCTTGCGTGCCGTCAGCATAATGATTTTTACAGCCGCAAATCTCTGATTTTTCTTAATTTGGCGACACAACGTCAAGCCATCTACCCCCGGCAACATAACATCCAATAACACCAAATCCGGCCGCCACTGTTCAATCAAATTAAGTGCATTCACCCCGTCAAAGCACGATTTAACATTATTGAATCCGCCAGATGACAACACCATTTTTATCAACTGATTGATACTCGTTTCATCTTCAACAACTAAAATTTTACTATTCAAAACCATAATCTTATTCTATAACAAAAATATTAACATTTCTACACAAACAGGCAAAAATTTTTATTCACGGAATTTGTACGTTTACCATGAAAATTTCAAATATTAACTCTTACACATTTAACCCATATTCAAATTTACATTCGCGTGGTCCCAAACAAGCTCCCCAAAACTCTCTTGCCGACACGAATACAACCTTACGCACAAATCCGGCAACAACACTAATAAATTTTAACGGCGGCGCGTCTTTAAACCTGAAATCAACTATTAAAAACCTCGAAACCTTAGGCGAAAAATTTAACAAAATTGACACTATTTTCCCCCCTAGAGTTAAAGAAAATGCAAGCGCAATACTAGAAGCCGGAAACCCGCAAAATCAACGATTAATCGATATTCATAAAGATATTTTTGGCAAGTTAAAAGACTGCGAAACACTTTCTGAGATAAAATCACTTTTTAGCAAAGAAAAATTCTTTGACGATGTAATTTCTGACTCTGAAGCAACCTTTACGGAAGGTTCGTTCGCGGATAAAGTTAAAAAAGGCGAAAACAGCTTTTTCAACAAGGATGAAGATTTATCCGTTCAACTTATCAAACTATACTGGGGCGAAGGATTTTCACTGAACGATCTTAAAACCTACACAGATGGCAAGAATATCGATTCATTGCTTAATAAATTGAACATTCCCAAACGCGACAGGCATTATGGCGCATATTTAAAACTTTCCGACGAAGAATACAACTTGCGCATAACTCGCGAAATGGCTGAAAAAAGACTCGAAACGTTAGATAGAAAGGCTCAAGCTGAAGAAGGAGAGCCGGTTTATATTTCAAGCCGACGCCACCACAGCGAAGAAACAAAACAACTTATCTCAGAAAAATTAATCCAACATTATCTGGAACATCCCGAGACCTGCTACAAGATTTCAAAACGCCAACGCGCGTTCTATGAACAAAATCCTGATCAAAAATTAATATTTACCGAAGTTCTAAATCGTGCCTGGAATTTGCGTTCCGCCGAAGGAATAAAATCGGCGCTCAAAAAACATCTTTCCAAACAAGGAAGAAAAGATTTTTCACTAAATTTATTAAACGACCCAATGAGTATGAGCGAGAAACAAAGTCACCTGATGCAAGGTTTTTGGGAAATGAACGAGTGGGCAAAAAAGACACATTCAAAAAACATGAATTATGCCTGGAGAATAGTAAAAGAAGAATATCAAAATCCGCCTGTAATTTTTAATTTCCCGCTAGGAATGATACAAGACATGATAAAATTTGGTCGCGAAAGAGGAACCGAACTTAGTGTTGAGGATTTCCTTACCAAATACAACACAGTAACAAAAAAACATATTTATGATGAAAAATTCTTTAAAGTTTTTAAAGAATTTACGGATGATGAAAATAATGCAGATACAATCGCAACGCTTTATCAATATTCGCTGGTAAAAAGTATTCAAAATATGACCGCAAATGTAAGTCCGCAAAACTTCAGACAGAGAAAACAACTGTTAGATATTTTAGTAAAAAAATATCAGCCTCAAATATATGAACTTGAACCTAAGACAGGAAAAATTATACGTTTCAAAAATCTTAATATTGACGAATCAAGAACAATATTCACAAATGTTCAATTAGACTTACAAAAATACGCGCCCGATTTGGAAGAAGTTTTTATTGCTCAATTGACGGAAGATTACCCAATCGTAAAAGCAGAAGTATTAAAAAGTAGGAAATAAAACAATGAAAATACTAGCACTTAATCCAATAAAAACAAACAATAATCAACAATATCATATACAAAACTCCGCTCAAAGGCGTTCAAATACACCTGCGAGCGGGGTTTACAACCCAATTTATTACAAGGATTACGGCGTCAAATTAAACTTTGGCAAACGTTCGCCGGAAGACTTCTACTCTCAAGACTTCAACCGCGAAAACATGCCGCAAACAATGAAAAATTACCTCTATGCCAATTTCGCAGAAAGAAGTAAAATCGCTCCGGCCCAGATTATGCAAGAAGCTTTCGACGGGTTAGAATGCGCCTCTACGGTCAATGATATAAAAGAACTTTTTCCAAACGAACCAAAATTCGCAAAACTAAAACCCGCAAACTACAAAAACGCATCACAAGGCGTTATGAGAAAAATTAAAGATATCAAAAGTATGCAAGATACTCCGGAAACACTTTTTAAAGACGGATGCGACGATTTAACAACTTATTTAGTAAAAAAAATCTATTTAGAAGGCAAGACCGTCAAAGAAATTGACAAAGATTTTGCAAAAGATATCAACCCGATTTATGAACTTGCGGCTAAAGTTCCTGCCGAAAAAGCGAAAACCTTAGGCAAAAACGAAAGTGCATATTTCTCGCACGCAACGATTTACAACCTTGGAATCCGTTTCCCTGAACTTCCTTTCTGGAACTCCTTTATCGCGACAAGAGACGATTACGAACGTGTACGTCGCGTCAAAACTTCAACAGGAGAATTTGTAAACGCAGACAGCATCGAAGGCAGAAAAATTCTACAAAACCGCCAATCTTTACAACAATCAAAAACCCAAGAAAAACCGCGCAAATACAATTTTCATAGGGAAAACGTCAAAAAAGCAACAGATTCAATTCTTAACTCAACAGAAAATACGCAAAAAGCCTTCAAAGAAGCAAAACGCAGAAACAAAAACATCGAAGAACTTACCTTTTTGCAAAAATACTGGAGCCAAATAATGTCAGTTGCAGCGGAAAAAGTTCACCTTTCAGAAGAACTTATCGACTTTAACAGCAAGCGCAACTCAGAAGAATTAAAACTTAAATCCGACACTTTCGACAAACTTATCTCCGGCGAAGACCTAACAAAACGCGAAAAAACTCCGCTAAAAATCTTCTGGAATGAACGCACCGATCTTAGAGGACATTTCTCTAACGCAATCACAGATACGGCGATGATGTTTACTGATTACTTTGGAGCAGACGGCGAAAACCCGGAATTCAAAGCACTTTTAAAATATGCGCAAGATATTAAACCTAACCGCGAAGCCGCTAGGCTTGAGCACGCAAAAATTCAAGCCGAGTACGATGAACTTGCAAAATCTCTTATGCAAGAAGTTGAAACGACCGAATCCCCAATGAAAAAAATTGAAAACGTAAAACATTTTATTCAAGGCGAAATCCCTAAAATTTATACATACAAAATAAATGGGGTAGAAGTTATTTCACAATTTAACATCAAAGAACGCGCATTAGAAATGTATGATGATGCAATGAGCATAATCCCTCAAAAATTCAAAAAAATATACATGAACGAGTTAGACAAACTCATTGCAGATGATCGTGAACGTTTTTATTTAACCTGTTGCTACGAACCATCTAAAGAAGATACGGATATTAACAATGCACTTTATCCGCCATCAAAGCAACAAGAAATTAATGAAAAAATGATTACAAAATTGGATCATAACTACAACAAAGAAATCCAAGCCAGCAGAATTGCAATGCTGGACTTTGCAATCCGCAACAAACTTTTAAAGCAGGAAGAAATTAATGGATGTGCAGCCGTTGACATAATCAATATCCAAAATATATTACAAGAACCTATTTCTAAAAACGGTGATATCAAATCTGCTGCCAAAACAATCAGCAACACCTACAACGAACTAATTCAACCACTTACATCCAAAGAAAAAATCAAAATAAGACACAATTTGTTCCAATTCATAAACAACTACGACCCAAGCAAAACCGCAGCGCCTAATACAAGCGTTCCGGCATTGTTAAGCCTTATATCCGATGCAATGAAAACAGAACCTGCCTACACAATTAATATGAAAAAACTATTAGAAGCAGACACCTTGTACAATTTTGAAGGTCCATTCCTACGCTACATGCTCAAACCTGACGCACCTAAAGAAGTAAAAAATATCGTAGCTGAACACGCAATGAAGTTCCTCGTTTACTTAAACCCGGGCTCTACCGCAGTTATGGCAACTTCAAATATGGATAAATTTACTAGCCTAATGTCCCCATTCCCGAGAGAAATGAGAGATGTTAAAGCCATGGCCAACCAAGCACTGACTGAAGTATTAACAAAAAGCATTAAAATATTTTAATAAAATATTTCCATAAACTGTTTTCATGTTAGAATGGTAAAAACAGGGAGTATTTTATGATTACGATTAAAGATGTTGAACACGTTGCAAAACTTGCTCGTCTTGAACTTACAGACGAAGAAAAAGAACTTTATACACAACAACTTGGTGCCGTGCTCGAATACGTAAACCAAATGAACGAAGTCGACACTTCTAATATCGAACCGATGACGCAAGTCGTTGATTTCGTCAACGTCATGAGAGAAGACAAAGTTGTTTATGAACAAACAAAAGAAGAACTTATGAAAAACGCGCCGGAAGAAGAAAACGGATTTTTCAGGGTTCCAAAAATCGGATAACAAAATTGCTCAGGGCGGCTCTGTCGCCCTTTTTTAGTTAAGACAGTTTTATTTAAGAGGAATAACATGACAAAATACATTTTTATAACAGGCGGTGTAGTAAGTTCATTAGGCAAAGGTATTGTGGCCGCATCATTAGGACGTTTACTCAGGGCAAGAGGATTCAGCGTTATCAACCAGAAATTCGATCCGTACATCAACGTTGACCCTGGTACAATGAGCCCATTCCAGCACGGAGAAGTTTTCGTCACCGACGACGGCGCGGAAACCGACCTTGACTTAGGCCACTATGAACGCTTTACAGACACAAACCTCGGCAAATTAAATAACGTCACATCCGGCAGCGTTTACCAAACCGTTATCAACAAAGAACGTCGCGGAGATTATCTGGGCGGAACAGTTCAAGTTATTCCGCACATCACAAACGAAATCAAAGCACGTATCCACGGCGCAACAAAACAGTTTAAACCTGATTTCCAACTCATCGAAGTCGGCGGAACAATAGGTGACATCGAAAGTTTGCCGTTCATCGAGGCAATCAGACAGTTCAAAACCGAAATCGGTATCGGAAACGCGATTTCCATTCATACAACCCTGTTGCCGTACTTGCCAACATCCGGCGAACTCAAAACTAAACCTTCTCAACACAGTGTTAACGTTTTAAGAAGCTACGGTATTCAGCCGGAAATCCTCGTTTGCAGAACTTCACGTTCAATCCCGAAAAACGAAAAAGAAAAACTGGCACTATTCTGTTCTCTTGCCAAAGAAGCCGTTTTTGAGTGCAAAGACATGAAAAGCATTTACGAAGTTCCGCTCGCGCTTGAAGATCAGCACATGGCAGACATCATCCTCGACATGCTTCGCGTTGAAAAACGCCCGGCCAACCTCGACACCTGGAAAAAACTCGTTGAGACAATCAAAAATCCTAAACGTAGTCTTAAAGTTGCAATTGCCGGCAAATACACAAAGCTTTCAGACGCTTATATTTCAGTTGTAGAATCACTCAGGCACGCAGGTTACGCGAACGAGGCATCAATCGAAATCAAATGGATCAACTCAGAAGAATGCGTCGACTGGGAAAAATGTAAAGACCTTCTCTCAGATGTTAATGCGGTTGTTGTACCGGGTGGGTTTGGCGTTCGCGGCATCGAAGGCAAGTTGAACGTTATCAAATACGCACGCACAAACAACCTTCCGTTCTTAGGTCTTTGCCTTGGTATGCAATGTGCCGTAATCGAATACGCACGCAACGTTGTCGGCCTAAAAGGCGCCAATTCAAAAGAATTTGACGAACACGCAACTTACCCGGTAATTGACCTAATGCTGGAACAAAAAAATGTTCAAGCATACGGCGGAACAATGCGACTCGGCGCTTATGATTGCGCAGTCAAAAAAGGAACAAAAGCCCACAAAGCTTATGGTTCCGACTTAATTTCAGAACGTCACCGTCACAGATACGAAGTCAATAACGAATATTTAAAACAAATCGAAGAGGCAGGCTTGGTATTCTCCGGCATGTCACCTGACGGAATGCTCGCCGAAATGGTCGAACTCCCAAAACTTGACTGGTTCGTGGCGTCACAATTCCACCCGGAATTCAAATCCAGACCTGAACACCCACACCCTCTGTTCAAAGGCCTAATCGACGCAGCAGTAAAACAATTGGACAAATAAAAAACCGGGCCCTTGTGGGCCCGGTTTCTGCAACTTCTCACTAACGCTTAACACATCGGACAGCACAGGCACGCGAACGCTCATCCAAGCCACGGGCACCTTTAGCATAACTTTGATACCAAGCCATCATAGACCCACCAGATAAAACCACCGTTCCAGACCAAAAAACACCAGATGCAATTCCAATAAGCTCTTTGTTATAAAACATTGAAGTTAGTTCATCACGATTTGGAAGACGCGATTCAGAATCTTGCGCAGAACAAGCTGCGCTTGCATCAGCTTGCGCGACAGCGGCATTTGCATCGATTGCCAAAGGGATAGGTGCTACAACATTGGAATCAGTCGGGTAAAGGGCCGTAATAAAGCCAATGTCTTTTCCAACAGCATTAGGGCCTTTATTGCCGTTTAAATCATAAACAAAGTTTGCACACATTTTAGGTTGCGAATAATGCCATGCACCGCCTTCAACATCAGCAGTACAACGTGGGTTGTAATAAAGTGCTATCGTTTCACCATTCTGGGTCTCAAAGGCTGCAGCCTTTGTATCAATATGTCTCTGCGGATTGTAATACGAATAGGAAGGATTAGAGATATTTGCACCTATATAAGTACTTGTAAACATACTATTCAATTCACTCAACTTAGTCGGCCAGGATTTTACAGAGCCTGCCATATTTGTAAATGACGCAACGATACCGCAATCTGCCAAATGTGTCGCGTCGCAAATATTATTAATTTTCAAGACTTTTGAAAGCCCTTCGGTCAAAAAGGCCTCGGCCGCTGTATCTTTTGTTGCAGTTACAGAACCATCCGTATTCGTGCCTTCATATTCTCCATAACCATTCAACTGCGGCATCATGGCGATGGCTTGGCTCAGGCGGGCATAAAGCGCTTTGCGCTGCGTGTTCCAGGTGCGTTCGTTGATGTTTGCCATTAGTGACGGCAGAGTAATCGCCGCGACAACACCGATGATTGTCAATGACAGCAATATCTCTGCCATGGTGAATGCACATTGCGTCATTGCGAGCCGGCTGAGCCGGTTCCATATTCGTACCGAAAAATCACAAGACTTAACGGTTAAAGGC
>JAZUCM010000065.1:0-5401 GCA_045639085.1 Candidatus Gastranaerophilus bacterium
GATAGTTGATTGGTAAACTTCTTTTACGTTTGGATTAGAACGTAAACGGTCTTTTTCTTCTTTACTAAATTTCATTGGTGTACCTCTTTCTTTATTTTACTACTTCCTAGCCGCTTGTCCAGGTTTTCGGGTACACTTCACTTACGAAACGGCGTCTAGCGATAAGTACACAAACCCACAAAAACACATTGACACAAAGGCAGCCGCATTTGAAACACAGAATGGTGAAACCATAGCACTTTATTACAATCCACAGTGTACAGCGGATGTTGAAGGCAACGCTTGGCATTATTCACAACCAAAGATGTGTGCAAACTTCATTTATGACCTGAACGGAAACAAAGGTCCAAACGCAGTAGGTAAAGATATTGGTTTTATTACAGCCCTTTACCCAACCGATTCAAATGTCGTGGCACCACACGCCCTAGCAACCAATGCCGCTACATCAGTAGCGCAAACCGAGGCAAGTGCGAAATGCTCAGCACAAGATGCTGAATTTCGCCTCCCTAACAGAGACGAACTTTCAGCGATGTTTTATAATAAAACTCTTCTCGGAATTGCGTCCGGTCACTTTTGGTCTGGCTCTGTCATCTCTTCTGGAGAGTCTGGCACGGCTTGGGGCCAGAAGTTCGGCCCGGGCCGTCGCGCCCCGTTCACACGGTCTGGCGCTCACTACGTAAGGTGTGTTAAGCGTTAAATATTGTGATTATAAGGCTCGGCGAAAGTCGGGCCTTTTGCAAAATAGTTGATAACAAGTTGACCCGAGAGCGAATTCCGATTATAATAATTTTATGAGCGAGCTTGATTTAAGTCTGTTGGAAAATTTAAAAATGCGTGTGCGCCACAAATTGGATGATACGTCTTTGTATCAATTTAAGGGCACGGTTTCTAAGCTTTTGGGCTTGACTGTTGAAGTTAAATTGCCCGGGTTGAAGATAGGGGATTTGTGTTACATCGAAACAAACACTGGCGAGCAAAAGCCCGCTGAGGTTTCGGCGTTTAAAGGTGAGATTGCTCAGCTTTTACTTCTTCTTGACGGTAATGGAATCGGGCAAGGAAGCCTTGTCACGTCAACTGGCGCGCCGATAACGATTCCGGTCGGGGATTTTCTTTTGGGACGGTTAATTGATCCGATGGGAGAACCTATTGATGGCAGGCCGATGGATATTTCCGGGGCAAGTTGGCGATCTATTGAGGGGCCACCGCCGGGACCGTTTGAACGGCCGATTATTCAGGAACAATTTTCGACGGGCGTACGTGCGATTGATTCTTGTCTGACGATGGGTTGCGGGCAGCGTTTAGGTTTGTTTGCCGGCTCCGGGGTTGGTAAAAGTACGTTGCTGGGCATGATTGCACGAAACTCTGATGCGGATGTTAACGTTGTTGCTTTGATCGGTGAACGTGGACGTGAGGTTAAAGAGTTCATTGAGGATTCCCTTGGAGAAGAAGGCATGCGCAAATCTGTTCTTGTTTGTGCAACAGGCGATAAGCCGCCATTGATTAGGCAAAAGTGTTTGTTAACAGCAACTGCGGTTTGCGAATATTTTCGTGATCAGGGTAAGAAAGTTTTTCTTATGACAGATACTGTTACCCGTTGCGCTATGGCCGGACGTGAAGTTGGGCTTTCGTTGGGTGAACCGCCTACGATGAAGGGGTATCCACCGTCAATTTTTTCATGGTTGCAAAAGGTTTTGGAGCGTGCAGGAAATAGTCCGAGGGGTTCAATAACCGCGCTTTATACGGTATTGATGGAAGGTGATGATATTAATGACCCGATTGTTGATATCGTGCGTGGGATTGTTGACGGCCACATTTTCTTGTCGCGGAAGGTTGCGGAAAGTAATCATTATCCGGCAATTGATGTTTTGGGTAGTATTTCGCGTTTGATGAGTGCGATTTCGACGTCTGAACACAAAGAGGCGGCTGCAAAAATGAGAAAAATTATGTCAATGTATCGCGAAAACAAGGATTTGATTGACGTTGGGATGTATCAGCCCGGAACTAATCCGAAATTAGATACTGCGATTCAGATGATGCCGCAGATTAACGGATTTTTGCAGCAACGCACATCGGACAGCGTTATGATGGAAAACACTATTTCAACCCTGATAAATATGATGCAAGGGATTGATGTCTAGTAGCTTAACATTTGGCGCGTGGTGTTCGGTTAGTAAACCCCTTTAATTATCGCTATAGTTTCTTCTATTTCTTTTTGAAGAAACGCGAGTTGTTCGTCGATGTTTACGGAGTTGTAAATTTTTCCGTCAGCACCGTATGCCATATACGGTGTGTTTTTTACGGCTTCTACCCGAAGGTTTGAAACGGTTTGAACGTGTAGGTCAGTTTCGAGAATTTTTTGAAAAGATACGAAATAAAATTCCGGTTTATCCTGATATTTTTCGCGTAAATGTTCAATAGTTTTGGTGAAAAAATATGTTGTTGCTACGAATTTTTGTACATCTTCTTCATTTTCGATTGAATCATAAATTTTTTCCAGTGTTGGCAGTAGGTCGTTTATGTCGTTAATATACTGAGTTTTTTTGTCGGCTTTGAGGATTATATTTACAAACGCGGGGTTGTCGCGCGGAACCGGCTTAACTTGGTTTTCGGAATTAAATTTTTTTGTTGCTTCGTATTGCGGTTTTGTTTTTGCTGGCTCAGATTCTTGAAACTGTTTGCCCAGTTCCGGGAGTTCACCGACGTAACCTTGACCGCGATCAATAACAGGTTTGCCGGCAAACGCGCCGGGACAGATAAGTGAGAGTATAAAAATTAATGCAAAAATCTTTCTCATATTAATTATTATAATTCTCTTGTTGAGCTAAGTCAATAAGTGAACAGGGTTGCTTGTGGAACCGGCAACGCCCAAACTCGACGCAAGCGTCTACTACCCTTGGCTAGTATTGTAAACAAATTCTCCCAAGCACTTGACAAACCATGAAAAATAGTGGATAATAAAAGCATAGGGGCAAGCCCTTAACGATATTTAGAGGTTCTCGCTAAGAGCTTGGCTTCATACCCTATAACAGAGTTAAAACAAATTTTAAGGCTGCAATCACTGCAATGATTGCAGCTTTTGTTTGTTCTCTTGTCATATTCTCACCTCCCTTCACTGACCGATTTCTCCATTATATCGCGTGTGCCAGTGGGAAGCGTGGTACTACCCTTCGCTTATTCTATAGCAAACACACCGCATTGCAAATATAACCGAATGGATGTTTATAATAGTACCAGGGCGCGGAGCGCAGCTCCGCGCCCTCCCAAAACTCGACGCATACGTCTACTACCCAGGAGGTAGGCTACAAGACGTGGCGAATGAGTGCCCCCCGTTGCGTCATTGTAAACAAATTCTCCCAAGCACTTGACAAACAATGAAAAATAGTGGATAATGTAAATATAGGGGTAGGCGCCCTAACAATATTGAGTGTTCTTGTTAAGACGCCTAACTTAGTACCCTAAAGTTTTAGTAGCGCTAAGATTAACTTAGCCAAAAGCTCTAGTATTACTAGAGCTTTTATTGTTGTTACCAACAGCTCTTCAACCATAGTTTGTACCTCCTTTCCAACCATTTCTCTTAGTACTCGTGTGTTGGCGGTGGTAGGTACTACCCAGTACTTATTCTACAACAAACACGACATATTGCAAATATAACCGAATGGATGTTTATAATAGTACCAGGGCGCGGAGCGCAGCTCCGCGCCCTCCCAAAACTCGACGCAAACGTCTACTACCCTCGGCTAGTATTGTAAACAAATTCTCCCAAGCACTTGACAAACCATGAAAAATAGTGGATAATAAAAATAAGGGTCAAGCACCTGATAGGTTTTAGCTCGACTATCAGATGCTTGCTTGGTACCCTAGAAGTTTCTGAGTGCTAGAATTAATCTAGCCAAAAGCTCTAGTATAACTAGGGCTTTTATTATTGAAATCAATAGTTCGTCCACTTCTTATCACCTCCTTTCCCACCTATTCTCTTGGTTAAACGTGTGCGGGGGGAGATGAGTGTTGGGCATTCAGCCTGACCCATAGAAAAATTCTACAATAAACATAAAACATTGCAAACTATACGCAAACGTCATGAAATATCCCGGTGCGATTAAATTGAAAAATGTGCGTTACGAGTTAAAAGGTTAAACGGTTAAAAAGTTAAAAGGGTTTAACGTAATAAATAATGTTGTAATCGCGGCGTTTTATCATTATTAATTTCCCATAATCCCCTTTAACCTATTAACCATTAAACCTATTAACCGCGTTGCTTGCTTCGCAAGCAACACAAAAACTCGACGCATACGTCTACTACCCAAGAGGTAGTCTAAGTGGTCTGGCAAACCCGTGCTCCCCCCCCCTTGCGTCATTGCGAGGAGTGAGCGCAGCGAACGACGCGGCAACCCAGCTGCGCGAGCGCCAGCTCGCGCAGTCAACAAACGTGACGTCTATATCGTTATAATTTCCCATAATCCCCTTTAACCTATTAACCATTTAACCTATTAACCGCGTTGCTTGCTTCGCAAGCAACGCGAAAACTCGACGCATGCGTATGGTATTAGGTCGAGAGGCGCACTTGACGCAGACGTCATAAAATTCATGTAACGTTTTGTAAACTATTGCGCCTTTTCATGTTGCCGAAACCCGAAAAAAGATTTATACTATAAAGGTGAGACAGCACAGTAATGAGGATATTATGTTGGAAGCAGATAAAAAGAAAGGAGTTTTTGGGATGATCAAAAACACGACGGATACCGCAAGTCCGACACTAAACAATTTTGCGGATAACAACAAAAAATGTATGCAAACATCATGTTTTGCATTCACAATGGCTGAAATATTGCTGTCATTGACTATTATCGGTGTTGTTGCGGCGATTACATTGCCATCACTTATGGCAAATATTAACGAAAGAACATGGAACACGCAACGCAAAGCGGTTTACGCGAGATTAAGCCAAGCGATTGCGATGATGCCGCAATTGAATGGTTATGGCGAATACGAAGGCACAAACACTGATGGCGTAGTAAGCGCAACCAAAGACACAGCTGCGGAAGCTTTTCTAACGGAAGGTTTAAGCAAAGTGTTGAAAATCAATAACATTTGCGACGCCACCCATTTGGCAGATTGCGGAATTGCAGCGTCATTTACAAATTTGGCGGGTTCAACAATCACTTGGCCAACGAAGTTGAGCGAATTGAATTCAATGTTCACGGGTTCTTATGACGATAACGGTGCAAGTGAAGGTGGAAATGTTTATAGAAACCCACAACGTCATATTGATACAAAAGCGGCCGCATTTGAAACACAGAATGGTGAAACCATAGCACTTTATTACAATCCACAGTGTACAGCGGATGTTGAAGGTAATGCTTGGCATTATTCACAACCAAAAATGTGCGCAAACTTCATTTAT
>JAZUCM010000066.1:0-9544 GCA_045639085.1 Candidatus Gastranaerophilus bacterium
GCGGTTTCGAGGTGACCAAGTGATCAAGTGACCAAGTGATCAAGTCGTTATGGGGAATTGACCTATTTGTATGCTCCATAGTAAATGCATTGTTGTAGGTCGGGTTTACTAACCCGACAAAATTTGTTTCTGTCATGTTTACCTCCGTAATCTTGCGTTCGCAAGGGTCGGAGATTTTGGCAAAACAGGTGCCTGAAACCCAAATATAATCAGGCTGTTGAGGCGCCCCCCCCCCCTATTGAACTTTTCATTTTTTTATTGTATTTTGTATAATTCATATTCTCATTATTTACCATGTTCGCGATTTTGTCAAGAGGGGGAACGAAAGTTAATAAGTTAACTTTATCAATTTATCACCTTGGTCACTGTCTTCCGCCGAAAACAAAAAATATTAACTTTTGTAACAAAGATATATACAAAAAAGGCAATTTTGAACGTGTGATATACTTTATAGATATGAGAGTATATAAAAAGGATAGAGAGATGGTTAAATTTATCGGCGGACCTTCAATAAACGCATATAAATCATACAGAAACCATACCGTTGCACGTGAAGGGCAATGGAGAAATCTTCGTCCTTCTTACAATACAAAATCAACGGTCAACATTCGAATTCGCAATTATAACAACAGTGGATACTCTTATGGTGGCTACGGTTTTGGCGGATTTCAACTACCGGCATGGTTGCAGTGGGCGCAGTTTGGCCTGGATTGGATTTCACAGCTATTCCCACAAAAACAACCAACAGTCGACGAGACAAACCCATTCGCGGCACAACTTGAAGAATTAAAAGCCGAAAACGAAGAGTTAAAGAAAAAGCTTGAACAAAAACAACCTTCCCCTGAGCCGGTAAAACCTAACGGCGAAGTACCAAGCGGTGAAGTGGTTACTCCAGACCCCGGCAAAGGCAATGTAGAACCTCTGCCTCTAACCAACCCTGAAGGCGTACAGGTAGAAACAGAAACAACTCCCGACGCATCCGAAATCAAAATAAAAACAGTAACCACTCAAGGTGTTGAGGCCAAAGAAGGTGAATTATTGACAACCGAAGTTAAAGTGCCAAAAGCGAAAAAGAATTCTTCCGATAATTCAATCGAATACCACGGATGGAACACTTTATGTAACTCATACGGTATCCCTAACACTCGGGAATTTCGCGACTGGTTCAGACAAAAATACCTAAACGGCAATGATGTTTGGAAATCAAACACGGCGCAGAACTTCCCTAACACTATAGTTTATCCAGAAGGAAGTCAAAATAAATATGAATTCAACAAAGGTAAATTCTTAGAAACGCCTTTAGATAAACACTTCCCTAAAGCTGGCACTTCTAATGTAAAAGAAGGTACAACCAATGCTATACGCGGAGAAGGAACTCCGGCACAAGCAGGAAAAACAACTACTACCGGCAGCATTTCAGCAACAATCAACGGTAAAACATACACCGCGACGGCAACGCATGAAGGTGCAAACGGTGAACAAACAGTAAAAAATGAACTTATAAAAGAACTTGTTTCTAAAGGTTTAACACAAGAACAGGCACAAAAAGCAATTAAAAATGCGAAGATAAAAAATGAATAAATAAGAGGTCCTCGTTTGGACCTCTTATTTTTACAATATATAATTTTACCCTCTAAAAATCGTCTGATCTCTATCCGGGCCGACGCTTACGATTGAAACGGGCACGCCTAACAATTCTTCAAGACGTTGAATGTATTTTTTGGCGTTCAGTGGCAAGTCATCAAACTCACGAATACCAGTCAAATCTTCACACCAACCCTTATGAGTTTCATAAACAGGTTCAAGATACTTGTGCATAAACACATCCGTCGGATAGTAATCATAAATTTTGCCATCTCTGATATCACGGTACGCATAGCAGACTTTTATTTCTTCAAATGTGTCAAAAACGTCAATTTTGGTAATTGCAACGGACGTTAATCCGCCTACCAAGACCGCATAGCGCATTGTCACAGCATCAAACCAGCCGCAACGACGAGGTCGACCGGTCGTAACCCCAAATTCATGACCGATTGTTTGAATTTTGTAACCGATCTCGTTATCAAGCTCGGTTACAAACGGACCTTCGCCGACGCGTGTAACATAAGCTTTTGCAACACCGATAACTTCGTCGATCATTTTGGGACCAAAACCACTGCCGACTGCCGCGCCGCCGCCAATCGGGTTAGAACTTGTAACGAAAGGATAAGTTCCGTAGTCAACATCGAGCATAACGCCCTGAGCGCCTTCAAATAGTACTGTTTTGCCGGCATTTTTAGCATCTTCCAAGCCTTTTTGCCATTCGTTCCAAACATAAGGCCTAAAAAGCTCCGCGTATTTTTCGCACAACGCGAGAACACATTCCTTGGAGTAAGGTTCCAAACCGTAAACCTCTTTCAACTGTTTGTTTTTTAAAGGCAATATAATATCCAGTTTTTCATTCAAGGTTTCTGTGGAATAAAGGTCTTGAATTTTCAACCCGATACGCGCCATTTTGTCGGTGTAAGTAGGGCCGATGCCTTTTTTTGTAGTGCCAATTTTGCCTTTTTTCGCATTATCCTCGCTGTAACCGTCGACTTCGGTGTGATACGGCATAGTAATAGATGCAAGCGGACTGACTCTAAGGCCTGAAACGTCAACACCTTGTTCAATGAGTTCACCCAATTCTTGCTCAAAATATTCAGGCAAAATAACTGTTCCAGGACCTATTAAACAAGTTTTATTACCATAAAGAATCCCGGACGGAATCAAATGGAATTTATACGTTTTGCCATCTGCGACAACGGTATGCCCAGCGTTACAACCTCCCTGATAGCGAATAATCAAGTCAGCATTTTGTGCCAAAATGTCCGTAATTTTGGCTTTACCTTCATCACCCCATTGAGCACCTACAACAACTTTATTTTTCATTTTAACCTCTTTTACTATTTCTTAGTTTCCAAATATTCTATAAGTTGCGGAATTACACTAAACAAATCCCCAACGTATCCGACATCAGCTACCCCAAAAATTGGTGCATCTTTATCCACATTAATCGCAATAATTTTTTTTGCACCATCAATTCCTACAGTATGCTGAATCGCACCAGAAATACCACAAGCGATATACAAATCAGGATTAACCGTCTTTCCTGTTTGTCCAATCTGAATTGAGGCCGGCGCAATCCCCATATCTACAGCACCACGACTTGCTGCAATAGTACCGCCAAGGACATCTGCAAGCTTTTGCAAAAGTTCAAAACCTTCTTTGTTTTTCACTCCCTTGCCGCCCGCGACAATAATTTTAGCACTATCCAACAAATTAATTTCATCGGTTGCAAATTGAATAAAATCCAGCAATTTGACCCGCGTGTTGAAACTTTCTATATTATGATTTTTACGAACGATTTGAGTATTTTTATAAACAGGAGTTTCTAAAAACGGCAGAACTCCCGGTCTCACGGTTGCCATTTGCGGGAAATTTTTACACAAAATCGTTGCCATAAGCTTCCCACCAAAAGTCGGACGGGTTGCAGCAAGTTGGCCTTTTTCGTTAATATCAAGTCCCGTACAATCTGCCGTCAAACCCGTTCCTAACGCAGCGGAAATTCTTGGCGCCAGGTCACGTCCTTGGGTCGTTGCCCCAATCAAAAACACGGAAGGTTCAATTTCTCTTGTCAAATCAACCGCGATTTTAGAATAGATTTCATTTGAATAATTGTCAAACCGCTCATCCTCAAAGACATAAACCTTATCGATTCCGCAAGCCTGAAACCCTTCTTTGAATCTTTCAGCGTCACCGGGTTTTGAAATCAAAAGCGCGCAAACTTCTTCTCCGCCAAGTTTTTGCGACAATTCTTGCGCTTTAGCTGCCAGCGAGAAAAAAACCGGTGCAATATAGCCGGATTTCATAATCTCTGCGTAAATTAAAATCCCTTTAGCCATTTTCACCACCAATCGCCACGGCCAAAGCTTCGACCGTATTCACAAACACACAATCATTGCGTTTTTCCGGCCGAAAAGCTTTACTAACATATGTCGGCGAACCTTTTATTCCAACTTCATCCGGCAATAAGCCAACGTCATCATGCCCGAAAACTTTAACCTCGAAATTTTGCCCCTTGATAATCCCGGCCACTCTTGCACGAGAAGGCTCGCCGTCGCCTTGAAGAACACAAATCAAAGCCGGCGTTTGAACCTCAACAACTTCGATTCCATTTTCGACAAGTCGCTCCAAAACCAAGCGTCCGTTTTCAATTTCCTTGACACGCTTGACAAAAGTAACTTGCGGCAAATCCAGATTACTTGCGATACACGGCCCGGTCTGTGCTGTATCACCATCTACAGCAAACTGTCCACAAATTACCAAGTCAAAATTAGAAACTTTTTCGGAAATTGCCTTGGAAAGAGTTTTGCCGGTAGCAAAAGTATCAGCCCCCGCGAACTTTTTATCGCTCAAAAGAATTGCATCATCAGCACCGAGCGCAATTGCTTTTTTCAGCATAGCAACTGCCTGTGGCGGCCCCATTGTCAAAACGGTAATTGATGTTGCCGGCAAAGTTTTTTTAATTTGCAACGCCGTTTCAAGCGCCCAAACATCATACGGATTCATAATACTTTCAACGCCATCACGCTGAATAGTATTATTCTCCGTCCATTTTATTTCTGTAGTATCCGGGACCTGTTTTACGCAAACAACGATATTCAAAGTTATCTACCTTTTTTCTGCTTAGCGGTAACATCCAAAAGCGCATTATATGCGTTCATATAAATCGCGCATTTTTTGACAGATGGTAAGTACCAAGCACATCTGTCTTCAATACAAACCATATCTACGTTTGAGCCAACGCTCATCAACGGGCAAAACATAACTCTTTTTTTAGGATCTGCCATTTTTCTCTCCTATTTTACCGCCATTTTTAACAAGTTGCAATTCTCACTACGTTTACGTTCTTGATCTTTATAAATTTTAGTTCTGTTTATAACTTCGTCAAAATCAATCTTGTGGGCATCGAAATCCGGGCCATCAACACAAGCGAACTTAACCTCACCACCAACAGTAACACGGCATGCTCCGCACATACCCGTTCCATCAACCATAATCGGATTCATACTTGCTTCAGTGTAAATACCTTTGCCACGAGTCATTTCAGCAACCGCCCTCATCATTGGCATAGGCCCAACAGCAATTGCATAATCAACTTTTTCTTGTCCCATAATTCTTTCAAGAACGCCTGTAACAAAGCCTTTTTCTCCCATTGAACCATCATCTGTCGTGATAAATAATTCAGTACAAGCATCTTTCATTTTATCAGCCCAGAAAATCAAATCTTTATTTCTTGCGCCCATAATCATATAAACCTTATTGCCGGCTTCTTTGAAAGCTTTTGCAATCAAGTAACAAGGAGCAGCGCCATATCCGCCAGCCAAACAAACAACCGTACCATAATTTTTAATATGAGTAGGCTGACCAAGAGGTCCGACTATATCTGCAATTTCTTCCCCAACTCCAATTGCCGCAAGCTTTTTCGTTGAATAACCCACCGCCATGAAAACAAGTGTCAACTCACCTTTTTCTTTATTAACATCTGCGATTGTCAAAGGCACACGCTCGTCATTTTCCCCTGCACGGAAAATAATAAACTGCCCAGCCTTAGCGTTTCTCACAATATACGGTGCATCAATCGTAATTTCATATTGATTCGGACAAATCTCTTTTTTTGATAAAATTTTATATCCCATTTTAACTCTCCTTAATTACCTAACAAAATTATACAATAAAAAATTAAAATTGCAAAACCCGTTTATAAACCTCGTTTTTGTTTACACCTTCAAGCTCCGCAAGAATAGTTGCAATCTCTTTAGCCTTGAACCCTTTTTTCAAAAGCGCCTCAATTTTAAGATTTAACCCGTTATCGGAAACAACTTCATCACGAAAAACAAGCGCAACGATTTCACCTTTCAAAACGTGTTCTTCATAATATTTCAAAATATTTGCAACATTATCGACAACAATCTCTTCAAAAACCTTGGTCAATTCACGCCCAACCGCCACTTTAGCCCCAGGACGCACCCCTTTTAAAACCTCAAGAGTTTTAAGAATCCTATTTGGCGACTCGTAAAATGCTAAATCCGTATCCGCATATTTTTTGAACAACTCTTCCATTTGCGCCTGAGACTTAGGCAAAAAGCCCGCAAAAAGAAAATCTTCGCCGCTACGTGACACCGCGGAAAGAAAGGTTGCAAGCGCATTCGCACCGGCTAACGACGTAATTGCGATACCATTTTTACGCAACTCCTTAACCAAAACCGCCCCCGGATCACAAAACAAAGGAGTCCCGGCATCAGACACAAGAGCAACCCTTTTGCCCGAACGGATTTCACCCAAGATAAACTCCACCCGCTCACGCTCGTTAAACTTGTGATATGAAATACATTTTGTCTTAATCTCGAAATGATTCAGCAATTTTTGCGTAACGCGACTATCCTCACACGCGATTAAATCAACATTTTTCAGCACCTCAACGGCCCTGAACGTCATATCTCCAAGATTGCCAATCGGAGTCGGCACAATATAAAAATCAAATTCTTTCATAAGAAAATCATAGCGAAAAAAAAGCGAGTTTTCAACCCGCTTTTTTAATATTAAAAAATAAAAATTTGTTTTATTTTCTAATAAAACTTAGATTATCAACCCACCGTCGACTTCTAAGACTTGGCCGGTTACATAAGTTGCATCCGCCGCCAAAAATTTAACAGCTTTTGCAATATCTTCCGGCTCACCAAGACGTTTCAACGGAATAAAATCTGTAAATTTGGATGTATCCAAATCTTTTGTCATGTCCGTATTAATAAAACCGGGAGCAATCGCGTTGACTCTAATACCGCGAGAACCAAGTTCTTTCGCCAATGTTTTTGTCAAACCGATCAAACCGGCCTTTGCCGCTGAATAGTTTGCTTGGCCCGCATTACCTGAAACACCGACGACACTCGCCATATTCACAATAGCACCACTTCTTTGTTTCATCATAACCTTAACAACAGGTTGTGAAACGTAAAATGCGCTTGAAAGGTTTGTATTAATTACCGCGTTCCAGTTTTCGGCAGACATTCTCATAAACAAACCGTCACGAGTAATACCGGCATTATTCACCAAAACGTCAATTCTACCGTATTTTTCAACGATTTGAGCAACACTTGCCTCAACTTCTTCCTGATTTGAAACATCAAATCTGTACGCAGCAGAGTCAACACCCAACGCTTTGATTTCTTCGACCGTTCTATTTGCAGCCTCAACGTTACCCGCATAATTAATAACCACATCATAACCCGCTTTTGCAAGTTCTAATGCACATGCCTTACCAATACCGCGTGAACCGCCCGTTACTAATGCTAATTTTTCTGACATTTTTTCCTCTTTCTTTATTAAACTTCACACATCAATTCTGATTTCAACGCCTCAACAGTCGCCTCTAACGACGCCACATCAAACACGTTATAAATTTTCGCCTCAGGCGCAATTTTCTTGTTCAACCCGGCAAGAACCTTACCCGGACCGATTTCAACAAAATATTCAACGCCTTCTGCAACCATTTTTTCAATAGTTTGAGTCCAGTAAACAGATGAACAAATTTGTTTTGGCATTTTCGCTCTAAAATCTTCAGCCGCAGAAGTCATTTGCGCATCAACGTTTGTAATAACCGGGATTTGCGCATTGCTAAGTTCCAGTGAAGATGCGAACTCGGCAAACCCATCAGCCGCTTTTTCCATAAATTTGGAATGGAACGCACCTGAGACCGCCAACGGAACAACACGTCTGACACCGTTTGCAAGCAAAAATTCACTTGCTTTTTCAACGGCATCTTTTGCACCTGTCAAAACGACCTGCGCCGGAGAATTATAGTTTGCAACATCAACATATCCGACCTTAGAACCTTCTTCAAGCGCGGCCTTCAACTGTTCTTCTGACGCATTCAAAACCGCAGCCATTGCGCCGTTACCTCCACTTTGAACCGCAGATTCATTCATCAAATCAGCACGTTTTTGAATAGCTTTGAAAGTATTTTCCAAACTCATAACACCAGCGGCGTACATAGCGCAATATTCACCCAATGAATGCCCTGCAACGAAACTCGGCTGAACATCCATCTTTGACTTAAACGCCTCTAACGCCGCAATTGACATTGCAACGATACAAGGCTGAGTGTTAACCGTTTGTTTAAGGTTTTCTTCCGGCCCCTCAAAGCAAAGAGTAGAAACGCTCTTGCTCAATACCGTATCTGCGCAATCAAAAACCTGTTTTGCGCTCTCAAAATTTTCCCAAAGGTCTTTTCCCATACCAACAGCCTGAGAACCCTGCCCCGGGAATAAAAAAGCAATCTTCTTTGTCATACTTATACCCCTTATAATCTATTACTCTCTAATGAAACAATTCTACCACAAACAAACAAAAAGTAAAACAAAAAGGTGGGCGGAATCCGAAGACTCCACCCAGATAAAGAATAGCCGCCTAGCCTAGCGCTGCACGCAGCGCACGTAGCGGGAATCGGACCGCGCGCACGGGCCGCGATTGCCCGCGTAGAAATTCTGGGCCCAAGCCGAACCAGCAGAAACAACGAAGCCGGACCAAAAGTGACCGGACGAGATTCCAACAAGGTTCTTATTGTAGTACATTGAGGTAAGTTCGTCAATGTTTGGTATTCTTGAGTTAGGATCTTGTTCCGTACAAGCTGCTGAGGCCGCTGTTTGTGCCATTGTTGCTCCGCTTTTCGCGTTAGTTGAAAGTGGCATTGGAGCTACAATATTTGTATCATTATTATAAAGTGCAGTGATAAAACCTATGTCTTTACCGACCATGTTTGGCCCCTTATTTCCATTTAGGTCATAGACAAAATTTGCACACATTCTTCCTTGAGAATAATGCCACACATCGCCTGCATTATCCTTACAATTTGGATTGTAATAAAGTGCAATTGTTTCACCATTTTGGGTTTCAAATGCTGCAGCCTTTGTGTTTGGTTGAGAGTACGAGTAGTGTGCATCAGTACCATCTGCACCCCAACCACTACCCACGAATGAAAAGTTTACAAAATGGTCATTCCAAGCGCCGATTGTTGTTGGCCAAGTAATTGTAGAGCCGGCCATATTAGTGTAAGACGAAGGAACGCCACAATCCGCAAGATGTTCGCTGTCGCAGATATTATTGATTTTCAGAACTTTTGAAAGGCCTTCTGTCAAAAATGCCTCAGCAGCTGTATCTTCCGTGAGACTTCCGCCTTCTTCGGTAACCTTTCCATATCCACCCATTTGCGGCATAATTGAACGCGCCTGACTCATGCGGGCGTACAAAGCTTTGCGTTGGGTGTTCCAAGTTCGTTCATTGATGTTTGCCATCAAGCTTGGCAGAGTGATTGCGGCAACCACGCCGATGATTGTGAGAGAAAGTAGTATCTCTGCCATGGTAAACGCTAAAGTCTTGCACGGGTCCAGTGTATGGAGCCGGCTCAGCCGGTCGGCCATTGTGAATGCACATTGCGTCATTGCGAGCGAACGGATGTGAGCGCGGC
>JAZUCM010000067.1:0-7651 GCA_045639085.1 Candidatus Gastranaerophilus bacterium
TTATTGACCTTGTTAATAAATACGTGCTAATCTATAACAATAGGCCACAGTGGAACAAAAATAAACTGTCTCCGTGCAGATACAGAGATTTTTTATTGGCTGCTTAATTTGTGTCCAGGTTTTGGGGACCACTTCATATTGTCTTATTCACCTATTCACTTATTAACTCCGAATAAAAACCAGTCTTTGGTTTTGTGATATAATGTAACGTTTTATGAAGAATTTGTCATTATTTTGGCAAAAAAATTTACTCACAAGTTTTATCTTGTTATAATAAGGTAACTAATGGAAGGTGTGTATATGCAAATTCAAGCATTAAATAGCGGTTTGGAGTTCGGTAAATCAAAGGCACGTAAGGCTCGTGAGGCTGAAATTAGACGCCGAGAAGATGCGGTGTTGGCGTTGAATGATAAGCAGGTCGCTATTTTGGCACGCGAAGCGGCGGCGATTCAGACTAATGATAAAAAACATTCGTTTATTAATGCCGGCTTGATTGCATCAATTCCTGTTTTGTGTGGGTTGCAATCAGCACTTGCCTCTCGCGGTATGACTGGTAAAATGGTCGGTAAGGACCTCGCAGAAAGTGCACCAAAAGCGGTTACTACAAAGTTTTTCAATACTGTCGGTAAGAATTTGAAAGGGCCTGCAGCCAGAACTGCTGTCGGAATTGCCGGTGCGTTAGAATTGGCTGGACTTTTTGCGATTATTGACGGTACAGTTTTTGCGAAACGTAAACTTTCCGAAAATTCTGAAGGAATGAGAAATTTTGAAAGAAAGCATCCTGGTACGACGATGATTGGTACAATCGGTGCTGCGTTTGCGGCTGCACATTATGTTCCGAAAGCCTTTTCATCATTGGTTGATAAGATTCATCCAAATACGGTTGTTACGATGCAGAAAAGTTTGACAAAATTCGGTGAAAAATTTAATAAAAATTCGTTTGTAGATTCTTTAGCTTCCGGAGTTAAAAATTTAGCGCACAATGCACCTTCTTCAGTGAAGAGTGCCGGTAAATATGCATTAGCGCTTGCACCGTTTGCGGTTGCAATTGGAGCGCTTGCTCACGCATTTGACCACAGCGCAAAAAAACAGAGAAAAACTGCTGAAAACTTCAAGGAAGTTAAAGATTTGCAGATGAATATTGTCAACCAAAGACGCATTAATAATGAAAAAGCAAAAGCGGCGATGGCTCAAAAGTTGGATAATGTGAAGAAATCTTATAAACAAGCAAATGTTGATAAGCCTGAAGATAAAATTATCCATCAAGAAGTTGCAGTGATTACGGAAGAAGTCGTTGCGTAGTTTGCCTGAGCAATTTTAGTGCCACGATTATACCGGGATTTTTATGCTGAATTCGGTTTTAACATTTTCGACACTGGTAACGTTGATTTCTCCGTTGTGCGCGTTTACGATTTCTTGTGAGAGGTAGAGCCCCAGACCTGTTCCGATTTTGCGAAATTTTTTTGATGAAGAATAGTATTTGTTAAAAATTAGCGGTATTTCTTCTTTAGGAATGCCTTGTCCGTAGTCGGTTACGGAGATTGTTACAAATCCCGGGATTTCGCCGCTGGTGATGTCGATTGTTTTGCTGGAAGCGCTATGAAGTATTGCGTTGGAAATTAAATTTTTGATGACGCGTGTTATTTGAAGTTTATCGGCATAGATTTTTATATTATTTTTTGGAGGGGTAAAGTTAATTTTTATTTGAGAAAGAGCTGCGATCGGGCGCATTTCGTTTGTGATTTCCGTTAGGAATTCATTTAACAAAATGTTTTCTTTGTAGAGTTTTATGCCGGTCTCTTTGATTTTGTACGTTTCGAGGATGATTTGAACAAGGTTGACGAGTTCGCGGTTTGATTTTTTCATTCCTTCGAGTGCGATTTTTTGTTTTTCGGAGATTTCGCCAAATTTGCCTTCAAGAAGAAAATTTATCACATTGCTTTCAGCGACAATTGGAACTTTCAAATCGTGCGTTAGAGTTGCGATGAAATCTTCTTTAATACTTTCAAGTTGTTTTTCGTTTGTGATATCTGTTATAAGAAGAACGTAGCGTTTTTTCTCGTCGACGGAGAGTTTTATGGAACTTAGTTGATAGTTTTTATTTGGGTTGTGTTTGATAAAAACATTTGTTTTTTCTGCGTTGTGAAGATTTGTTTTCTCGTCGATTTCGATGAATTCAAGAACGGATTTTCCTATTAAATCGTGGTGTGCCAGGCCGAACCAGTTATCAATTTTTGGGGTAGTTTTTAGGATTGAATTTTTTTCGTTAATAATAAGAATGCCGTCTGATAGGGAGTTGATTACTGTTTCGAGGAGTGTATTTTGGCGCATGAGTTCTGATTGATATTCGACGATCATTTTTTCTCTGTCGTTGAGGGTTTCGACCATACGGTTAATACTTTCGGCAACGCTTTTGTAGTTTGCGTTACCGGGGTGGCGTAGGGGCTCGATTTTTGTTGATAGGTTCCCGTAACGCACGGAATCTATGGTGTTAGTGACTATTCCTAGGTAATCGTTCATTTTCGCAAGACGTGTGTTTGTTTTGCGCGTTAGGTAAAAACAGATAATTAAAATTATGATGATGCTAAGATTTATGTAGAATAGAAACATTTTTTACAACTCCTTGAATTTGTGCTATTATACATAGCATATAAGGAATTTGGAATTATGTCAAAAATATTACTGCCAAAAACAATAAAAATGGTAATTACTGATTTTGATGGGGTTATGACGGATGGTTGTGTTTACATTTCGGATTCGGGAGAACTGACTCGAAGAATTAATTTCCAGGATGTGATGGCAATGTCATTGTTGAAAAAAGCCGGATTTAAGCTGGGAATTATATCAGGTGAGGGCAATGGGGCGATTGAATTATTGGCTAAAAAGTTTCAGATAGAAGAAGTTCATCAATTTATCAGGGTTAAGATTGATGTTTTGAAAAGTATATTGGAACGTTACAATCTTTCACAAGAGGAATATGTTTATATTGGGGACGATGTAAACGATTTGGAATGTTTGGAATATGCAAAATATAAAGTAACTTTACCGCATGCACCTTTAAAAGTTAAGGCGGTTGAAGGTATTCAAGTTACGGAAAAAACTTGCGGAAACGGTGCGTTCAGAGAGGTGGCGGATTGTTTGACTACTTAAAAAAGATTATAGAACATATCAGGCAGATTAGTGACAGCATTGATGAGTATAAAAAGTTATCACCGTCAGGTGCGATGCCTTCTGTTGCACAAGTAAATAAGGCTTTGAAACTCCTCAGACGTAATAAAATTGAAGAGGCAGAAACTCTTTTGCTTGAGGCGGAAGAACTTCATCCGGCAAGTGAAGTTGTGTATAGGACTTTGGGTTATTTGTACGAAATCCGGCATGATTTTGAAAAGGCAGCAAACTATTTTCAAAAAGCGCTTAATTTGAACCCGATTCAGAAGGATTTGTTTATGCGGCTGGGTTATGCACAGCTTTCTGCACACGATAATGAGGGGGCGTGTCGAACTTTTGAGCGCGGAGTGAAAGTTTTTAAGGCGGATTCAGAAGTTATAACCGGCTATGGAATGGCTTTGTATAGGCTTGAAAAATTTGAAAAAGCTCGTATTGAGTTGGTTAAGGCGTTTTCTTTGGATTCGCATAATTTAAACGCTCTTTTTCTTATTGCGACAATTGATATTATGTTTGAGGATTACGAACGCGCGGAGACGAGGCTTTCGTTATTGGTCAAATTGGCGCCAAATACTGCGCATTTGTACGAATACGCCAAACTTAAAAAATTAAAACAAGATTATGGCGAGGCGTTTAAGCTTTCCTTGCAAACGCTGAAAACCAATAAATATTTTTTGCCTGCATATTTGCTGATTGCGGAAATCCATCATTTGCAAGATAAAAATGATGAGGCGTTGGCATGGATTAAAAAAGCTGAGGATGAGGAATTATTTGATGCATCGTTGTATTTTTCCCGGGCAAATATTTGCATGTATAAAGAGGATTTTGCTTCTGCGCTTGAGGCGTATCGGAAAGTTTTAGAGTTTCAACAGGACAAAACTGTTGATATGAAAATTTTAATCTGCGAGATTTTGTTGGATAAAATCGAAGGCAAGGAAGAAATTGTTCAACTTATGAGTGCTGATGTAGAGAGCGAAGTTGACAACGAGCGTAAGGCCGTAACATATATGCTTTTGGGCGTTTGGAATTATAAAATCCATAATTTAATTAAGGCAGAAGAATTTTTCCGTAAAGCGTTGCAAGTTACATTAAAATTGCCTATTGTGTATTACCTTATGGCAAAAATTTATTGTGAGTTGGCTGATGATTACAAAGCTGACAAGTATTTTGCGCTTACTATTGAGAAAAATCCTAACAATTATAATGCGTATAAAGATTATGTGGGATTTTTGATGGAGCGTGAGCGTTATGAAGATGCGCGGTTTAAAATTCGCAAGGCGTTGAAGTTTTTTCCGGAAGACCAGTATTTGGAAAATTGTTTGTTTTATACCGGATTTCGAGTATTAAATGAGCGCAGTGCAGAATATAATGTTAAGGAACTTTTAAAATTGGCGGAAAAACTTGAGAAAAATTCAACTTTTTTGTATGCTAATGAAAGAGATTCTTTATTAGAGAAGATGAAACATTAATTTGACGAGGATTTAGACAAGTTGAAAAGAAATATCGTAGTTCAAAAATTCGGCGGAACATCGGTAGCGGATGTTGAGAAAATAAAGAATGTGGCGCGTGCCGTTATTCGAGAGAAAGAAAACGGAAATGACGTAGTGGTCGTTGTTTCAGCTATGGGACATACGACAGATTATTTGGTTAAAATGGCAAAAGATTTAAGCCCAAGTCCGTCTGAACGTGAAATGGATATGTTGCTATCAACGGGCGAAGGCGTTTCGATTGCGCTTTTGGCCATTGCTATTCAGGCGCAAGGATACGAGGCTGAGAGTTTGAATGCGATGCAAATCGGTATTCATACCGAAAATGTTCACATGAAAGCGCGTATTACGGATATTGATACTACGCGTTTGGAAAAAGATTTGGCAGACGGTAAGATTATTGTTGTTGCCGGTTTTCAGGGCGTGACGGAGAATAACGAAATCACGACTTTAGGCCGTGGCGGCTCTGATATTTCAGCGGTTGCCCTTGCCGCTGCATTGAAGGCTAAACGTTGCGACATTTATACGGATGTTGAAGGTGTTTATACAACCGATCCTCGTATCGTTCCGAATGCATCAAGGTTGGAACAAGTTTCTTATGAGGAGATGCTCGAACTTGCGCAGGCAGGAGCAAATGTTCTTCATCCGCGCAGTGTTGAGGCGGCTAAGGTTCATGGGGTTGAACTTAGGGTTAGAAGTAGTTTTAAGCTCGATAATTTGGGCACTTTAATATTAGGAGTTGATAAAATGGAAATAAATAAAGCAGTTACAGGTATTGCCGCAGACACATCACAAGCCAGAGTTGTTGTTTGTGGGGTGCCTGATAAACCCGGCGTTGCGGCGACGATATTTTCTGCCTTGGCAGAGTGCAAGATCTCAGTTGATATGATTATTCAATCTTACGCTGATAAAATCGCAAACACTAACGACATTGCGTTTACTATTTCTGCTGATGACGCGCCAAAAGCGTCTGAAATTCTCAATGCGTTAAAAAACAGTTGGAATTTTTCTAAAGTAGAGGTTAATACAGATATTTCAAAAGTTTCGGTTGTAGGTGCCGGCATGATTGGGCGTCCGGGGATTGCGTCTACAATGTTCAAGGCGCTTGCGAATGCCAATATTAATATCAGAATGATTGCCACAAGTGAAATCAAAATCAGTTGTTTGGTTAATAAAGAAGATACCAAAAAAGCTATTCAAGTTCTTCACGATGCGTTCGAACTTGGTTGCAGTGAAATCGCCGTGGTTAAGGGTGATTTGCCAAACGTGTAAACAAAAAAGAAGGAAAATAAAATGAGTTTAACAGTATATTTAGGGATTGATGTAGGTTCTGTAACGACGAAACTTGCACTAGTCGACGAAAAAGGTAAATATGTCGACAGTGTTATGTTGAAAACAGCCGGAAAACCTGTTATGGCAGTGCAGAACGGGCTTAAACAGTTGTATGATAAAAAACTTACGGACTATACAGTGATGGGCGTCGGAACGACAGGTTCCGGGCGTAATCTTGCCGGTGCGTTGGTTGGGGCTGATGTCGTAAAAAATGAAATTACGGCGCACGCGGTTGCGGCCAGTGTCAATGTTCCCGGAGTTCAAACGATTCTTGAAATCGGTGGACAGGATAGTAAAATCATTATTCTTCGTGACGGTATTGTAACCGATTTTGCGATGAACACGGTTTGTGCTGCTGGTACGGGAAGTTTTCTTGATCACCAGGCGCAAAGATTGAACGTCCCTATTGAAAAATTTGGTGAAACTGCACTGAAATCTACCAATCCGGCGCGTATCGCGGGGCGTTGCGGGGTTTTTGCAGAAAGTGACCTTATCCACAAACAACAACTTGGCTATCCTGTGGAAGATTTGCTATACGGGCTTTGTCAGGCGCTTGTAAGAAACTATTTGAGTAATTTGGCGTTGGGCAAAGAACTTCTTCCGACAATAACATTCCAAGGTGGTGTTGCGACAAATACCGGCATGGTGAAAGCGTTTGAGGAAGCTTTAGGCACAGAGATTATCGTTCCGAACCATCACCAAACGATGGGGGCGATTGGTGCTGCTTTGCTTGCTATGGAAAATCACCAATACACAGAGGTCGCAACTAAGTTTAAGGGATGGGAAGTTGGCGATATGCATTTTTCATCCATAACTTGTGATTGTAACGGCTGTTCTAACAATTGCGAAGTTATCACAATTGTTGAGGGAACGGACGAACTTCAGCGTGTTGAAAACATCAAAGATATTAAAGGAAATATTATTGCGCGTTGGGGTGGAACTTGTGGCCGTTGGGAAATAGCGTAGGACGTTTCGCCTAAGGCGAAAGGCAGTGACCAAGGCTGCAGTGATCAAGTGATCAAGAAAGAAGTAGGATGGGTTGGATGAAGAATGTCCAACCCATCCTACACACTTTTAACACGTTCCCCCCTTGACAAAATCCCCGTCATAGTGCATAATGAAAGTATGATTAAATTAAACTACAATAAAAAAATGAGAAGTTCAATAGGGGGTAGGGGGGCCGGCTAAGCCGGCTCTTATACACGTACCGACCCGTGTGAGATTTTACTAACCCGAGCTCTGCCTCCCTCAAAGTCCTGATGATACTTGGTTTCAGTGTTCCGTTTTAACAATATTGCTACCTCCGATGAATATTATACTATAACACCACTTGAAAAACACAAGAAAATATGGTAGAATACATGTATAAGAATAATCGGAGGTAAACATGAGTAAAAATCTTGGATTTACTATGGCAGAAATATTGCTATCATTGACAATCATCGGTGTCGTTGCCGCAATCACTCTGCCAAGCTTGATGGCGAACATTAACGAACGTACTTGGAACACGCAGCGCAAGACCTTATACGCCCGCTTATCTCAAGCCATCGCAATGATGCCACAGTTGAACGGTTACGGCGAATACGAAGGAACAAACACTGACGGTTCAGTTACAACAACAAAAGACACCGCTGCGGAAGCTTTTCTAACGGAAGGCCTGAGTAAAG
>JAZUCM010000068.1:0-4802 GCA_045639085.1 Candidatus Gastranaerophilus bacterium
TAACAATGATAAAATCGCGGCGTTTTAACTTTATTTATTTCCATAAACCCTTTTAACTTTTTAACCTTTTAACCTTTTAACATGTCGCAAATGAACATCCCATTCCCTCGCCGCCTTCGGCGGCTTAACGAACCTTTTAACCTTTTAACCAACCTCAGCGCGTTTTGCGCTGTGGTGAAAACATTAATTAATAATTAAAAAAAACTGATTTTACACAAATCATCGTTAAAATATAATCAAGAGGACAAAATTATGTTGAACTTAGAAAAATTTACAAACCTTTCCAACGAGATTATAGCAAGCGCGCTCAACCTTTCCGCGCAATATAAAAACCCGGAAATACACCCGGAACACATTCTTCTTGCCTGCATAAAAGACGACGGAATGGCCAAAACCTATATGAATGAATTAAAACTTCTTAACCAAAACTTCATCGACGACTTGATGGCCGCAATAAAAGCGTTTCCGACCGTTAGCTATGTAAATACAGCACAATTAATGCTTGCAAAAGATACATTTTCAATCCTAAACAAAGCCCAAGATCTCATTCAAGAGTTTAAAGACGAATTCGTAGGTATAGACTTGATTTTATTAGCAATGACAAAAGTCGAAAATACCAACGTCTACAACCTATTACAGAAACACCGCGTCAACGCCAACACTGTTATGAACGCAATGAAAAAAATAAGGGGGAATAAAAAAGTGGACAATAAAAACGCAGAAGAAAATTTAAAGGCTTTAGAAAAATATTCAACTGATTTGACCGCACTTGCGCGCAAAGGCAAACTTGATCCCGTTATTGGACGCGACGAAGAAATCCGTCGGATTGTGCAAGTTTTAAACCGTCGCACAAAAAACAACCCTGTGCTTATCGGCGAACCCGGAGTCGGCAAAACCGCTATTATTGAAGGTCTCGCGCAACGTATTGTTCGCGGAGATGTGCCGGAAAGCTTAAAAGATGTTAAACTTGTATCGCTTGACCTCGGCGCACTAATCGCCGGAGCGAAATACAAGGGCGAATTTGAAGAACGGCTCAAAGCCGTGTTGAAAGAGGTAGAAAACTCTAACGGCGAAATCGTTATGTTCATCGACGAACTGCACATGGTCGTCGGTGCCGGCGCATCAGAAGGAGCAATGGACGCCGGAAACCTCTTAAAACCAATGCTCGCACGCGGCGTTTTAAGAACAATCGGCGCAACCACAATCAATGAATACCGCAAATACATCGAAAGAGATGCCGCACTCGTACGCAGGATTCAGCCGATTGTGGTCAACGAACCGTCTATTGAAGACACTATAAGCATTCTGCGCGGACTTAAAGAAAAATACGAAGTTCACCACGGCGTCCGAATCCTCGACAGCGCACTTATAGATGCGGTCAAACTTTCCGACCGCTACATTACAGATAGATTTCTGCCGGACAAAGCTATCGACCTCATCGACGAGGCAGCATCCTCTTTGCGTATCCAAATAGATTCCATGCCGGAAGAAATAGACATCCTTTCACGTCAAAAAATTCAACTGGAAATCGAACGCGAAGCCCTAAAAAAAGAAAATGACAACGCTGAAGTCCAAGCAAAAATCAACGAAATTTCGGCCCAAATCAACGAGTTGACCGAAAAAATTGACGTTTTGAAAAAACAGTGGGAAAGCGAAAAAGCTTCAATTACAGGAGAAGCCGGCATAAAAGAACAAATCGAAGAAACCAAACAAAAAATCGAAGAGGCAGAACGCAACACAGATCTTCAAACCGCAGCTGAACTCAAGTACGGCAAACTTCTCGAGCTGCAAAAGCAATTAAACTCAATCCAGCACAAAGAACAATCCGGCAGCAAACTTCTCAAAGAAGAAATTACCGACGAAGACATCGCAAATGTCGTAAGCAAATGGACCGGCATTCCTGTCAACAAACTGGTTGAAAGCGAAAAACAAAAACTTATTCACATGGAAGAAATTTTACACAACCGCTTAATCGGCCAAGATGAAGCAGTTGAGACTGTTTCTGATGCGATTCGCCGCGCACGCTCCGGCCTTAAAGACCCGAAACGCCCAATCGGAACCTTCCTTTTCCTTGGGCCAACAGGCGTTGGGAAAACAGAGCTCGCAAAAGCACTCGCTGAATTTATGTTCAACGACGAAGACGCTCTTATCAGAATAGATATGTCCGAATATATGGAAAAACACAACGTTGCACGCCTTGTCGGAGCACCTCCCGGATACATCGGCTACGAAGAAGGTGGACAACTTACAGAAGCCGTTCGCCGCAAACCGTATTCCGTCGTACTTTTTGACGAAATCGAAAAAGCGCATCCTGACGTTTTCAACATTATGTTGCAAATCTTTGACGACGGCCGACTAACAGATGCAAAAGGCCGCACTGTCGATTTCAAAAACACTCTAATCATTATGACAAGCAATATCGGCAGCAATATTATCCTCGAAAACTCCCTAAATTCAATGCTTTCACAGGATGAATTCGACAAGACAAAAGATTCTATTAACGAACTTTTGAAAGCTCATTTCAAACCGGAGTTTCTAAACCGTATCGACGAAACAATTTTCTTCAAAGCCCTAACCCTTCAACAACTGGCAAAAATCGTCGATATTCAAATGGAATATTTACGCAAACTTCTCTCCACACAAGAAATTGACTTAATGATAACGGAAGACGCACGGGAATTCCTCGCGCAACGCGGTTTCAACCCAATCTACGGCGCAAGACCGCTCAAACGAACCATTCGTCAACTCGTCGAAAATCCACTTTCAAAATTGCTTTTATCCCAAAACTTCCTCAAGGGCGATGAAATCGTAATCGACGTTCATAACGACGAGATAACTTTTAACAAACCACAATAAACAAGGGGGCTTTGCCCCCTTCGACAGGCAGTTGTCATAACACATTTTTCATGCTAAAATCTTGTTATATAAGGAGTTAGTATGAGAAAAGTCACAACCGTTTTTACCGTAGGAAGTTTAATAAGTGCAAGTCTATTGTTAAGCGGATTTAGCTTCCCATTTTTCAACAAAACAAAGTACCCACCAGCTATCGAGGAGATTCAAAACTACGAATCACTGAAAAATTCAGTCTGGTGCGTTACGTTCCAACTCGTATGGAACGATTTTATGGATAAATTCACAAACGGCCAACCGGTAGAACTCGTCGGCGGAAATCCCCCTATCGCAAACGAATTAAACAAACGCCTCTACTCAACCGACGTTTTGTCAGAAAATTCCTACTACAAAACCCAAGGCAAAATCAACAAAAAACTCAAAAAAAATATCGAAAAATCCATCAAGAAAAAATTCAACGAAAAAAGTGATGTCCTGGATAAAATCGACTGGAACGTCAAAGACGGATACCTTTTCTATGCAATGTTGAAAAAAGATTTTTCTTTCTTGCACGCATTCGATGTGCTTGAACCACAACCCTTTGCCGGCTCAACCGAAAACGTAAAATATTTCGGCATCAACAAAAACACCGACTACAAAATAAAAAAGAACGCCGAAATCCTTTTCTACAACGATAATGAATATGCAATAAAACTTCTAACAAGAGAAAACGAAGATGTCATTTTATATAAAACCGATCGCGACAGTTCTTTCGACGAATTATACACCTACATAAAAAACAATTCTACCCCGGAAAAATTTAATCCGCAAGACACATTGAAAATCCCGAACATCAATCTGGAAAAAACAATTTCTTATGACGAACTTTGCAACAAACAAATTATCGGTACAAACAAAAAAATCACACAAGCGCTTCAGACAATAAAATTCAATCTGAACAACAAAGGCGGTCGCCTAAAAAGCGAAGCCGTTATCGGAGTTGTCACAATGTCGCTCGCACCTGATAAAAGCCGCCAATTCAACTTTGACAACTCGTTTGTAATCTTCCTCAAAGAGTCTGACAAGGACAAACCTTACTTTGCAGCGAGAATCGAAAACACTGATTTTTTGGTTAAATAATGGAACAAAAACTTTTAAAAATCAAAGAAAAATGTTTATCCTGCCAAAAATGTGCGCTCCACTCAACACGCACAAACATAGTCTTTGCAGACGGAGTTCCTAACCACAAACTCGTACTCATCGGCGAAGCACCCGGCTACTGGGAAGATCAAAAAGCCAAACCTTTTGTCGGCAAAGCCGGCCAACTTTTAGACCGAATTTTTGCATCGGTCGGATTATCTCGCGAAAAAGACGTCTACATCTGCAACACCTTAAAATGCCGTCCACCCGACAATCGCAACCCTTTACCAGAAGAAAAAGCCGCCTGCCGAGAATACCTCGACGCACAATTAGAAATTCTACAGCCTAAAATAATTCTTCTTTGCGGTGGCGTAGCGCTAAACTCCATGCTCCCACAATATTCAGGAATAACAAAAGTTCGCGGCAAATGGTTCGACGGCCCGTACGGCTCAAAAATGATGCCAATTTTCCACCCGTCATATCTATTAAGAAACGACTCGCGCGAAAAAGGCAGTCCTAAATGGCTTATGTGGCAAGATATTCAAGAAATTAAACGCCAATACGACTTGCTCTAAGCGGCAAATCTCAGTTTAATCCATGCAAAAGCAGTTCTCCGCCGTTTTGCCGGTGTTGACACACCGCGTGTGGCAAGCAGGGCAAAACGGCTCGCTGTCTAATACGCCACTCTCAATCCCTCTCGGCAAACAATTCACTGGATTGTTTGCCTCGGCAGAGTGCTCACGTTCCTTATCGCGAATTTTTGTTCGGACAATAAAAATATTAAAGCTTAAAAAGCTAAGAAATTATACTTGATTTTTAAAGATTTTGGTGGT
>JAZUCM010000069.1:0-14566 GCA_045639085.1 Candidatus Gastranaerophilus bacterium
GATTTTGTCAAGAGGGGAATGTGTTAAAAGGTTTAAAGGTTAAAAAGTTAAATGGGGTTATGGAAATAAATAATGTTAAGACGCCGCGATTTTACCATTGTTTATTACATTATTCCCATTTAACCGTTTAACTCGTTGAAAACGAATAACCTATTAACCCGCCTTAGGCGAGGTTCACCTTGCCTAAGGCGAACAACCCAACAACCTCATCAAGCTTGTATTTTTGGGTATTAACTATAAACTTTTTGCCGGTTTTAGCGCGGACATAATCTAAGTTATTACCGTCCAAAAAATCCTCGCTATACGGTTTCAACATAATCCCCGGAATTACAACAAAATCAGCCTCAACATCCTTAACAGTTTCAATCAAATCATCGGACGTTATTAAGCCCGCAACAGTAATATTTTCACCCCAATAACGCGATTTTACGGGATGTATGGTTACTGTTAAATTCTCGATTTTATTCAAGGTTTCAGCTATTTCAAAAAACGCATCTTTTGCAGCATACGACGTCGCGAAAGCCAGTTTTAAAGGCCGTGCAAGCTTTTTAGGTAATTTGCAAGCTTTAAAATTCTCCAACAGATACCTGATCGAGCCAACGCCATCATCCAGTTGACCAAAATCACCGTAATATTTTTTATCAGGAATTTCCATACCAGCAAGCAAGAAAAATTCATCCGAACAACAAACCTTTTTATATTTCGAAGCTATTTCGATGGTTTGACGAGCGACTTGAACATCAACCTGAACAAGTTTTTCCTCACGAAACTGCGTAACTCCTACAGGTACAATCGCAACTGATAACAAGTTTGTTTTGAAACTTGATAAATCTTTTAAAGTTCGCTCAAGTTCTGCCCCATCATTCCAGCCCGGACAAAGAACTATTTGCGCGTGGAACGGAATTTTATTTTTTCTGAACCAGGATAAATGCTCCATAATTCTCCCGGCATTAGGATTTCTAAGCATTTTTACGCGCAACTCAGGGTTAGTTGTATGCACAGAAACATAAAACGGCCCCAAGTGCATACGCGCAATACGTTCTTTATCCTTATCCGTAAAATTCGTAAGCGTTATATACGTTCCTTGCAAGTACGAAAGCCTGTAGTCATCATCTTTGATGTACAAAGTTTGGCGAAGACCTTTGGGTTGTTGATCGACAAAACAAAAAATACATTTGTTCAAACAAGGTTTAATTTTATCAAAAACCGCGCTTTCAAAAATTATCCCCAAGTCCTCGTCGTAATCTTTTTCGATTTCTATGATTTCAATATCTTCCGTACCCGCTTTTTGAACTTCTAGAGTAAGAAAATCCGACTTGCACAAAAAATTATAATCAATCATATCTAACATTGGAGTTTCATCTATCGAGAGAACAACGTCCCCTTTTGCTATCTCGATTTCTTCGGCGATTGAATTTTTAACGACATCACTAACTATTGCGGGCATTATCTTTCTCCAAGGCTTGAACTGCAGTAACAAGATTTGCATATTCACAAGCGATATTATCAATCATTATGTTGTAATAAAAACCGCGCTTATCTCGGCATCCTTCCGCCTGATTTTTGAACTTCAAGGCAAGAGATTTGATAATCAGAAAAAGTCTTTTCTTTTCATCAGAAGAAAGATGGTGCGCCATGATTAATTTTAGCCGAGCACTGAGAAAAAACTGAGAAGGGTTAGCGCTCATATCCGCCAATAACAAATTAACGAGTTCCTCGCGACCTTTGCCGGTAATTGAGTAGTAAATCGAAAGTTTTCCGCCTTCAGACATAAGCTTGCCGGACTTAATACAATCTTGCTTTTCAAGTCTTTTAAGGGCCGGATTAAGCGCCCCAAAACTCGGCGTTATAAAAGGCGCGAACACAGTTTCAATATGTTTTTTTATAGAATACATCGTCGAACTTTTCTGAGTCAACGCATCCAATATAAGAATTTCTATCATGCCTGCAATGCCTTTTGTCTTTCTAAACAATCGTTAAGAGTTGAAATCATTGCATCTTGATACTGACGGCAAAGTTTTTCGGTTTTACCCTCAAAACGCAACGTAAAAACAGGTTCAGTATTACTTTGACGAATAAGTGCAAACCCGCCGTCAAAAACTACCCGCATACCATCCAACGTTACAATATCTTTGATTTCATCTCCAAACAAATCAGGATTTTTCTGAACAATTTCTTTAAATTCGTTTAGCACTGATTTTTTAAGATTATTTGCACAAGGGTAACGAACTTCGTCCGACGTAAATACTTCTTCAAACGGTTTTAGCATGGTTTGTATTTTAAAATTCGGATTATTTTTCTTGTTTTCAGAAATAATTTTTATAATTCTACAACCTGCATAAACCGCGTCGTCGTAGCCAAAATAATCATCTTTAAAGAAAGTATGTCCGCTCATTTCACCCGCTAAAAGCGCGCCGGAAGATTTCATTTCGGACTTTATATACCCGTGGCCGGTTTTACACATAATTGAGCGCCCGCCAATTTTATTAATCGTATCAAAAAGAACTTGTGAACATTTAACCTCTGAAACGACCGTCGGTGCGATTGAATTATCTTGATTTTTCAATTTTGCAATCATATCTTGCGCGTAAATTAGAAGTAATTTATCGCCGGTAAGCGCTTTACCTTCAGAAGTTACAATGCCAATTCTGTCACTGTCACCGTCAAACGCGATACCAATATCAGCGCCGACTTCAACGACTTTCTTTTTCAAATCACTCAACGTTGCCTCAACACTAGGATTTGGATGGTGATTAGGGAAACGTCCGTCAGGTTCTGTATAAAGTTCAACAACGTCGCAACCCAGTTTTTTGTAAAGTTTCGGAGCAACAACTCCACCGGTGGCGTTTGCACAATCGGTAACAACCTTTACGCCTTCACCGATTTTACCAAAGCGGGAAACCATATCTTCTATATAATCAGGAATGATATCGTATTTACTAACCAGAGAGTCATCAGCTTTTGCCGGAGTTTCAGAAAAAATCTTAAAAGTTTCATCTTTCACTTGGGCAATTTGTTTTTCATCAAGGGTCATTTTATTAAACGTCATCTTCAAACCGTTATATTCAGACGGATTATGACTTGCGGTTATAACCATTGCGGAAGTGACATCTCTCATCGCAAACTCAGAATAATATCCGATAGGACTAGGCACAAGCCCCAAATCCACAACTTTAACATCTTGAGAAGTCAATCCGTCCACAAGCGCCTTTTTTAAATCCGGCGAGTGAAGTCTTGCATCCATAGCGACCGTAATTTTCATATCAGAAGCATTTTTGCCGGTTTGTTTTTTTAACCAATTAACAAACCCAACGGCAGTGTTTTGAAACAGACTTTCCGTTATATCATCGCCATAAATTCCTCTGATATCGTTTTTGCCAAACGCATGTGAATACTTCTCTTCATATTTTTGCATCAATATTCCCTCTTTTTCAAATACATCACCAAGTGCACTAACCTTATTCAAGAGATTAAGCCTGGGCAACCTCGCCCCCGGAATCGATCCTTTGAAAGCCTGGTGGCGTGGCACCGTATCAATCTTATTTGTCGTAATCAACACAAGCTTATATCCTTATTATACAATATTCGCAAAAATAAAGGGCTCTAACAAGTTTTTTTTGCCATATTATTAAACATTCGTTACAATAAACAACACCGTTGCAATCCGCGCTATAATAAAATTATGAAAAATATTTTTTCTAACGAAGATAGTCATACCGCCTGGTTATTCATCATGCCGGCACTGTTGGGAATACTTATTTTTATCGTAATCCCTGTTTTATGTTCATTTGGATTAAGTTTTACACAATGGGACTTATTGGGTGAAATCAAATATGTCGGTCTGACAAATTACAAAGAAATATTTACGGACGAAGTTTTCGGCCAAATTCTATTAAACACCGTTGTTTTTGCCCTAGCCACCTCTATTTTGGGCGTAATAATACCACTGGTTTTAGCCTACATTTTACAAAATAAAATTCGAGGCACCGAATTTTTTAAGGTTGCATATTTTCTTCCGTTTGTAACTCCAATGATAGTTGTCGGTGTCGTTTGGCAATGGATTTTTGACCCAAACATAGGGTTTTTAAACAGCGTTTTGCACTTACATCTTAACTGGCTGTACGACTCAAAACTCGCCCTTCCGTCACTCATTGCCGTAAGCGTTTGGAAACTCATCGGCTACAACATGGTAATTTTTCTTTCCGCGTTCGCAACAATCCCCCAATCCATCTTTGAAGCAGTAAAAATCGACGGTGCAAACGAATGGCAAACGTTCAAAAATATCACCGTGCCAATGCTCTCTCCAACAATATTTTTCGTCGTAATAATAACCGCAATAAGTTCTTTCCAAGTTTTTGACCTAATTTACCTTATGACAGAAGGCGGACCGCAAAATGCAACAAATGTTTTGGTTTACGCAATATACAAAAATGCATTTGAATATTTCAATGTCGGGCATTCTTGTGCGTTGGCATACGTGCTTTTCGCCATAATACTAACCCTCACCCTTATCCAATGGCACTTGAGGAAAAAATTGGTTTACAACGAAAAGTAAAAATTTTATAAGGATTTTAAAAAATCGCTATGATAATGATATAATTAGTATACAGACATTTAACAGGAGAGAAAATTTATGTGTGGAATAGTCGGATATATCGGAGAAAAATCAGCAGCAGACATTTTATTGGACGGACTAAAACAACTGGAGTACAGAGGCTACGACTCATCAGGCATCGCGCTTATGGAAGAAAATAAGATATCAATTCACAAGGCTGAAGGTAAACTTCAAAACTTGGCGGATATTTTGTTTCTAAACCGAACTCAAGTCAGTGAACCGACTCTTGGCATCGGACATATTCGCTGGGCAACCCACGGCGCACCAACCGTTACAAACGCTCACCCACACACTTGCAACTGTGGCGGACTCGCAATCGTTCACAACGGTATAATAGAAAACTTCAAAGAATTGCGCGCAAAACTTGAGACTCAAGGCTGCGTTTTTCGTTCTCAAACCGACACCGAAACCGTCGCACATCTTATCGCACAAAAATACTCTACTTGCCGGGATTTAACCCAAGCCGTGCGTCTTGCAACAAAAGAAATCGAAGGCGCCTTTGCACTCTGCGTTCTACACAAAAACGCCCCGGATAAAATGGTCATCACTAAACGCAATGCACCTTTACTCGTTGGTGTCGGCGAAGGTGAATTCCTTGTGGCATCCGACGTTCCGGCGATTATAAAACACACGAAAAAAGCCGTATACCTGAAAGACAATCAAATCGCAACACTTACCAGAGATAAAATGCTCCTAATCGACACCGACAACAACACCGTAAACTTCACCCCGGAAATCCTTCCATGGGAACCTGTTGCGCTTAGCAAAATGGGCTATAAACACTTCATGCTCAAAGAAATCCACGAGCAACCCAGCGTAGTGCGAAATATTCTTGCCGGAAAACTTCACTCAGTCAATAGCCCAATTACTCTTGACGAAGTTAAGCTCGACCAAGAAACTTTAAAAAAATTAACCCGCATCCAAATAATCGCCTGCGGAACATCACTTCACGCGGCAATGGTCGGCAAATACATCATTGAAAGTTTCTGTGATATCGCGGTAGACGTCGAAGCCTCAAGCGAATACATTTACAGAAAAACCGTCACGAACGAAAATACGCTGGTAATAGGCGTTTCACAATCCGGCGAAACCGCAGACACTTTAACCGCAATAAAACAAGCAAAAGCAAAAGGTTCACACATTTTAATCATCACAAACCGCCCGGATTCGGCAATGGCGCGAGAAGCAAACAGCCTAATTTCCGTCAACGCCGGTATTGAAGTTTCCGTTGCTGCCACAAAATCCTATCTGGCGCAACTCTTATCCTTCTACCTTCTCGCTTTAAAAATGGCAGAAGTAAAAAATTCTTTAGGCACAAACCTTTTGCAAACACTCAAAACAGAATTAATGCTATTACCGCAAAAACTTGAACAAATACTTGTTCACAAAGAAGAAATTCAGCAGTGTGCAAAAAATTACGCTAACACCAAAGACTTTATTTTCATCGCCCGCGGCGTAAACTACCCAACCGCTCTTGAAGGCGCCCTAAAACTAAAAGAAATCAGCTACATCAACGCAACGGGTTATCCTGCCGGCGAACTTAAACACGGCCCAATCGCAATGCTTGACGAAAGCATGCCGGTACTATCAATCCTTATGAAGGGTTCTGTCTACGAAAAAATCCTATCAAACAGCGAAGAATCAAAAGCACGCAACGCACGTATGATTGCACTTACAAACTCAACAGACGAAAAATTAAATACCCTGTTCGATTTTGTAATCCGCATCCCGGAAACTCAAGAATACTTATCGCCACTACTTGCAATCGTTCCGTTGCAACTCTTAGCCTATTACATCGCTGAATTTCTGGGCAAAGACGTCGACCAGCCACGCAACCTTGCAAAATCGGTAACGGTAGAATGATTACGACAAAAACAATAAAATTAAAAAAGCCCAACGAATTTGACAACCTGTGGATAGAAAAAACTCTCTCCGAACTTGGTTATGAAGTCATTCGCTGGGCAATCATAGACATAACCGCCACAGAAATAACTCTCTGCGTGGCGGTCATTGAAACTTAGCGCTGCACGCAGCGCACGTAGATGGAATCGGACCGCGTGGCCGGGGTGCGACCGCCCGTGTGGAAAGTCTGGCGCCAAGCCGAACTAGCAGAAACAACGGAGCCGGACCAAAAGTCACCGGACGAGATACCGACAAGGTCTTTATTGTAGTACATTGAGGTAAGCTCGTCAATGTTTGGTATTCTTGAATTAGGATCTTGTTCCGTGCAGGCTGCTGAGGCTGCTGTTTGTGCCATTGTTGCTCCGCTTTTCGCGTTGGTTGAAAGGGGCATTGGAGCAACGATATTAGTATCGTTGTTGTAAAGGGCGGTTATAAAACCTATATCTTTACCTACCATGTTTGGACCTTTGTTACCATTTAAGTCGTAAACAAAGTTTGCACACATTCTTCCTTGAGAATAATGCCACACATCGCCTGCGCTGTCTTTACAATTTGGGTTATAGTAAAGTGCAATCGTATCACCATTCTGTGTTTCAAATGCTGCGGCCTTGGTGTTGGGTTGGGAATATGAATAATGTGCATCAGTACCATCTGCATTCCAACCACTACCAACTAATGAAAAGTTTACAAAATAATTATTCCAAGCACCGATTGTTTTTGGCCAAGTAATTGTAGAGCCGGCCATATTAGTGTAAGACGTAGGAACGCCACAATCTGCAAGGTGTTCGCTATCGCAGATGTTGTTTATCTTGAGAACTTTTGAAAGGCCTTCTGTTAGGAATGCCTCAGCGGCTGTATCTTCCGTGAGACTTCCGCCTTCTTCGGTAACTTTTCCATATCCACCCATTTGCGGCATGATTGAAAGTGCTTGAGACATACGAGCGTATAGGGCTTTTCTTTGTGTGTTCCAAGTCCGTTCGTTAATATTCGCCATTAAGCTTGGCAGAGTGATTGCCGCGACAACTCCAATAATTGTGAGGGAAAGTAATATTTCCGCCATCGTAAATGCGTAGCGTTTTTTTAATGTTTTTGTCATTTTAATCCTCCTGCTATTCTCATATATGCATTCTACCATATTTTCTTGTATTTTTCAAGTGGTGTTAGAAAACGTGCACTCACCAAGGGGCGGAGATTTTGGCAAAACAGGTCGCTGAAATCCAGATATAATCAGGCTGTTGAGGCGCCCCCCCCCCCTATTGAACTTCTTATTCTTTTATTGTATTTTGTATAATTCATATTCTCATGATACCGTATTTTTTGAGTTTGTCAAGGGGCTGCGTGTTAAAGGGTTTAATGGTTAATAGGTTAAATGGGATTAACGTAATTTACAATGGCATAAACGCTACGTTTTACCATTGTTTATTTCCATAACCCCTTTTAACCATTTAACTTTTTAACCCTTTAACTCGTTGAAAACGAACAACCTTTTAACTCGCCGCAAAGCGGCTTAACGACTTATTCACTTATTCACTTCCGCCGCAAAGACACCAGCGATTGACTTTTTATAATCCGGGCGCAAAATGCCTTTTTCGGTAATAATTCCCGTAATCAATTCGTGCGGAGTCACATCAAAACCAGGATTTATTACGTTTACATCTTTGGCACAAATTATTTTACCGTTAATATGCGTCACTTCTTCCCTATCGCGCTCCTCAATAACAATTTCATCTCCGCTGGCGATTGACGTATCAATAGTCGAAAGCGGTGCAGCTACGTAAAACGGAATATTATGATATTTCGCGGCAATCGCAACAGTGTAGGTTCCAATTTTATTTGCAGCGTCACCATTAGCTGCAATTCTATCTGCACCAACACAAACCATATCAATCATGCCTTTTTTCATAAAATATGAACACATACCGTCTGTAATAAGCGTCGTCGGAATTCCATCCATAGTGAGTTCGAACGTCGTAATCCTTGCCCCTTGTTGGCGTGGGCGGGTTTCATCGGCAAAAACTTGTACGGTATTATCTTTTGCAAACGCTGAACGAACAACTCCCAATGCCGTTCCATAACCAACTGTCGCCAAGCCACCCGCGTTACAGTGGGTTAAAATCGTCGCACCTTTAGGCACAACTTCCGCGCCATAATCACCGATTTTTTTGTTAATCGCAATGTCATCATTCTCCATCTGAATTGCATTAGATTTTAATTCTTCAATAATCCCCGCGACATCTTTTTGAGATGTTTCAATAACCTCTTTTTGTTTTTTTACGGCCCACATAAGATTAACGGCGGTCGGCCTGGATGTCGCCATATAATCCGCTTTCTCAAGCAACTGAGAAACAAAATCCTCTCGCGACAAACCTTTATGAGCTAGTTCTTGAGCAAAAAGAATAACTCCGTGTGCTCCGGCAATCCCAATAGCTGGCGCGCCTCTAACAATCATTGTGCGTATCGCCTGAAACATTTCTTCGCCGCTAGTTATATTCACATACTTGAACTCGTGCGGAATAACCGTTTGGTCAACCATTTTAGAATAAGTATCAACCCATTCAATTGTTTTTATTTTTGAATTAAATTCTGCCATTTTTCTTCCTTATTTTAGTTTGAATTGTTTATCTTCTTTAATAGTTGTAAAACTACTTATTATATAATAATACAAAAGTGAAGAAAAAGCATTAAAAATTACGCTCACCAAAGAAATAAAAATCGTAAACATTACCAATAGCGGGAAATTAGCAAGTTTCAGCACCAAGACAAGCCCGCCTAAATATGTAACAGGAACGAATAAATTCAAAATATATACTAATGGCAAAAACACAACGGAAAACACCAAATAAGACACAAATCCACAAATCGAACCAACAAAAATGCTTTCTTTTACTGTAAAAATCTCAAGTTTTCCACTCCTGCGCAAATAAATCGTCACAAAAAGAGAAACGCACGTCATCAACAAAAACACAGCGATTTTGACCACAAACGGTAACAATCCCATCAACGCCAAGACGCTCCCACATAACGCACTTATCAGCAAAATTTCTTTCAGCAAACATTTGTCCATCCAACACCTACTCAAAAATAAATGGCGGATTATTAGAGAAATTTGACTTCGCCTCTTGCGCCAAAGCTCTTAATTTATCATACTGTTCGGTCTTATAATAAACATGAGCCAAAAGAGCGTATTCCATAGCGCCGCCGTATTCTTCAATCAATGACAACACCATAGTTTCAGCCTGCTCATAATTTTCGTTCAAAAAATTTGTATATGCAACCAAATAACGACTGTCACGAGTATCAAAAAGTGACAAAGCTTTCTGAGCACATTTCAGCGCGTCCTCATTATTGCCAACCTTCACATATACACTTCCCAAGTCCATCAACAGTCTGAAGAAAGAATCTTTCGTCTCGACAAACTGAATTGCTGTTTGATAAGATTTCAATGAATCATTATATTTTCCTTGTTGAAAATAAATATACCCAAGGTTAAAATAAACATTAAACAAATTCTGTTTTTTATTAAGATTTTTTAATGACAACTTATACGCCTCAATTGCTTCAGGATAGCGATGCTGAGATCCGTAAGTGTCACCCACGCGGGCATAAACCCGTGCTTTCAATTCTGCCTCATTTAACAGCACAATACTTCTTGAATAAACTTCTAAAGCCTCTTCATATTTGCCGTGTTCACTGTAATAATTCGCCAGTGCAATATGCAGGGACGGAATATCCGGGGATCGCTCAATATTGTAAAGTATAGCTTTTTCAGAGCTAACCGCACGTTCAACTTTATCTCCCCAAACTTCTTCCGGCTTAATCAATTTTTTGCGCTGTTCCTCGGTGAAATCTTGATTAGTTTTATCCGGCAAAACAGAATAAATAAGTTTCAACGTGTTCACATCCGCAACATTAATTTCTGGACGAACACTCTTATTTTTATCACCATTTGGATAATACAGAACTTTTTGTTGAGATTTTCCGCTATGTCCACGCAACCCCAAAGCATGACCAATTTGTCGCAATGAAACGGCATAAACTAAATCATTTGCATAAACTTCACCGTTACAATCTTTATAGGTCAATTCAATGTGAGATTTCTTGATATGGCCGGCATTATCGTATGTAAAATATTGTTTTGCAGTTTCAGAAGATTCTTCTGAACCGCAAGAACGATAAAAATCTTGCGGATACGAACAAACAATGTTTGCCGCATCAGCCGAGTCAACGAAAGTAAAGTTAATAAATCCACCGGTCGTCTCCTGCCATTTGTCAAAGGCATTACGCAATTCTTCCACATGCGCCATCGGAACATCCGCTGATTTTGAGATATAAACCTTCAATGGAAAACTATTCGGATTCCATCTCTCCAACGAGCCGTAGGAAAGAACGCTATCAATATAATTTTCCCCAACTTTTTGGTTAATAATCTTGCGTTTTTTATCCAATATCTCTTTTTTCTTCAACGTGTTGTAATACAATTTTTCAGGCATTTCACTGACATTTATTTTGAACGTATGCGCCCCAAGTTTTTCGGATTTAGCTTGTTTTTCATCTAAAATCAACGCCAAATCATCCCCTGTCTCGTTGCTCGCACCATCCAGCCCCAAAAGCTCACGCACAGCCTCGTCATCGGCAACGCTAGGTTCTTCTTTTATCATTTCGGTATTAAGCTTAGCCTTCTTTTCAGAAGTTTTTGAGCTCAATGTATGCACAAGGCTGATAAAACACCACACAACAATGGCGATTAATGAAACTACCATAAGCCATTTAATTAATATATTTAAATTTTCTTCAAAATCGTCACTAAAATTCATGCTTTCCTCGCTACATGTTACGAGTATGACATATTGCTATCGCAATTGCATCAATCGTATCGTCTAATTTTGGCAAATTTTCTTTTTCAAGAGAAATCTGCACCATACGTTCTACCTCTTTTTTATCAGCACGTCCATACCCCGTCAAAACCTGCTTGACCTCCATTGGAGTGTATTCATAAATCGGCACCCCGTGTTTTTCAAGAACAGTTAAAATAACCCCTCTGGCATGCGCCACCGGCATAACCGTCGTTCTGTTTCTGAAAAAAAACAATTTTTCAATCGCAGCCACATCAGGTTTAAACTTCTCCACCAACGCTTCCATATCGTTCTGTATTTCCAGTAAACGTGCGGATTCTCGAGAATTTTTGTCTGTCCTGATTGAACCCGAAGACAGCAACCCAATATCGGCATCCTCTTTGTTCAAAACGCCATAACCAACTATTGCCATTCCCGGATCAATGCCTAATATTCTCATATCTCAATTATAACAGAATTATTCACATAATGCAAATTTTTAAAATTTAACATACATTCCCTTGAAAAAAACAGAAAATAATGTTAAAATAAAGAAGAGGTAAAAACTTATGAATTTAAACGTAATTATACACAAAGAAGATAACGGATATTGGGCCGAAGTACCAGCCCTGAAAGGTTGTTTTTCTCAAGGCGAAACACTGGAAGAAATCAAGGAAAACATAAAAGAAGCTATTATCGCCTGGTTATCAGTTGATGTACAAGACAGTGATGGAGAAGTAATATCTATTGCATTATGAAAAACATCTCCGGTAAAAAACTTTGCAAAATACTAGAAGAAAACGGATGGGAATTAGCCAGAATAACCGGCTCACACCACATATACAGAAAAAATGGTGAAGATGCAAAAATTGTGGTTCCCGTACACGGTAATAAAGAAATTAAAACAGGATTACTGAAGGCAATTTTGAAAACTGCAGGCCTTCTATCCTTATTTTTCACTCTAATTAACTAAAAGACTTACAAAGTATTGTAAGTCTTTTTATTTTCTGATAATATTAATTTCAAGCGAAAGGAACACAAACAATGAGAGAAAGAATAGTATCAGGAATGAGATCTACCGGGAAACTCCACCTTGGACACTACCTCGGCGTAATTGATAATTGGGTTAAATTACAAGAACAATACGAGAGCTACTTCTTTGTGGCTGACTGGCATGCTCTCACAACAAAATACGACAAAACCGAAAATCTTAAACAAGATGTCAAAGACGTTGTAATCGACTGGCTTGCTTCAGGCATAGACCCTGAAATTTCAACCATTTATGTTCAATCACTGGTCCCGGAAATCGCAGAACTTAATGTATATCTAAGTATGATTACCCCACAAAACTGGGTTGAACGCGACCCAACCCTTAAAGATATGGCAAAAATTCTTCGTTCAAAAGAAGGTGAAGGCCTAAATTCCCAAATCAGCTACGGACTTATGGGATACCCGGTCTTGATGAGTGCAGACATTATGGCCCTTAACGCCCAAAATGTTCCTGTAGGCATCGACCAAGTCGCACACATCGAAATCACACGCGACATCGCACGTCGGTTCAACAATATCTACAAAACAGATTTCTTCAACGAACCAAAACCGATTTTAAACAAATGTTCTCTAATCTGCGGACTCGACGGCAACAAAATGGGTAAATCGTTCAACAACGACATAAAAATCTCCGATGACGAAGAAACAACAACCAAGAAAATTATGACCGCTATCACCGACACAAACCGCGTTCGTAAAGACGATCTTGGCAACCCTGACAACTGCCAAGTTGCGTTTAAATACTGGGAAATCTTCGGCACCGAAAACGAAATCGCCCAAACCTGCGCCGAATGTAAATCCGCCGCGCGTGGTTGTGCCCAATGTAAACGTGAACTAGCACGCATTATCAACGAAAAATTCGCACCAATCCGCGAAAAACGTCGCTACTACGAAGCTCACCCGGAACTTGTGCAAGAAATTATCCAACAAGGCAGCGCAAAAGCCCGCCAAGAAATCCAAAAAGTCGTAGGCGAAGTCAGAAATTTGATAGGTATGTACTAAAAAAGGAGCCAAAAGGCTCCTTTTATCGTTTGACACAACGGACGGTACGAGCTACTGAAACAGAACTTAATATTCGCTTTCCGGCATCAAAATCCTGACGCCACCCTTTATCATTAGAAATACGCCCGCCAGACCAATAGCCAAATCCTGATACACCAACGAGCGATTTATTATAATACATTGACGTTAACTCATCAATATTTGGTATTCTGCTATCGACATCTTGAGCAATACAAGCCTCAATTGCTTCTCGCTGCGCTAGCGTAGCACCGTTTGCGGCATTAACTGCTAATGGCATAGGTGCCACAACAATAGATGCGAAAGGTTTTATAACCGTAATAAAACCAACATCTTTACCCATCAGATTAGGCCCCTTATTACCATTCAAATCATAAATAAAATTTGCACACATCAAAGGCTGACTGTAATAAGATGTGCCTCCCTCATAATCGCTACAATTCGGATTATAATAAATAGCGAGCGACTCACCATTTTGAGTTTCAAAAGCTGCAGCTTTAGTGTCAATTTGTGAATATGAATAATCCACCGAATCTCCAGCAGAATTCCAAGCAGAGCCAACCCACGAAAAACCAACAAATTGATTATTCCACGCACCAATCGTTTTAGGCCAAGACTTTGTTGTGCCCGCCAAATTTGTGTAAGATGTCGGCACTCCGCAATCTGCAAGGTGTTCGCTGTCGCAAATGTTATTTATTTTAAGAACCTTCGACAAACCCTCAGTCAAAAAGGTTTCTGCCGCGGTGTCGGCCGTAACGCTTCCGCTTTCATCTTCGGTTAACGTTCCATATCCACCAACTTGTGGCATCATGGCAATTGCTTGGCTCATTCGGGCATACAAAGCTTTGCGTTGGGTGTTCCAAGTGCGCTCGTTAATGTTTGCCATTAAAGATGGCAGGGTTATTGCGGCGACTACGCCGATGATTGTTAAAGATAATAAGATTTCCGCCATCGTGAAGGCCTTGCGGCGAGTCAATAAGTGAATAGGTGAATAAGTGAATAAGTTCGTAATGGTCGGCTTTAACAAGCCGACAAAATTTGTTTTTTGCATGTTTACCTCCGTAATCTTGCGTTCACAAGGGTCGGAGGTTTTGGCAAAACAGTTCGCTGAAACCCAGATATAATCAGGCTGTTGAGGCGCCCCCCC
>JAZUCM010000070.1:0-25665 GCA_045639085.1 Candidatus Gastranaerophilus bacterium
AGCAGTTGGATACGGAGCAAGCGGCGATAACGAACGAGTTAGACGCGGTGAACAAGGTAATCGAGAAGAACGTAGAATCAAGCTTCAAGACATTTGGTTAATAAAAAACCCTCTCAAACGAGAGGGTTTTTTGTTGGTTAATGAGTTAAAAGGTTGTTCGTTTTAACGAGTTTTTAGCCTGCGGCGTGTTAAAAGGTTAAACGGTTAAAAAGTTAAAAGGGTTTATGGAAATAAATAATGTTAAAACGTAGCGCTTATGCCATTGTAAATTACGTTAATCCCATTTAACCTATTAACCCTTTAACCTATTAACACGTGGCATCTCGACCACCTGTTATAATCTACAAAGACTACACCGACATTTCTTTTTCAAAGCCAAACAAAGAACTTACAGATTCATCGTCGTGAATTCTTGAAATAGCTTGGCCCAAAAGCGGAGCAACAGACAATTGCTTAACATTTGGCGGCATCTTATCCATATCGAGCGGAATAGTATTTGTCACAATACATTGTTTAATCGGCGCATTTGCAAGTCTTTCAAGCGCAGGACCTGAAAAAACAGGGTGAACAGCGCAAACATAAACCTCTTTAGCCCCTTCGCGCATCAATAATTTTGAAGCCTCGCAGATTGTACCGGCAGTATCAATCATATCATCATACATCACACAAACTTTACCTCTAACGTCACCGATTACATAATTTGCAATCGCTTCGTTATGTTTATCACGGCGTTTATCAATAATCGCAAGTGAACAACCGATATCTTTTGCAAAATGTCTTGTTCTTTGAACCCCACCAGTATCAGGGCTGACCGCAACCATATCGTCAGGGTTGATATTCAAACTTTTAATATATTTAACCAAAATCGGCGTTGCATAAATATGATCAACAAGAATATTAAAGAACCCTTGAATTTGGCCGGTATGCAAATCCATAGCAAGAACTCTATCAGCACCCGCAGTTGTCAACAAATCTGCAACCAATTTCGCCGTAATCGCCTCACGGCCGGAAGTTTTTCTGTCTTGTCTTGCATAACCATAATAAGGAATTACCGCAGTAATTGTTTTTGCACTGGCACGCTTAAACGCGTCAATAATAATCAGTAACTCCATCAAATTTTCATTAACAGGGTTGCAAAGCGGCTGGATAATAAAAACATCATCACCACGAACACTTTCTTTAACCTGAACATAAATTTCGCCATCAGCAAAATTTTTGACCAACATCGGTCCAATTGTCGTGCCTAAGTAATCAGCAATTTCTTGGGCAAGTTTTGAGTTGGAACGTCCGGCAAAAAGTTTAATGTCATGTGTCGGATTAATCGCACGTTCCAGTTGTTGTAATGTTTCTTGTAAAACCATTTTATAACCCTTTCGTTAATTTAGCATTCTTATTATAGAACCGACCAACGATATCTACAAGTGAATTTTAAGTTTTGTATAGAATTAAAAGTTATAAAAATTATTTTTTGCGAGTTTATTAACATTTATTAACAAACAAGGTTTCAAAAGGCAAAATTTCACACGCAAAAAACTTTATATAAATAAGGTTAGTAATATAGGTTAGTTATAGTTATGTACAATGTGTATCCATACATGTACCGAAACTTCCGTGCACAAAATCGAAATGAGCAGGAAAACATCGGAACAAGTATACCGTTTAAACGCGGTGATTTAGAAGGTTATATAGCATCGAAAGATTTTGCAAGCCGGCCTTATGCCGCTTGTACACGAGCTAACGCGCTTGCAAAAATCAATACGGGAAACGTCTTACGAGCCGATATGACGCCGAAAGAATATATAAATATTTTGATTAAGCAAGGCCAAGTGCCGGATAAGCACTTCAAGTACCGGCAAACAGAAACCGGCTACGAAATTTCTGAAATAAATTCACACAAACAGATAACAAAAGAAGTCATATTTAACAAACCTGAATACAACAGCGATGTGCCGGTCGTGGCCAAATATTATACGCCGGATACAGGACGAATATTCAAGGAAGTTCGATATCACTCGGACGGAGAGGTGGAAACCAAACTCGATTACGAAGACGATTGGGTTAACGAAACAGAAGCCCTGGAACAGATGCAAAAACTGGAAGAATTACAAAAAGCCGGACCGCAAAGTGCGCAAAGTCAAAGAGGCAATCCCTTTGAAACAATACCACCAAACCTCCCCGGAATAGATAGCGGTCAAAAACTTGCAGCAACAGCATCGTGATGATATTGATAAAAAAGACAGGCGCGCAGCTGCGCTGCGCGCCTTAACTCAAATCCCCTTAACGTTTAACACAACGGACGCCACTAGTAGCCGAACGCGTATATTCATAACGAAGGCCTGTATAGAAGGCTTGACGCCAAGCTTTGCCTGTTTCACCTGTAGAAACAACCGAACCGGACCAAAAATTATCAGAGGTTATACCAAGAAGTTCCTTGTTAACAAACATTGAACTTAATTCATCACGATTAGGTAACCTATTTTCAGAATTTTGAGCTGTACAAGCAGCGCTTGCTTCTGTTTGCTTCAATGTTCCGACACTAGTCTCAAGCACACTTGGTGCCACAACATTGGAACTCAATGGATAGAAAGCTGTTATGAATCCAATATCTTTACCCACAACATTAGGACCCTTATTACCATTTAAATCATATATAAAATTAACACATATATGTGGTTGAGCATAGTGCATAGAAGAATTTTCTTCTTCTATACAATGAGGATTGTAGTAAAGTGCAATAGATTCTCCATTTTGTGTCTCAAAAGCAGCCGCATTAGTATCTATATTATTCTGAGGATTAATATATGAAGTACTTGTTCCATCATGAACCCAAATATAACTACCCGTAAACATACTATTCAATTCACTCAATTTCGTTGGCCAAGTCTTTGCTGAACCCGCAAGATTGGTATAACTTGCCGCAACTCCACAATCAGCAAGGTGCTCCGCATCACAAATGTTATTAATTTTTAAGACTTTGCTCAAGCCCTCGGTCAAGAACGCTTCCGCAGCAGAGTCTTTTGTCACAGTTACGGACCCATCGGTATTTGTACCTTCGTATTCACCATAACCACTTAATGACGGCATCATGGCAATAGCTTGACTCATACGGGCATAAAGTGCTTTGCGTTGTGTGTTCCACGTGCGTTCGTTAATGTTGGCCATTAGCGATGGCAGAGTTATGGCAGCCACAACACCAATTATCGTTAGCGATAATAAAATCTCTGCCATCGTAAACGCGTAGCGTTTTTTTAATGTTTTTGTCATTTTAATCCTCCTGCTATTCTCATATATGTATTCTACCATATTTTCTTGTGTTTTTCAAGTGGTGTTAGAAAATATGTGTTCGCAAGGGTCGGAGGTTTTAGCAAAACAGGTGCCTGAAACCCAAGTAAAATCAGGCTGTTGAGCCGCCCCCCCCCCCTATTGAACTTCTTATTTTTTTAGTTTGTAATATCATAATCATATTTTCATTATGCACTATGACGGGAATTTTGTCAAGTACCGCGGGATAATTTGCATAATGAAAATTGCGTAGTGTGTTAAAAGGTAGGTAGGGCCAAAATTAACACTTGCAAACATTTTTATTTTTTTGTGGTATAATTTCTAACATACAAAGAAGAAAAAATGTAAGAATTACACTTATAAACGACAAAAAAGGAGAAAATTATGTCAACAAAAGAATTCTTTACAAGTTCAGAAGAGCTGAAAAAACTTATGTCAGCTGCTCGTGCAACCATTACTGCACCATTCTTCGGCAACAATGTTGAAGAAGTTAAGTCAGTAGCTGAAGCTTACAAATTGGCTAAATCAAGCTCAGGTACAATCGAATTGACAGGCATGCCTGTTTGGCAACCTGAAAAATTAGGTTTGCCACAAGGCGCTAACCAATTGTTATTCAACGACGGTACTGTTGTTGGCCGTTGCGCTGCTGCAAGAAAAATCGTTGGCGAACCTGGTTGCGATTTGAGCTATTTGTTGCCTATCATCCGTGAAGCAGTTTATGGCACACGTGACAAATTGATGTACAAAACCGAAGCCGTTGTTGGTTTAGAAAATGACTTCATGATTAAAGCACACTTGCTTATCCCTGAAGGTTTCGAAAACGTTATGTACTCTTGGATGTTGAACTTCCAATACATCAACGAAACTTATTCAAACATGTACGCAGAATCAAGAGAATTGCCAGAAGGCGACATCTATGTATTCTCTGACCCTGATTGGACTCACCCTGACTTCCCTTACGGGTTGACTTTCTTTGACCCAGAACACAACTGCGCTTGCATCTTGGGTATGAGATACTTCGGCGAACACAAAAAAGGTACTTTGACCCTTGCTTGGGGCGCTGCTGCAAGAAACGGTTACGCATCTTGCCACGGCGGTATGAAACGTTATAACCTTGAAGACGGAAAATCTTTCCAAGTTGCAGTATTTGGTCTTTCCGGCTCTGGTAAATCAACAATTACTCACGCTAAACACGGTGGCAAATACGATATTACAGTTCTTCACGATGACGCATTCATCATCAACGTTGAAGACAAGTACACAATCGCTCTTGAACCTGCTTACTTCGACAAGACAGCAGATTATCCAATCGGTTGTGACGACAACAAATACATTCTTACACAACAAAACAACGGTGCTATCGCGCTTGCTGACGGCAAAATCGTTTCCGTAACAGAAGATATCAGAAACGGTAACGGCCGCGCTGTTAAATCTAAACTTTGGTCACCAAACAGAGTTGATAGAATTGACCAACCAATCAACGCTATCTTCTGGTTGATGAAAGACCCTACAATTCCGCCTGTATTGAAACTTTCAGGAGCTTCATTGGGTTCTGCGATGGGCGCAACTTTGGCAACAAAACGCTCATCAGCAGAAAGACTTGCGGCAGGCGTTGACCCTAATGCGTTGGTTGTTGAACCTTACGCTAACCCATTCAGAGTTTACCCATTGTCAGTAGACTACACAAGATTCAAACAATTAATCGAAGATGGCGTAGATTGCTACATCTTAAACACCGGTGAATTTATGGGAACTAAAGTTCAACCTAAACACACATTAGGTATCATCGAAGCTATCGTTTCTGGCGAAGCTAAATTCCACAAATGGGAAAACTTCTCTGATATCGAAATTATGGACATCGAAGGCTTTGACGCATCATTCTCTAACAAAGAATACGCATCTCAATTCGTTGCTCGTATGAACGATAGAATCAACTTCGTTAAATCAAGAGAAACTGAAAAAGCTGGCTTGGATAAACTTCCGGCAGACGCTTTGGAAGCTCTTGAAAACGTTGTTAAACAAACTCAAATGGCTAGTGTATAGTCCGATTTGAATAAAAAATTAACGGCCATCTTCTCAGGTGGCCGTTTTTATATGCTTAATATTATCAGGCTGAAGACAAAAGAGAGTCGAAAAGACATTCGACTCTCTTTTTCAATTTATTCTCGGGTACCAACTCCGTGGCTCACCCTGGCTTACGCTGGCTTACGCTTCTATCCGCCTGTCAAATCAAAGATTTGTTCGTTCCTTTCGCTACCGCTACAGTCACAACGGCGGTCATCAATAGTTTCGCCACCTACCTTGAATTTGCTCTACGCTCACGAAGTTTTGTCTATAGTGCTTTGCCCTAAGTCGACAAAACTCGTTCGCTATCCGGACTCGTTTCACTCCGTCCGTTCGCAAATTCGCCGCTTGTCTTGCTCTTCGCAAACCAACTCCCTGGCTCACCCTGGCTTACGCTTCTGCTGGAGCTTCTGCTGCTGCCGCCGCTTCCTCAGCCGCTTTCGCTGCTGCCTCTGCTGCCGCTTTTTCTTCTGCTTCTTTCTTAGCTAATGCTTTTTTAGAAAGTATTACAGTTTCTTTCTTTTTGTAGTTCAAAGTACCGTCTTCGTTGCAGTTAGCCATCAAAAACTTAACTGTATCAGTTGGTTGAGCACCTTTTTTAACCCAATCTTGAGCAGTAGCAAGATCAAGTTTCATTTCTTTAGTTTTTGGATTGTAGTGTCCAAGCTCTTGAACAGGTCTGCCTTCACGTTTTGTTGTTGAGTTGATAACAATAATTCTGTATGTAGGGTTCTTTTTAGCACCTAATCTTTTCAATCTTATTTTTAACATGTTTAAATTTCCTTCTTTTTTACGTAATATTGCGAACCCTTAACCGCCGCTTGTTAAGACTTCTTGGCAGAACTTGCGAGGAAACAACTTCCACCCAAAACCATTAGACCATAAAAAAATCCCATTGTAAAGCGGTTTATCAACCCACTTGTAAACATTTGTAACAAAAACAACTCAATAACCTAAAGTTTTTACACTCGAACACCGATATTTAGAATGTGAGTAACGTAAAAATTAGAAAAGGAGGCCAATTATGGTCAGAGTAAATGGAAATTACGACAACAAGGGAAACTATTTCTTTACAAAGGAAATCGTAAAGAAGGAAATTGCAGAGGAAAAAGTAGAAAAGGCTGTAGTAGAAGAAAAAACTGCATTTAAAGAACGCGGCGAAGAACTTTTGTCAGCAGGAATGTTCGGCAAGACTTTAAATTTGTTTACCCTAAACGAGAGACTCGACAACGAAACCGCGGACGAACTGAGTGAAATGTTTGCGATGGCAGGTATTTCGCACAGATTGCCAACAGCCACCGAGTACGCGAGAATCGCAGGTTCAACAAAAGCATCACTTGCGCAAATCGCACCTTTTGAAACTGAAATGCACGTCGAAATGCTTTTCAACAACACAAAAGTAATGGATTTGTTGGCGGATGAAACAACATTCTAACAATCGATAATATTTTCTAATTTTTACTCACACACTTTTCAAGCGGGCAAGCCCCGCTTTTATTTTTGTTAATTTTGTTACAAAATTCTCGACAACTGAAATCCAACAACCTCACAGAGCTTTATATATATATGTTTATGCAGGATGTTAACGGAGTAAATATGAATGTTGCGACACCGATAAAAGGTGCCGCACCAACCATGCAACAAAATCTCAATCCGTTAATGGCATTAATTTTTAAAAATCTGGGTATAAACCAACCTTCCGGCACGAATCAACCAACTCAAAACGTCGACAAACTCCTAGAAAACGCCTTCAATGACGGAAGTCTGGCACAAGTGTTGAATGAAACATGCCCAGACCCACAACTTAGAGCAAAAGTTTTAGACATTCTCAACCCTGCAAACCAAAACATTGAAACATTTTGCGATGACTCCGACCCCGGAACTGCCCAGTGGAACAAAGAAAGCGGAAGAATAATTATCAACACGTCAGAAAAAACATCAATCAACGGGCTACCACGAGGAACTTGGACGCAACATCCACCCGCAAGTAAATTAAAAATCCTTATCCATGAGGCAATGCACGGCGCACAAGGAACAGCTTTTGACACCCAAAAAGAAGAATTACTTTGCGAAATGACGGCAATCAAAACCGCTGCAGCGCTGGCAAAAGAAAAAAATCTGCCGGATGTTCCGCTTTATCCGCCAAATTACACACTCCAAGCGCTCGGCAACCTGCCTGATGATGAATTGCAAAACATTTTACAAGAAAAATTTATCAACGGCGCGTACTCAAACCGCATAAAAGACGAAACCGGCGCGGTTACAATCAATGGTGCAAACGGCACACAACTAGACATTCCGGCAGGTTCAAAGATTAAAGTTGGCGACAAAGAGTTTGAAATCGGACAAACCTTTATTGAGGGCGTAGGCGCACACGCCGGAACAGTTTGTAATTTTTTCACCGTGCTTGACGACCGCCCGGTAAATATTGGTATGGTAACATTTGACGATATTCAACCACAACCCCACGAACTGAACGACCCGCGAATGAAAAAATTCACAACCCCAGAAGAAGGCAGCTATAAAAATGCCGTCATTGTTATTGACGGCAAAGAACACAATATGAAAATTTTTGGATATAACGAACAGATTAATCCTCTATATATTCCATAATATCAGAAACATTACATTTAAAATACTTACATAACCTATCAAGCGTTTTTAAACTTATATTGAGATTTTTGCCGTTGCGAATCGTCGACAACGTAGATTTTCCGATGCCCGTTTTTTGAAAAACATCCTCAGCCGTCGTTCTATGCTCCCAAATTAAATCATCAAGCTTAAATACAATCATAATTTCATTATAATTCATAATTCAACATACTTGACATTTAATATGACATGCGTTATCATGAATATGACTTGTCATAAGTTTAATTAATGGAAGGATGTATTGATGGATGAATTTACTTTAAAGATGAACGGGCAAAAAACACTCAACATTACGTACGTACCCAGACCAAATACCTTTAATGCCTTATCGCCTTATAGCCCTAACGCCCTATCGCCTAAAGCGCTTGGTTTCACGATGGCTGAAATTTTGCTATCATTAACAATCATCGGCGTTGTTGCTGCAATTACTCTGCCGAGCTTGATGGCTAATATTAATGAACGTACTTGGAACACACAGCGAAAGGCTTTGTACGCCAGAATGTCACAAGCCATTGCAATGATGCCACAAGTCGGAGGATATGGCAAATATAGCGGAACAAACACAGATGGAGTTGTAACCGTAACCGAAGATACCGCAGCCGAAACATTCTTAACGGAAGGTTTGAGCAAAGTCCTAAAAATCAACAATATTTGCGATGCCGACCACTTAGCCGATTGCGGCATTCCTTCCTCTTATACGAATATAGCAGGTACAAGCCGTAATTGGCCAACCAAGTTATCAGAATTAAATTCAGTATTCAACACAAAGTTTGTAGAAACAAACCCTGACGGCGATATCATAACCTGGATAAACCCACAAAAAGACATCGACACAAAAGCAGCCGCCTTTGAGACACAAAACGGCGAAAGTATAGCGCTATACTACAATCCTCAGTGCATATCAGATAAAACAGAACTCATAAACACTCCTATGTACATGCAACCTAAAATGTGTGCAAATTTCATCTATGACCTCAATGGAAACAAAGGTCCCAACACCGTAGGCAAAGACGTTGGATTTATCACATCTCTATACTCAGTAGACCCCGTTGTAATCTCCCCAATACCCACAAAAGGCGACAGTGGATACAGCACATACGAAAGTGCTGCTGCAACGTGTCGAACAGACGCAAACGACAACAGGTTACCAAACTTAAATGAAATACACGCAATGTTTTATAATATGAACTTGATTTGGGGAAGTGATATAGAACCTAACGGTCTCTACTTCTCTTCAACTCTACAAGCAGTGAATCAAACTTGGCGTTGTTCATTTATCACAGGAACATGCTACACTACGATACATTCAAACAAGGGTATGGTCAGATGTGTTAAGCGCTAAAGCAAATATTTTATTTAACCCAACCTTCAATAACCTTTAATACTCCACGAGTGAGGGCAAGGGCACGGGCCGGAACGTTTTTGGTTATAACGCTCCCTGCGCCGACATTCGCGCTTTCTTCTATTGTCACTGGCGCAACAAGAACCGTATTGGAGCCAATTTTGACATTATCTTTTAAAATTGTTTTGCTCTTAACCTTTGTAAGCGGATTATAATTCGCCGTAATCGTACCGGCTCCGATATTAATATTTTCACCAAGTTCGCTATCCCCAATATAAGAAAGATGGCAAGCGTTCGTATTAGAACCGATTTTCGCCTTTTTAACCTCGACAAAATTCCCGATTTTTACATTATCCGCAATTTCGACATTTCCTCTAAGATGCGCAAAAGGCCCGATTTTACAATTCTTTCCGATTTTGTTGTTTGAACCTTCAATATAAGTACCCGGGAAAACAATTGTATCCGCGCCGATTTCGGTATCTTGGCTAATCCAAGTTGAAGTCGGGTCAACAATCGTTACGCCGGAAACCATCAATTCTTTTAATTTTCTATCGTTCATGATTTTAGTTGCAATCGCGAGGTTTTCACGCGAATTTATCCCGTAAATTTCGTCACTATCATCCAAAATACTTGCCTGAACAGAAAGAACTTGGCGGTTTGCCCATTCAACAATATCCGTCAAATAATATTCACCTTGCGCGTTAGAAGACGTTAATTGAGAAAATGCGGGCTTAATTTTCGCCCAATTCAAACAATAAATTCCCGCATTAACCTCTTTTACCGCCTTTTGCTCAGGTGTTGCGTCTTTTTCTTCCACAATTTTCTCCAGTGCACCCAAAGGCGTTCTGATAATTCGGCCGTAATTAGTAGGATTTTCAAAAATTGTACTCATAACAGTCAAATCAGCGCCAGAGGCGATATGTTCCTCAACGAACTTTTTCATCGTTGCTTCGCGCACCAGCGGTGTATCACCACATAAAATCAGCACAAGCCCGTCAAAATTCTCAAGATTTGGGCAAACCATAGAAACAGCATGACCCGTACCCAACTGTGGAGTTTGAAGAACAGTTTTGGCAAACGCGTAGTTTTTATTCACGAATTCTGTAACTTCTTCCGCTTTATGCCCAACAATAACAAAAGCCTCGTCTGTAAACGATTTCACACTGTCTAAAACATAACCCAGGAGAGTTTTGTCGAAAATTTTGTGCAAAACCTTAGGGGTTTCGGATTTCATTCTAGTGCCCTTACCAGCGGCCAAAATAACTGATTTTACTTCCATTTTATCACCAAACAACTTTCTCAATTAATTCTATTTCATTTCCGTCCGGATCATTTACAAACGCAATTTTGGTACCTTTACCGTTCAAGTCAAACGGTTCATAAAGGTATTCATACCCAGCCGCGTGAAGTTTCTTACCAAAATCGTCCAAAGAATCCACAGAAAACGCAAAATGACCGAAACAATTTCCGTTTTCATAACCATTTTGAGGAGTTTCATCGTTGTACGTAAGTTCTATTTGACAAGTTCCGTCCTCATCGTTCAAAAAATACAACCAGCAATCATCCAAGCGCTTTTTGTGGTCGAATTTCATATTCAAAACCTTTGTGTAGAAATCAAGGGATTTCTCAATATCTTTAACCCTTATCATTGAATGTAAAAACTTCATGCTTAAAACTCCTTTTTTACAATTATACCACAAACTACTGAGCAAAGGTTTTCAAATATTGAGCAACTCCATTGGCAATAGCTTTTGCACATTTCGCGCGAAATTTTTCGTCAATCAGAAGCGCGTTATCCTCAGGGTTAATCAGATACGCCAACTCGACCAAAACACTCAGCGCGTTTGTGTTTCTGACAACAGCAAAACTTCTTTGATGAATCCCATCATTTTGGGTTTTAGCCTCCCGATTAAGTGATGTCAATATAGCTGATGCCAATTTTTTAGACTGAGGATAATAGTAATAAACGCTTGTTCCACGATGTTGCAGCGGATTTTTACTATCGTGCAGAGCATTACCGTGAATACTTATCAAAATACTTGAATCATTTTCATTAGCGATTTCTACACGTTTTTTGAGCGAAACCTTTTCATCTTTATCACGTGTCATCACAACATTAGCCCCAAGCCGCTCGAGTTCTTTTTGAAGTTTCAGCGCGACATCAAGATTAATATCTTTTTCGCAATTTCCCAAGCAGCCGATAGCACCTTTTTCACTGCCTCCGTGCCCGGCATCAACCGTTACCGTTATATTTTTCAAAGGCTGCGTGGCCGAAATCTTTGGCATTTTGCGAATAGAAAGAATAAATTCGTCATCTTTAAACTCTGCGCTGTACCCAAAAAGTTCGTGCTGCAGCGGAAAATAAAGTTCATAAGGCATTCCGGGTTTCAAAAGCGTGTTGTAAAAATTCAACCCAAGCCCGTTTTTGAAATCGATATCATTATTTTCACGAATAATGTAAGGGGTTTTGCCGCTTAATTTGAATGTATAAACAAAATTCTTTCCATCATCGCGAAAAGTTTTAGAGATAATTATTGACTTTGTACTCTGAACAGTACCATCAAATATAACATCTTTTTTAGCGACCCAATATTTTTCGTTATCCGAAAGCGTCACGCGATAAAACTTTCCATGTTCACCGTCAATATAGAGCGGAACACCTTTATCCAAATGAACAATTCTGTTAATGCCTTCCGAAACAGGAGTTGTGCGAATTGGAGTTTTATCATCGGTTGTATAAACGAGTTTAGGGGTCGCAAATATTTTCGTTTGCACTTCCGGCTTATCAACTTTTGCAGAAGGCTTCCAAGTCGAATTAACGCTATACACAAGTGTTTGCCCGCCGGACTTAATAGTAAAAGTATTAGCGCCCGGTTTAAGATTTACGAAATGAGCAAACCCACCAGATGAATGCACCGAAACTTTTTCGCCGTTCACCGTCAACGGCAAATCTTTATCCGCAGAACCTACAAAAAACGTCGTTTGGCAATTTATTGAAACTTTTTCTTGTTTTGGATACACAATCTCAAGCGCCAAAACACTTTGCGCTACATTCAACAAAAATAATATCAAAAACAAATATCGCATAATCCTATTATATTCATAAAAAATTTTTAGGCACATTCGACACATTTGTTAAAACTATTAAATAATTTGTAATAATACAGAATAAAAAATTTTATTATGATAAAATTAAATAAGGATAGGGATTTTCGGAGTAATAAAATTGCGCAACAAAAACAATGACGAATTCAAACGTCGCTCAGAAAGAGTTAATAATATAAGAAAAGAAGTGTCAAGGCAAAGAAAAGATGATAGCAAGCTTTCAAATGAAGAAAGAAGGCTAAAATCTTTCCAAACGCGCCTGACTAATGTTTGGATATTTCTATTGCTGGTAGTTGGTGTTTTTATCCTTTACCTATTTTTAATCCAAGTCATTGATGTGCGCCACTACCGGGCAAAAGCAAGTCAACAACGCGCCGGCAGACTTTTCACGATGCGTGGGGATATTTACGACAGAACAGGCACAAAATTGGCAACGGACAAAATATATTCTGACGTCTACGCCCATCCGCGCGACTACGTTCACGAACCGGAAGAACTTGCAAAACTTCTCGCACCAATTTTAAAAATCCCGAAAGAAAAACTTCTCAAAAAATTAAAAACCGAAATTCCGGTCATAACGCTTGCTAAAGATGTCGATCGTACAACCGCAAAAGCAATTTCTAAATTACAACTAAGAGAAATCAGCTTAGGCAAAAAAAATATCCGTGTTTATCCACAAGGCACGCTTGCAGCACACGTTTTAGGCTACTACAACGCGGACGCAGAGATTTCTAACGGCGTAGAATACACCGCAAAAGACAAACTTGAACACGTAATTCACCCGTTTTCCTACAAACGAACTCCTGACGGAAACATCATATACGATTTTTCAACGGACGCAGTTGCCGCAACAACAAAGCAAAAAGGTGAAGATATAACCCTCACGATAAACGCCGCAATCCAGCACGTTTGCGAAAAAGAACTTGAAAAAATGGTTCGCGAAAAAGAAGCCCTTCGCGGCACCGTAATAGTTATGAACCCTAAAAACGGTGAAATTCTTGCGATGGCCGCGTATCCAACGTTCGACCCTAACCATTACAAGACTTACAAGCAAAACCAACTTAAAAACTGGATGCTTACAGACGTTTTCCCGCCTGGCTCCACCTTCAAAATCATAACCGTTGCCAGCGCAATGGAACTTGGTAAAATCAACAAAAACACCAAAATAAACGACACCGGCAAAATGATGGTCGGCCGTCGCGAAATCAAGAACTACGACTACAGAAACCATCCAAATCCGGGCATGATTTCTTTGGCATACCTTTTTGAACACTCAAGCAACATCGGCTCAGCTAAAATTTCTCTAATGATGCCGCGCGAAGAATTTTACGATATGCTAACAAAATTCGGTTTCGGCTCACGAACAGGAATCGACCTTCCGGGCGAATCCGTCGGGCTTTTGCCGGCCGCAAAACGTTGGGACGAAAGTCGACGCGTCACTATGGGCTACGGTTACGGAACATCAGTTACCGCAATCCAAATGATTTCAGCAGTTTCGGCACTTGCAAACAAAGGCGTTCGCGTCACTCCGCACGTAATCAAATACACGGATGAAGAAGAAAAAGCTGCAAAAATTTTTGAAACTCAAGTCGTATCAGAACAAACAGCAAAAACCGTTACAGATTTACTTGTTGAATCCGTAAACAACGGTAAATCAAACATAAAACTGGAAAAATTTAACGTCGCCGCAAAAACAGGGACCTCAAGCAAATCAGTCGAAAACGGCGTCGGTTATACCAATTTTTCATACACTTCAACAGTCGGTTACTTCCCGGCTGAAGATCCAAAAGTCATCATTTACGTAATGATTGACAGTGCAAAAGTCGGGCCGGTTTGGGGCAACACCGTTGCCGCCCCGGTTTGGAGAGAAATCGCACTTCAATGCGCACGAATTCTAAACTTAAAACCAGACAAAATAAACAAATAAAAAGACGCCACAAGGCCTAACAACAGGAGATTTCAAAATGAAACTTGATGAATTAATTGAATATTTAGACTACAAAGACCTCATAAATTTTAAAGATGTTGATATAACAGGGCTTTCCTACAATTCCAACACAACCAAAAAAGGCGATATTTTTGTCTGTTTAGTAGGAGAACACACCGATGGCCACGAATTTGCACAAAAAGCCATCGACGCTGGCGCCGTCGCGCTTTTAGTGGAAAAAGAATTACCAATAAACATTCCACAAGTTCTTGTTTCTACAACCAGACACCGAATCGCAGACATCGCAGACCGTTTTTACTCCAGCCCATCAAGAGCAATAAACCTCATCGGAATTACCGGCACAAACGGCAAAACAACGGTCACGCACCTTATCCAAAAAATTCTTGAAGAAAACAAAGAAAAATGCGCTCTCATCGGAACTTTAGGCTACAAACTTTCTTCCACAAGCGAATACCGCGACGCAAAGCACACAACCCCACAAGCGCCGGAACTTCAAGCAACTTTGAGAATGATTAAAGATGTCGAAAAAATCGACAACGTTGTTATGGAAGTCAGTTCGCACGCACTGGAGCAAAACCGCGTCGGTGGCTGCCGTTTTAAAGGAGCCGTACTCACAAACCTGACTCAAGACCACTTAGACTATCACATCACTATGGATAACTATTTTGCAGCCAAAGCGATGCTTTTTCAAAGCCTGGAAAAATCCATTTATCCAAACGTCGACAGTATCGACGAGCTCTCACCGTCCGAAATTCCATTTGCAGTAATCAACGCTGATGACACGTACGCAGAAAGATTTCTAAATGCCACCTCAAACGTTATCCGTAAATTTACTTACGGCGTAAAAAATAATGCCGATTTTACGGCAAAAGATGTTCAATTCTCCTTAAATGGTGCAGAATTCACCCTTGTGGCTCCAAACGGAGAGTACAAAGTTAGCCTGAATTTAAACGGAATGTTCAGCGTTTACAATGTGTTGGCGTCAATCACCGCAACTTACGCAATGGGAATTTCTATAGAAACCGCTATTCGTGCGCTAGAAAATGTCCACGGAGTTGCCGGTCGATTTGAAGTTGTAGTCAAAAAACCGCTCGTAATCGTCGACTACGCCCACACGCCTGACGGACTCGAAAACGTATTGAAATCAGCACGCGAAATAACCCCAAGCGGCGCAAACCTGATTTGTCTTTTCGGCTGCGGCGGCGACAGAGACGCAACAAAACGACCTAAAATGGGCGCAATCGCACAATCTCTTGCCGATAAAATTGTCATCACAAGCGACAACCCACGCTCCGAAGACCCACAACAAATCATCACCGATATAATTGCCGGCCTAAAATCCATAAACACCGAAAACGTTATCGTAGAGCAAGATCGCGGCGTTGCAATTTCTCTTCTAAAAACAATTGCAAACTCCAACGATGTTGTGGTTATAGCCGGTAAAGGTCACGAAGACTACCAAATTCTTAAAGACAAAACAATCCACTTTGACGACCGCGAAGAAGCTCGACGCGTTTTTGCCGGCAGCGTAATTGGATAAATAAAAGGTAAAAAATGATCAAAACCAAACCACTAATCGAACAACATTTTCACGGCGCGTTCGGCGTTGATTTCAACACCGCAACGGCCGATGACATTATCGATTTATCGAAAGAAATGTACAAACGAGGCGTTGGCGGAATCTTTCCAACCCTTGTGACAGATACATTGGAAAACCTTACAAAACAAATTTCAACAATAAAAAACGCCGCCAAAAGACAAAAAACGGGAATGGCACGAATTTTGGGCGTACATTTGGAAGGAGTTTTTCTCAACTCCAAGAAAAAAGGGATTCACAACGAAAAACATTTCCTTATGCCGACCGCCGAAAACTTTAAGCAACTAGACGACGAAATCATAAAAATTGTAACGCTTGCGCCGGAGTTGGATTTAGGACTTATTGACTATCTGCACAAACGCAATATAAAGGTGCAGGCCGGTCACTGCATAAGCGGGGATTTAACAAAGTGTGACGGAGCAACACACCTTTTTAACGCTATGGGCGAAATTAACCACCGCGAGACAAAAACCTCACTTGTGGCCCTGCTCGACAATAACATCTACACTGAAATCATCGCGGATGGCTATCATCTTTCAGACGACATTTTGAATCTTATTTTTCGTTCCAAACCAATCGACAAAATACTTTTAATAAGCGATTGTCTTCCAATAACTGCAAGTAATCAAACACACACCACATTTGCCGACGAAGAAATCTTCTACGACGGCGAAAAAGCCACGTCAAAAAACGGAGTTCTAGCCGGCAGCACAAAACTTCTACCCGAAATAATAAAAATCTTGGGTGAAAAAGAACTTTTCACTCCTCAACTCATCGAAAACCCATATAATTATCACCAAATAACAACGGAAAAATTCATCGAAATCGACGAAAACTATAACATCTCCGAAGTGAAATAATTAGATAATATATTATCCAAAACTTGACTTTTTAGGCGAAATCGGTTAATATATTATCTATGAACAGTTTCTTTTTCAAACACAAAACTCCACCTGAATTAGCAAAAGAACTTGCACTAAGAATTCAAAAAAAACGAAAAAAGAAAAAAATTTCGCAAGTTGAACTTGCCCAAAGATCCGGGGTAAGCCTAGGCTCAATCAAACGATTTGAAACAAAATACGAAATTTCCCTGTTATCATTTATCAAGATAGCGGGCGCACTGGACTTGGCTTCAGAACTAGACGACTTGTTCACAAAAAATGAATACCTTTCAATCGAAGAGGTAATAAATGAACGAATTTAGGAATTTAAAAGTTTATTATAACGACATTTTGGTGGGCCAATTAGCTAAAACACCAACCGACCTCATCGCATTTGAATACGACAACGAATGGATTAACTCAGGTTTTAGCATTTCGCCATTTAGCTTGCCGCTGAAAAAAAATGTTTTTGTTCCAAAACCTGATCCCTTTGACGGTTTATTCGGAGTTTTTAATGACAGCTTACCTGACGGTTGGGGTAGATTACTCGTAGATAGGTTTCTGTTGAAAAATGGAGTCAATCCGCACGAATTTGACGCAATAAACCGTCTTGCCGTCGTGCAAAACGCAGGCATGGGAGCCTTAACGTACAAACCAACACACGACTTCAAAGAAACAGGTTCTCATCTCGAACTTGATGAACTATCACACGAATGCGCGAAAATATTGGCCTCAGAATACTCAGAAGAGTTGGACGAACTTTTTAAACTTGGAGGCTCTTCCGGCGGAGCAAGACCCAAAATTCTTACAAAAATAAACAACGAAGACTGGATTATAAAATTTCCTTCATCGTACGACCCTAAAAATATTGGCGAAAAAGAATATCAATATTCAATTTGCGCAAAAGAATGCGGAATAACAATGCAGAAAACAAAGCTTTTCCCATCAAAAATCTGTTCCGGATATTTTGGAGTAAAACGTTTTGACAGAACTGATAAAAAACGTATACACATGGTCTCAGCAAGCGGTCTACTGGAAACCTCACACCGAGTACCAAACCTAGATTATAATATTTTGATGAAATTGACATACGAAATCACAAAAAACTATAAGGATATAGAAGATCTATATCGCCTAATGTGTTTTAACGTCTTCGCTCATAACCGAGATGATCATTCTAAAAACTTTTCATACATTTACGACGATGCAAAAAACGAATGGCACTTATCCCCGGCATACGATTTAACCTACAGCAATTCATTCAACGGCGAACACGCAACAACAATAAACGGAGAAGGCAAAAATCCCGACACTGAACATCTTCTGGCAGTTGCCCAAAACGCTGGCATAAAAACATCTATTGCCAAAGACATCGCAATGGAAATCAAATCCAAAACCCAAAAGTTGTTCTAGTCGTTAACCACCAGTCGGAGTCACGACCTGATTAGAACGAGCGTTGTGGAATATTGATTTTGCCGCCCAAGACGCCGGTTTAACATTTTGCCCATAAAATAATACCGGGTAAATATCCGTAACATCACGTGATTTTACGGTACAAAGAGCTTTCAACACCCCAGGGCGCGCATTCCGACCGTAAGTTGTAATGAAACTGTCTTGTCCCTCAGAACATGCAACTTGACGATTCGGACCTTCCGGGCCGTTTATATCAATATAACCGTAGCAAGGGTTTGTTTCCAAGCAATAAGCCTGTGCCGGGTCGTAAGTAAACACCATTCCGTCATCAAGCATAAACATACGGCCTTGGTTTATACCGCCGTTTTCAAGTGTTCTGCCTTCGCAAAGTGAAGTTAATGTGCCGGAACCCTGAACCGCACTGGAACTCCAGTATTCACGCGCTAAAAAGTCAGGTTTAATCGTCGCGATAACATCATCTTCATTCTTAATTTTTACCGTAACAGACTCGACTGTCGGTCTACTGGCACACGCCAAAGTCGAATCAGACGGATAAACCGCATAATTATGCAACTCATGGCTGGATCTCATATTCAAATGGTCTTGCCAAATGTGAAACAAGGAATGTGTTTCGCGGTGCAAGTCCGAAAATCTTTTTTCTGAGCCAGACAAGCTCATCGTGTTAGAACCAATTATTGCCCCATCATCAGCGCCGCCAGGGGTAGTACTGACAGACGTAGGAGTGACAGCATCTTCGCCATAAAATCCAAATGTCGTGCTATAATCATAATTGTTAAGCGCATAGTTTGCAGTTGCTGCGCGAGCCAAACTATTAATACCCTTAGTAAAGGCAACTCTACGCTGCCTTGCAGTAGCTCCAGCCTGAAAAGCCGGGATCACAATGACAGATACGACGCCGACTATTGCCATCGCGATTAAAACTTCTGCTAGTGTGAACCCTCGTTTTTTCATTTTTTACTACCTCTTTTTTAAGAAAAAGGCAAGAGATAACTCTTGCCCTTTTCGGATTTCGAATTGTTAATACTATGAACCTGGTGTTGCAGGAGCTTCGCCAACTGCATCAGTTTGGTTAGATTTTTTAGAGTAAAGAACTGATTTAGCAGCCAATGATGCAGGTTTTACAGTTGAACCATAGAACAATACAGGGAAGATATCCGTAATATCTTTAGATTCAACAGTACAGTCAGCTAGCAACATACCAGCGTTAGCGTTTCTGCCGTAAGTGCTGATCCAAGCGTCTTTGTTAGCTTTACCGCCATCAACCTCATCAGAACAAGAGATTACACGGTTAGGGCCGGTAGGGCCGTTTACGTCTAAGTAACCATAGCAAGGGTTAGATTCTGAACAGTATGCTTGAGCACCGTCATAAGTGAATGTCATACCGTCTTCCAATTGGAACAAACGACCGTGGTTGAAACCACCAGCTTCAATTGTTCTACCGTTACAAAGGTTAGCCAAACCGCCAGCACCTTGAACGTTTGATGCACCTTCACCTGTAACAGCGCCAGGACGTGCTTCCAAGTTAGCAGGGTGAACACTATTAGTAATATCAGTACCAGGTACGTTAAAGTTAATAGCTTCATTTTCAGCATTACCAGCACAGCTCAATAGGGCATCAGCAGGCATTACAGCATAGTTAGCAACTTCAGCTGAGTTTTTCATGTTCAAGTTGTTTTGGAACAAGTGGAACAATGATGGAGTATCAGGGTGAATATCACTTGTTGTTGCTTGGTTAGCATCTGAAACAGTGTTAAAACCAATCAATGCACGACCAGCTGCAATTTCAGCAGGAGTAGCACCAGCACCAACGTTAGTTGTAGTATCATCATACTGAGCAGTAGGATCACCTACATAACCGTTAGTACCTGCAAAGTCATAGCCTTCTGTAGCGTAGTTAGCAGAAGCAGCTTGAGTCAAAACTGTGATACCTTTTTTGAAACCAGTTCTAAATTGAGCACCAGCTGTGTTTGCCATAAATGTTGGGATTGTCATCGCAGCAACTACACCAATAATTGCCAACGCGATCAAAACTTCCGCTAAAGTAAACGCGAATCTTTTTGTCATTTCTAATACCTCGTCTTTCTTTTACAAACTATTATATGTTAACCAACCATATAATATACAAACTATTCTTATCGACAGATTGCCGATATCTGTACTATAACACAATGTAACTATTTTTGTCAATACTTTGTAAACTTATATAACAAAATCTAATCCCTGAGAACCTACCCAAAAGTATTAGTTGAGCCCGTAATGCCAATATTCTCGCGCCATTCCAGGTGTATAAACTTTTGTAAACTTTTTCAAAAATCTAATACAAATGGATGAGATTGCAAACAAATTTTCATAAAATTACCGCCCTGCACTGAAAATTTTCCCATGCCCCACTTGACAACTGACAGGTTACAGGTTACAATATAAATATGATAAAGTCATTCAAGCACAAAGGCCTGGAAAACTTCTTCCTCAACGGTTCAACCAAAGGAATTCAGGCGATACACGGTAAAAAAATAAGACGTATATTGCTTACTCTAAATGCACTGCCGTCACTAAGCGCTCTTGAAGTTTACAAATTACACCCCCTAAAAGGAGATCTAAAAGGGCAGTGGGCCGTTACCGTGCAAGCCAATTGGCGAATAACGTTTGAATATAACGAAGAAACAAATGACGTATATATTGTTGATTACCAAGATTATCACTAAAAGGAGTATCCTATGGAAATGTACAACCCTTGCCACCCGGGCGAAATACTTAGAGAAGACTATCTACCCGAATACAATCTTTCAGTATCAGCTTTCGCGCTAAAAATTGGCGTATCCAGAAATACTGCATCGGAATTGATTAATGAACACAGTGGTATCAGTGCAGAAATGGCATTAAAGCTCGAAAAAGCATTCAAAGTACCGGCAAAATTCTGGATTGACATTCAGTGCCAATACGATCTTTGGCAAGCGCGCCAGAGGGTTAACCTCGATAACGTCGAAGTTATTGCGCTATAGTTTGTCCCCGCAAACTCTTTAACGTGTCAATAATCACTTGCGGATTATCTTCCAGCACAATTGCCCCGCGAATTTTTGCTGCATTTTTTACCCCAGAAATATAATAAGGGAAAAATTTTCGCATAAATTTTACGCCCATATCCACGCCGCGAAAGTCAATTTCCATGTTCAGATGATGGATAAGGATGTCGATTTTTTCGCCTAGCGTCGGAGCGGGAAGCTTTTCGCCGGTTTGCAAATAATGTTCCACCCGATGAATAAGCGTTGGATCACCCAGAACCCCACGTCCGATAGCAACACCGTCAGCGCCACTTTCCTCAAGACACTGTATTGCCGAATCAATGGAAACGACGTCTCCATTGGCAAAAACCGGGATATCGACATTTTCTTTGAGTCGGCGGATGCTTTTCCAATCAGCATGCCCGCTATACATCTGTGCGCGCGTCCTGCCGTGAATAGTAATAAAATCGGCGCCCGCCTCTTGCATCATCTGTCCAAATTCAACAAAATTCATCTCGTTAGCAGTAAATCCGAGTCGAAATTTAACACTAACCGGCTTTTCTGTTCCATCTTTTGCTGCTCGTACCAAGTCTTGAGCAAGCTCGGGTGTGCGCATAAGCGCACTGCCATCGTTTCCGCCAACAACTTTTTTGACGGGACAACCCATATTAATATCAAAAATATCGCAAAGCGGCGTAAGAATTTGTGCGGATTTCTTTACCAAATCCGGCTTATGCCCACTCACCTGAAACGCTATCGGATGGTGATTTTCGCGCAAATCCGTCATATCCGTTTCGCGATTTTTCTGATTCAAAAGCTCAGAACTTATCATCTCGGTGGTAATCAGACAACTTTTTGAATACTCACGAACCAAATCGCGCAGCACCAAATCCGTCACACCCGCCATCGGCGCAAGTGAAACACGGCTTGATATTAACGTTTTCAAAACTTCCTGCCTATTGGACACCTTTTATATCCTTTATCCTACTGCTTGCGTAAGACTTGAAATCGTCTTCCTGTGCGTAATTCGCGACGAAAGACTCATAACATTTTAGTGCTTTTTGCGCTTTATTCAAGGTATCATAGTCGATTCCCAAAAGATAATTTACAATCGTCAATTCGTTGTTTAGCGCAATTGCCTTTTCATAATCCACGATTGCGTCGGCAAATTTTTCTTTCGCGTCATATATCATGCCGCGATAATAAAGCGCATAGCCATTTTTAGGATTTTTCGTAATAATCTCGTTGAGAATCGTCAAACTTTCATCATATTTTTCAGACTCGAAAAGATTCATTGCGGTCTCGAGCTTTTTCATGTCGCCTTGTTCTTCAACGTAAGCCAAAAGCTGTTTCGCATCAGCATGCTCTGGCTCAAGCGCCAAAGCTTTGTTCAAATACTGCAAGCCTTCAGCCTGAGAACCTTCATTGTCAACCAAAATTGTCGCAATATAATAAGCCGTATCAGCACTATTTGGATTAAGTGCAAACGCCTGCTTATAAGCCTCAAGCGCCTTTGGCATATCGTTCAAATTCTGCCAACATGTCGCAATAGTGAGCATGATTTCTTCCGTCATCGGGGTGATAGAAGAATAAATCTGCACCGCACGAACATAATCACCTGCGTTGTAAAATTCAGACGCCTTTGCCAACTGACCATCGTTAATCTCACCCTGAATAGATGCTAGAGTTTCTTTAACCTGTGAGTTTTCAGGGAACTTCGCATTGGCAATTTTCAACAAAGAAATCGCGCCGTTATAATCCTTTTTCTGGCTTTGCGCAATCGCCAAATTAACGTAAACTTCCGCATTATTCGGCTCAAGTGCCAGAACTTCTTTGTAAATCGAAATCGCTTCATCTAGCTTGTTTTCCTTGTGCAAATCCAACGCATAAAGATAAAGTTCATCCGCCGGTTTTCCTGATGTTGAGTGTTTTTTAACATAATCAACGAACTCGGAAGTCGACAAAGTTGAACGTAAAAGATTTTTCAACTCATACGCAGCGATGTCATTGTTCGGCTCAATCGCGAGAACTTTTTCAAAAAGAACTTGAGCGTCCTTAGTTCTGCCCATTTCTTTATATGTCTGGGCCTTATAAAGATTTGCCAGCGCATTTTTCGGGTAAAGCAACAAGACTGAATCATAAGCCTCGAGCGCTTTTTTATAATCTTTTTTCTGCTGATAAAGCGTACCAACATTCAAACGCGCATTAACATTGGTTTTGTCAAGTTGTTCAGCCTTCGCATAATAAGCCAGTGCTTCGTCAAACTTGCCTTGTTTTTGTAAAATTGCGCCCAAATTTGTCGTAACATTGGCATCCGATGGCGATTTATCAAGTTTTTTCTTATAAATACGTTCAAGCGAATACAAGACTTCAGGGTTATTATCAACACGCGAAAGAACAAAATTAAACTCCTTAACCGCCTCATCATCATTGCCCGTTATATCTAACATTTTTGCATAAGCAAGGCGCAAATCCGTATCTTCAGGCGCCAGCGCAACAGCCTTGCGGTAGTATTCAACAGACTTAGGGTTGTTGCGTAAAAGCTTCATCACATCACCCATCTGCTCAAAACTGTCTTTTACATAAGCCCTATCACCAATAGACTGCATAAATTCATACCCTGCAGCCGCAAATTTGCCCTCAGCACGAAGTTGTTTTGCCGTCATAAAACGATTTTCTGATGATTTATTAAACTTTATAGTAGAAAGGCAAGTTTCCAAATTCTTCTTAACCTGCGCAACAGCGCTACTAGAAGAGTTCGTAGCATTATTAGGCGGAAAATACAACAGATAAAAAAGCGCACTTCTGTAACAATCTGCCGCCCCGGAATAATCCTTGTTTTTGTTCGCAAGAAAAGACCCGTTCGCCAAATAAGAATTAATAAGCCCAATTCTTGCTGAATTATCCATATAATTGATTTTCAGCGCATTCTGGAACTCCAAAATTGCACTCGAATATTGATAATTAGCCAAATACTGTTGCCCCAGCTCATAATGCTCGCCAAATCCGGCAAAAGCCGCACCAGATAAAGCCCCGAGACACATTGCACTTATTAAAACTCTTCTAATCATGATGGATACACTCCCTTTACAAACCCATTATACCACATCAAAATAAAACATGTAACTTGCACAAGAGGGTAAATGTTTGGAGAATAAAAAATTGGCTGAGGAAGACCTCAGCCTACAGTTAAAAATCTTTCGTTAAGACTACCGCTTAACACAACGGACACGATACTCATTAATCCGAGATGCTGCAAAAGCACCGCCGGAAGCAAAACTCATACGCCAAGCTGTTCCATTTTCACCCGATTTAACAACCGAACCTGACCAATAATATTTGTTATAAATTGTTCCAACAATTTCATGATTGAAAAATATTGCCATAAGCTCCTCTATATTCGGCATACGTGAATCAGCATCTTGCGCCACACAAGCAGCACTAGCTTCTACGTTCGAAAAAACTGCGCCTTCTCCTCCTGCCTCACCAGCTAAAGGCATTGGAGCAATAACTATTGTATCGGCACTATACAGTGCGGTAATAAAACCTTGATCTTTACCAACTTGATTTGGACCTTTCGAACCATTAAAATCGTAAACAAAATTTGCACACATTTTAGGTTGAGAATAGTAATAATCAAACCCTTCATGCTTAGATTCACATAACGGATTATAAAACAACAAAACACTTTCCCCATTTTGAGTTTCAAAAGCGGCGGCCTTTGTATTAACATAAGATTGCGGATTTTGATTCGAATTTTTTCCATCAGAAGAAACCCATTTATCAGTAAACATACTGTTAAACTCACCTAAAGTCAGTGCGCTTGACCATGATTTTGCCGAACCAACCAGGTTTGTGTAGCTGGAAGCAATTCCGCAATCAGCTAAATGTTGATAATCACAAATATTATTTATCTTTAAAACCTTAGACAGACCTTCGGTTAAAAACGCTTCAGCAGCGGTATCAGCAGTAATTGAACTATTTTCTTCATCATAAATAAATGTACCGTACCCACCGAGTTGTGGCATCATTGCGATGGCTTGGGACATACGGGGATATAGGGCTTTGCGTTGAGTGTTCCAAGTCCGTTCGTTAATATTCGCCATTAAGCTTGGTAAAGTAATCGCCGCGACAACGCCGATGATTGTCAACGATAGTAAAATCTCCGCCATGGTGAAAGCCTTGCGGCGAGTCAATAAGTGAATAGGTGAATAAGTGAATATGAAGTGGTCCCCAAAACCTGGACACAAATTAAGCAGCCAATAAAAAATCTCTGTATCTGCACGGAGACAGTTTATTTTTGTTCCACTGTGGCCTATTGTTATAGATTAGCACGTATTTATTAACAAGGTCAATAA
>JAZUCM010000071.1:0-3090 GCA_045639085.1 Candidatus Gastranaerophilus bacterium
GCAAAACATGACTCGCAAAGCCAGATATAATCAGGCTGTTGAGGCGCCCCCCCCCCTATTGAACTGTATATTCCACTATTGTATTTTAATTTAATCATATTTTCATTATGCACTATTGGGAGGGGTTTGTCAAGTGCTGCAGGATAATTTTGTGCATAATGAAAATTATGCCACGTGTTAAAAGGTTAAAGGGTTAATAGGTTAAAGGGGATTAACGTAATTTACAATGGCATAATCGCAGAGTTTTACCATTATTTATTTCCATAAACCCTTTTAACCCTTTAACTTTTTAACCGTTTAACCCGCCGAAGGCTAAAACTCGTTAAAAACGAACAACCTATTTCCCCGCCTTCGGCGTTGAAAACTCACTGCAAGAATTCCACACGCAAGTTTCTTTTATCGTTTGGAGCGTAATACTCGGTTTTGTACAGTTACAACAACCCTTCAACATATTCTTCGTTCCGTCATTTTTTGACTGGAAGTATTCGCAAGCCCCACAAATCCGCAAAATATAACCATATTCACTCAACTTGATTTTCAACTCTTGCAACGCGTCAATCATTCTAATATGTTTTTGGGTAACAAAAGATTTTCGCTTGTAGATAAACTTGACTTTTGCAAAATCATTCTCCGAAATAAATTCCAACTTGCAAGGAATTTGCGACTGGCCAACTTGTACCATTACATCTATTGCAAACTTCTCCACATCAACAATTCCGTGGATTTTGTTATAAATAAAGTTAGTCAAAAACTCTATCGGCGGAAAATGTTTCACAACGTGTGCAACAGCATAAAACGGGTACAATGCAAGATAAATCGCCTCTTTTGTATGCAATCTTGAGTTCAAAAGGCTCAACAAAAACCCGACCATAAACATCATCAGCGTCAAAACAATGCCTTTGAACCCAACAAAGAAATAATACTTAGACGCAAACACCAATAAAGCAAGATAAATCGCGCCAACTAAGCAAATATTTGGCTGCAACAAAGAAAAAACGTGTTCCACAAACCGCAGATTCTTCGTAAACAACTGCGTAAAGCATTTAGCAAAGAGTCCCAATCTTGTAGAAAGCCTTGGGCGCTTAAACTCATAATCATAAGTCTCAACGCAAGACTGGATATTCGGGTTATACATACATGGCGCGCCAACCTTCGACAACAGCAAGCCATAGCGTAACTCTTCGTCAATATTCTTAAAACTAACTTGATTAATCTTATCCAACAAAGGTTTTCTGATAACAAAAACGCCACTGTCTGCAAACGCTGCCAACCCAAACAATCCGCGAGATTTTTGGATAAAATTCATACAATACTTTTGGAAAGCTGACTTAATTTTCTCGCAAAACGAAAGGTTTTCAAAAAGCAAAATTGTTTCGCCACACAAAACACTTGCCGATTTCAGAGCAACATTTATCGACGCCAAAAAGTCCGCCGGAATAATTCTATCCCCGTCAATAAAAACATACGCATCAATACCGCTATCCACGCGATGACGCTTCACGAACTGAGAAATCGCCTCGTCCTTACCAATAGTACCGATTTCCTTGATATTAATAACATTGATAAACCGTTCGTTTTCAAAAAGTTCCTCAGAACCATCAATGCAATTGTCCAAAATAACATGCATTTTAAATCTATCAATCGGATAACTTTGCAACTTCAACTGATTGACCAATTTACCCAACGTCAACTTATTATTGTGCGAATAAACCACCACGGCCAAATTTTCTTCCTCAATCCCGGTCGAAATTCTCTTTTCAATTTTATACTGCCTGTCAAACAAATTTCTAACGGCTAAAGTGAAAAAATAAGCGGTATAAATCGCGACGTAAATATATAATAAATTTAAAATAATCTGCATGCTGTTCTTACCTTCTACCCTACCATTTTATAAAAAAGTAAAAAATTTTTCCACACAAAATGAAACATGATAGACAAATATGTCACAATTGTTAACAAACCCCGCCTTTTGGGCAGGGTTAGGGTTTGTATTAAAACTTAAAGGGTAAATTTTATCGCTTAACACAACGGACGGGCGCTATCCCAGAACGCAAACCTTTATAGCGAGTTCCTGGCCCAAAATCTATACCCCAAGCATATTCCGGAGATAAAAGACTTCCAGACCAATATCCACCAGAAACGATTCCAACAAGTTCTTTATTATAGTATATTGCAGACAATTCGTCACGATTTGGAATGCGACTTTCTGAGTCTTGAGCCGTACATGCAGCTATTGCAGCTTGCTGGGTTAAAGAAACACTACCATTTGCAGCATTAGTCGCCAATGGCATAGGCGCAACAACATTCGCATCTAAATTATAGAGAGCCGAAATAAATCCTATGTCTTTACCAATAGTATTAGGCCCTTTACTACCATTCAAATCATAAATAAAATTAGCACACATCTTGGACTGAGCATAATGCATTGAATTTTCTATATCATTAGTACAATATGGATTATAATAAAGCGCAATCGTCTCACCATTCTGAGTTTCAAATGCAGCAGCTTTAGTATCTGCTTGAGAATAAGAATAACTATTACCATTTGAAAAAACATAAGAGTGATTTACAAATTGACTATTCCATTCAGACACTTTTAGCGGCCAAGACTTCACAGAACCAACTAGGTTTGTATAGCTTGCCGGAACCCCACAATCAACCAAATGCTCGCTGTCACAAATATTGTTTATTTTGAGAACTTTTGATAAACCTTCCGTCAAAAATGTTTCTGCTGCAGTATCAGCCGTAACGCTTCCGCTTTCATCTTCCGTCAATGTTCCATAACCACCAACTTGCGGCATCATTGCAATTGCCTGAGACATTCGGGCGTACAAAGCTTTGCGCTGAGTGTTCCAAGTGCGTTCGTTGATGTTAGCCATTAGCGATGGCAGGGTTATGGCAGCCACAACACCAATTATCGTTAGCGATAATAAAATTTCCGCCATAGTGAATCCAAGATTTTTACTCATGTTTACCTCCGTAATCTTGCGTTCGCAAGGGTCGGAGGTTTTGGCAAAACATGAGCTGCAACGCCAATTATAGCAAGGACTTTGAGGCGCCCCCCCCCCCTATTGAACTTCTTATTTTTTC
>JAZUCM010000072.1:0-12092 GCA_045639085.1 Candidatus Gastranaerophilus bacterium
CCCCTATTGAACTTCTCATTTTTTTATTGTAGTTTAATTTAATCATATTTTCATTATGCACCATGGCGGGGCATTTGTCAAGCCCCGATGCAGAATAAAAACAAACCCCCGCTTTTAAAAAAAGCGGGGGTTTTTACGTTGGAAGAATTTAATTAATCAAATACGTAACTGATAATCGCAGCTTCTCTTGCTTTTTTAACTGCGTTTGCAATCATTCTTTGGTGTTTTGCACAGTTACCTGTGATACGACGAGGAATGATTTTTCCTGCTTCAGTTAAGTATCTTTTCAATTTTGCTGCGTCTTTGTAGTCGATAGTTTCAATTTTATCTGCACAAAGGCTGCAGTTTTTTCTTTTTTTCTTATCTGAGTAATCTGGTTTTGCCATTTTTGAATGTACCTTTCTAGTTTGTTTTTGTTCGACCCCGCTAAAACGCGGTTATTCTTCATTGTCCGTTAGTACGGCTCCCGTTATGCCTGTCAACTCACGCGACTAGAACGGGATTTCTTCTTCGCCGATAAGCTCGTTTGTATCAGCTCCGAAAGAAACTATGTTTTCGCTTGTTCCAAAGTCGGGATTAGAAAACGTTGCAGCGCTGCCGCCACTCATTTTTTCAATTGCGTTGGCGTCGATTTCATAAATTCTTCTATCGCTGCCATCACCGGCTTGAACCGTTGCGATTTGAAGTCTGCCATCAACTAAAACTTTATCGTTTTTTTCTAATGAAGAAACGATGTCATCAAGATTTTTTCTTTTGGAAATAACTCTGACCAACAATTCATCTCTTGTACCGATATTCAACACGAACGAAGACACAGCGACATCGTTTTGAGTAAAACGTTTTTCGGCTGCTCTGTAAACTGTTCCTGTAACTACTGCTTTAGCTATTGACATTTTATACTTCCTTTACAATTTAATTATGCACCAACTTTAGAAACTTCTGTCAACATTGTTCTGATAACGCTGTCGTTAAGCTTCAATTGTCTTTTGAACTCAGCAACTTGTTCAGCCGGAAGAGCGACAACAACTGTTGCAAAGAAACCGTCTCTGAAACCGGCAACTTCATAAGCCAATTTTTTTCTGCCAACTTTTTCAACAGATTCAACTTTACCATTCAATTCAGAAACCGTAGCTGACAATTTTTCAACTACTGCATTTACTTCGTCAGCATCTAAGTTTGGCTTAAATACTACCATCAATTCGTAATTTCTCATTTATATTTTCTCCTTTGTTTTCATATTTCGAGCCAGCGCACAGAATTTCGGCCAGCATATATTTATAATATAGTAAAAAACAATATTTTACAAGCGATAATTCGCGTCAAAAACATATTGAGCCGGGCCAATAAGAAAAATATCTTGCCCCAAATCATCCTTATTCCCTTGCCACTCAACGAATACAGGCCTACCCTGCAGATTAACTTTTACTTTGCGTTCTGTTAAGTTATTTAAAACGCAAGCAACAACTGTTGCACAAGCACCCGTTCCGCACGCCAACGTAATGCCGCACCCGCGCTCAAAAACTCTCATCTCAACTTCATTGCGCGACAAAATTTTCACAAATTCGGTGTTTGTCTTTTCAGGGAAAAATTCGTGTTTTTCAATAAACGGCCCGTAATTTTGCGCCAAATAAAGCGGATCTTCCTCGCTAACAATAACACAATGAGGATTTCCCATCGAAACAGGAGTTATTTTGAAAGTTTTATCTTTAACCGTAATTTCACCACCGCCACAAAACGGAATTTTTTCGTGTTCCAAAATCGGCTTGCCCATATTAACCTTCACAAGTCCATTGTCCAAAAGTTCCGGCTTTATAACACCAGCAAGGGTTTGTACCGAAAACACCTTTTTATCGACAAGTTTTTTATCAAAAACATACTTAGCGAAACAGCGCATTCCGTTGCCGCACATTTGCGCAGTAGTACCGTCGGAATTGTAAAAATACCAGCCGATATCAGTGTTTTCGGTATTAACTTTCGGAATAATCATCCCGTCAGCGCCGATACCAAAATTTCTATCGCAAATCTTCACGGCTAATTCACTCATTGTCAACCCCGTTTTTAAAAACTCATCATAAGCCAGAAGAACAAAATCGTTCCCACACCCTTGCATTTTTGTAACGTTAATATTCATAATTCAATACCTCTTGACCATAATAACACAAAAAAGCAGAGGTTAAAACCTCTGCTTTTGATTGTATTTTAACGCTTAACACACCTTACGCTGCTAGTGTTTGAGCGTGCACGTGGGGTACGATCACCCGCGCCGAAACCATGGCGCCAAGCCTCGCCTGACTCTCCAGAAGAGACAACAGAGCCAGACCAAAAGACACCAGACGCCATTCCGAGAATTTCTTTGTTATAGAACATCGCGGCTAATTCGTCACGATTTGGAAGTCTACTTTCAGGATCCTGCGCTGTGCAAGCAACGCTTGCGACCGTTTGAGCAATTGTTGTTCCACTTGCCGCGTCAGTTGCAAGTGGATATGGCGCTACTACGTTTGAATCAGTTGGGTAAAGAGCTGATATAAAGCCAATATCCTTACCTACAGAGTTAGGTCCTTTATTGCCATTCAAATCATAAATAAAGTTTGCGCACATCTTTGGTTGGCTATAGTGTCCTGCATTGCCTTCTGTGTCCGCAGTGCAATATGGATTGTAATATAAGGCTATTGATTCACCATTCTGGGTTTCGAATGCAGCCGCATTTGTGTTTATGTCCTTTTGTGGGTTTTGATAAATACTTCCGTCATTAGCGGTGTTATCATAACTACCCGTAAACATACTGTTTAATTCACTCAAATTTGTTGGCCAAGTTTTTGTAGTACCAGCAAGGTTTGTAAATGATGCAGCTATACCGCAATCCGCCAAGTGTGTAGCGTCACAAATGTTGTTGATTTTCAAAACTTTGCTTAAACCTTCGGTCAAGAATGCCTCAGCTGCGGTATCTTTTGTGACAGTTACAGAACCGTCGGTGTTTGTTCCTTCGTATTCGCCATAGCCGTTTAATTGCGGCATCATGGCGATTGCTTGGGACATACGTGCGTAAAGAGCTTTGCGCTGAGTGTTCCAAGTTCGTTCGTTGATGTTCGCCATTAAGCTCGGCAAAGTAATCGCCGCAACGACGCCGATTATCGTTAGCGATAATAAGATTTCGGCCATAGTAAACGCGTAGCGTTTACGGGGTGATAACGCCACGTTGGTTGACTGCGCGAGCTGGCGCTCGCTCAGCTGGGTTGCCGCGTCGTTCGCTTTGCTCACTCCTCGCAATGACGCATGTTTTTTAAAATTTGTTTTTTGCATGTTTACCTCCGTAATCTTGCGTTCACAAGGGTCGGAGGTTTTAGCAAAACAGGTGCCTGAAACCCAGGTATAATCAGGCTGTTGAGGCGCCCCCCCCCCTATTGAACTCTTCATTTTTTTAGTTTGTAATATCATAATCATATTTTCATTATGCACTATGACGGGGCTTTTGTCAAGCCCCCGCCTTCGGCGAACAACCTCGCATTAAAAAAACAACCATTAACTTTTGTAACAAAACTCAAAAACCCTGAAATTGCCGCCAAGTCAAAACTCTTTATATATTTGAGAGCAAATTTATGGAGAGCTTTGAACAATGAGTATGTTCAGCGTAGATATTAATTCCGCAAACGGCGCGAATTACATACGTACAAAAAAAGGCGTAAGTCCAAAGACTACGACTGCACGTACTCCTGTCGATATGACAAAAAATGGCTCAGTTTTCAACGACCCAAACATTTTTTCAACAGAAGCAACCACAACTACCAGCACCGGCGTCGTCTCCAAACGCTCCACCACCGGCCAAAGAGGCGGAAACAGTATTTTTAATGGACAAATGAATTTTGTATCCGGCGGCAACGCTTCAACCGGCGGCGTAAATTCTCTCACCGCAGGCTTAGACCCATCAATTATGGGCGATAATGATAACAGCGCCTCCGATGACCTTGGCATCGGACGCGACGCCGGCAAAGGCCGAGAGGCCGCTAAAGAATTAAAAGAACAATCAGCAGAATTAAAACAAGAAATTCACGACATTGAAAACCGCGGCGAACAAGCAACTTCTATTAGCAAAAAAAGCAAAAAATTGCAAGCGTCAATCAAAAAAACTGACGACAAGTTCAGAGAAAAAGAAGCAAAACAACAAGCCGAATTCAAAGCATTAGAACAAGAACGCCGCGCCGTTATGATGGAAATGGACGCAGCAAATAAATCCATCGCTGAATACACAGCCGAATTGGACGCCGAAATTGAATCCGGCTCCAATAATTTCGACAAAATTGCATCATTGAGAAGTTCCATCCGCGAAAAAAATTCCACACTCACCATCGGACAATCAAAAATTAACGTCCTTGGCCGCTCTTCCAAAGCGTTAGTTAATGAAATGAGCCGAACTTCAAAAGCTTACATCAAAACAAACAAAGCACATCAAAAAGATTTAGACAAAAACCAAACAAAATTAGAAAAAACCCTCGAAGTCGCCGCCGAAATCGAAGGGATTTCAGCAATTGTCGAAACAACCGGCGCGATTATCGAAAACTTAGGTCGCGTATTCAAAGCTTGTGCCGGAATTCCATTTGTAGGTGCCGCACTGGCCGCAGCCGGCGCCGTCATGGAACCTATCGGCACAACAGGTAAAGCAGTCGGCCAATGGGGTAAAACCGCAGCGCAAGTTACAAAAACAGTCGCATTCGCGTCCGCAGGCCAAGTTCAAGCAGCATTCATGTCTGCCGCAGCAGCGCTGCAATCAGGAACCCAAGCCACCGCATCAAGCAAAGCCGCCCTTAGTGAATGGAACAATCTCGATGCAGAATTGGAACAAGTTAAAGCAACCGCAGCAGAAGCTGACGCCAAGCGCGCCGAAGATGCTGCCGATAAGGCTCAAGCCAAGGCAGACAAAGCAAACCAAGAACAAGGCGTCGACAAAAACGGTCAAAAAGGCGAAGTTTTCGAAGGCAAAACAGACGAGCAACTGAAAGCTGACAAAGCACAAACCAAGGCAGAAACCGCACGCGCAGAAGCTGACGCCCGACAACAAAAAGTCGATGAACATAAACAAGAAAAAGCAGACAAGGCCCAAGCCAAAGCAGACGCCAAAGCTGACAAAAAGGCCGAAAAAGAAACCTCAAAGAAAACGGAGAAAAAAGCCCAAGCCGAAAACAAACAAAAAACAAACTCAAAAGTTAAATCAGAAATCAAAAAAGTCTTTTCCAAGGAAGGTTTTGCTCACATTGGCCAAGCACTAAACGTTGCCGGCTCAATAATCGCGATGACGGAATCTTCCGCCACCGCGTCATCGCCTAAAAAGAAACAATCAGACTTTCAAATCTCAGCCCGCGCACAAAAAATCGTCGCACAAACAATGAGCAAAATGGGCTACACAAGACCTGCCGCCTTCGCAGTCAGAACAAGGTAAGCTTAACGCGCCACTAAGTAACCTCCATATTCGTGCCGACCCGTATAAAATTTTAACGCTTAACACATCTTACGTAGTCGGAATTTGAACGAGTCATAGGGTAACGATGACCTGAATTAAAAGTCATACGCCAAGCTAGGCCAGACTCCCCGGCAGAGATAACAGAACCAGACCAAAAAACATTGTCTGTAATCCCTAAAAGTTCCTTATTATAAAACATAGAACTTAGTTCGTCACGATTTGGAAGTCTACTTTCAGAATCTTGAGCTGTGCAAGCCGCACTAGCTAATGTTTGTTTCATTGTTCCAGCATTCGTTGTAAGTGGCATTGGCGCAACTATATTTGAATCAATAGAATATAAAGCAGTTATAAAGCCAATATCCTTACCCATCATATTTGGACCTTTATTGCCATTTAAGTCGTAGACAAAGTTTGCGCACATCTTTGGTTGTGAATAGTGGAATGTATTACCTTCAGTATCTGCGGTACAATACGGATTGTAATAAATTGCGATTATCTCACCATTTTGCGTTTCAAACGCAGCAGCTTTTGTATCAATATAATTCTGAGGATTTATATCGTCACTACCTGTACTTGAATTTACATACGTACTTGTAAACATTGGATTCAACTCACTCAATTTCGTAGGCCAAGATTTGGTTGAACCCGCAAGGTTTGTAAATGACGCTGCGACGCCACAGTCGGCCAGATGTGCCGCGTCGCAAATGTTATTAATTTTGAGAACTTTGCTCAAACCCTCGGTCAAAAACGCCTCAGCTGCGGTATCTTTTGTTGCTGTTACAGAACCGTCGGTGTTTGTGCCTTCGTATTCGCCATAACCATTCAACTGTGGCATCATGGCGATGGCTTGGGACATGCGGGCGTAAAGCGCTTTACGTTGCGTATTCCAAGTTCGTTCGTTAATATTTGCCATCAAGCTCGGCAGGGTGATTGCGGCGACAACGCCAATAATTGTCAATGACAATAGGATTTCGGCCATCGTGAAACCGTAGCTTTTTTTTAATGTTTTTATCATTTTTAATCCTCCGACTATTCTCATATTTGCATTATACCATATTTTCTTGTGTTTTTCAAGTGGCGTTAGTAAATATGCGTTCACAAGGGTCGGAGGTTTCGGCAAAACATGAGCCGCAAAGCCAGATATAATCAGGACTTTGAGGCGCCCCCCCCTCCTATTGAACTTCTTATTCTTTTATTGTATTTTGTATAATTCATATTATCATGATACCGTATTTTCTTAATTTGTCAAGAGGGGCCACATATTTAACCATTTAACCTATTAACCTGCCCTCGGCGCGGTAAACCGCGCCGAAGGCAAAAAACTAAATCTCTTCCAGTGAAATCCCGATAACGCCGGCGTTGCGCGCACTATCCATAACTTTTACAATCGCACCGTGAGTCGCATTATCGTCAGATTGTATCAGAACACCGTCCGGGTATTCTTTTGATTTCGCGCCTATCACTCCTTGCAACTGTTCCGCAGAAACCTCTTGTTCGCCAATATAAAACCTATCTTGAGGAGAAATACGAACGGTCAAAATTTTGACATCCTTATTGTGGACCTGCTCGGCTACGTTTTCAGGCACGGTTAAGTTTAACCCTTGCTGATCGAGCATCGGCGCGATTACCATCATAATAATCAATAACACCAAAAAGATATCAGTCAAAGGCGTGATGTTTATTTCATTAAATTCGCCACGATTTTCTGCCATTAGCCCTCAACCTCCTCATTTTGTTTTTTCAACTCTTTTTGTTCTTTTTTCGAAAGCGGCTCACCGGCGACGATAAGTTTTTTGAACTCAGCCTCTTGTGCTGCGTTCATAATATTCATAATCTCGGAACTCTTCACCTGCGTATCGGCTTTCACGACTACTTCGGGCTGTTCAAGTTCAGGTTTTAACTCCACAAGGGCCTGAACAAGATTTTCTTTTTTGATTGCTGTTCCGTTAAGGTAAAGTTCGCCTGCCTTATTGACAGAAATTGTTGCATTTTTCTGTTCAATAGACAACCCACTGTTAATTTCAGGCATCGTGATAGAAGAATCCGCATCCTGAAACGTCGGAGCCACAACCATCATAATGATTAACAACACCAAAAAGATGTCCGTCAGCGGAGTTATATTGATTTCTGTAAATAACGCATTTTTACCTGTTTTGATAGCCATTTTTTACCTTCTTTAACCTACAGCGCAATATTACTTGATGTCTGCAAATTGCTTTCGTCTTTGCCATCGATGAAACTCAAGAACAACATTTTGATTAGTTGAAAATTAGCCTCATATTGGCGAACGGTAGCCTGATAATAGTTGTAGAAAACAACAGCCACAATTGCAACGCCCAAACCGAACGCTGTTGCAATCAAAGCTGACGCGATACCTGATGCAACTGCTGCGGATTGGTTACCTTGAACCGCCAAGTCTTGGAACGTAATCAAAATACGAACGACAGTACCGAACAAACCTAAGAACGGTGCAACACCACCAACAGTACCCAAAACCGTTAAATTCTTTTCCAATTTTCGGGTTGCAAGCGCAGTTACCAAGTCAAATGAGCGAGAAAACCCATTTTTTTGTTTAGAAAAAATTCTAACCGCTTCTTCTGTAACTTCGCCGATTACGCCGCCACATTGAACAGCCATATTTTCGACTGTTTCCAAATTATTTCTTGCAAGTTCTTTTTGCAAACTTTTCAAATAAGGCACAATATTTCTTTTGTTAGCCTTAAAAAACATCGTTTTTTGAATAACGACTGCCAACACTGCAACTGAACAGAAGAAAATCGGTGTAAGTACCGGCCAGTCCATTTTGATTGATTCCAACAATAAATTCATAATTTTATCCTCATTATTAATAGTAACACTTTTTTAGTTATATCCTGACGCTCCGAAGACATTGTAGTCAAACGTGAACTGAATATCAATATTTGAACCTTTGAAGTCCGGCGGCAACGGCTTGAACGGCGCCGTCAACTGAACGGCTTGAATCGCGGCTTTATCCGCATTTGGAAGCCCGGATGACTTGTGAACCGAACAAGATAGCAGTCTTCCGTCTTTGGCAATTTTGAACATCAAAACGACGCGCTTACTTTGATCACCTTTTGGCGGATCCCAATTCATTTTAATTCTGCGTTGCAATTCTCTCATATACGGCCCAAAATCCGGCTCGCGAATAGCATCTATACCAGGCGCGCCATTCGGATTACCAGGCCCCGGATTGCCCGCAGAACCGTATCCGCCACCGCCATTGGCTAATTTAGCACCGTTTGAAGAACTTCCGCCGGTTGGAGCCAATGTAGGGGAAGGCGTTCTCGCCGCTTGGGCTGAACTAACAGCCTGTGACGCAACTTTGCCGGAACCACTAACAGGGCCGGTCGAATATTTTCCGGCTTGCGTTCCGCCTGTCGGAACAGGAACGGTAAATTTCGAAGTAGGTCTTTCAACAACTTTAGGGGTCATCGCCGGTCTAACCGAAGGTTTTGCACTTGGCGGTTGTTTCGTAGGCTGTTTTGCCGGTTGAGCCGCCGCAACTTGTGGTTTTTGAGCCGGTTGTGGTGCAACGGGTTTTTGAGGTGCAACTGTTTTGGCCGGTTGTTGAGCCTTTTTCGCAGGTGCAGCCGGCTTTTTAGCTTTTGAACCCGGAGAGGTTGGCAATGAAACCTTCTTAGACGGATCGTGCTTACCGCCCGCTCTGGAATCCCTATCTGCCCGATACGGCGTGTTTTTGTTAATAGGCGGAGCCTCTTTTTCAACGAGAACGAACTCGATGTCTTTCATCTTCAAGTCAGGACGCTTTGCAAGTGGGTTAATCAACCCCACAAGCATCAATAAGAAGGTCAAAAGCCAGACTGTTCCGACAACAACCGGGTGCAACACAAGCGAAATAAGCATAGATTTTTGCAAACTTATTTCGTCTTTATCGTCAAAGCACACGGCCGGAACTCGAAAAACCTCATCGTTCTTCACTCGCTCGTCTATTAAATTGTCTTCATCATTCAATATAGACATATTTATCCTTATTTCTAGAAAGATTTTATAAAAAACCTCAAAAAATTTAATCAGCCACCAAGGCTATTATTGCGCAGTAGGCACAACCGTAATCGGCTGCGTCAAGAACAAATCAATGCTGGCGTTAGTAGGGATTTCGACGTCATTTCCTTTATCCCAGATTGATTTAACCAAACCGCCGCCGGCCCCGATTGCCGTACCTAACGCTGCGGTTTTACCGATGTTTCCGCCGCCGATAGCACTCATCACAACACCCGTAACAGCGCCCGCGCCGGCACCAATCGTCAAGTCCTTACCATAATCCATAGTAACATCCTTCGCTGTTCCGCCAACCAAAACGCCCGTGTTGTCTTCTGTTTTGATAATGGCTGAAATCGGAATTTGCATGCCGGTAGGAGTAATTATGTTGGTGAAACGAATTGACAATTTCCCGTTCATACTACCGTGTTTCGCCTTTGAAGCCTCAAGAACCATGCCTGTAATCGTACTTCCTGCCGGCGCGATTCTCGCCCCATTGTAGTAAAAATCAGTGCCCAAAATCACACTCACCGTCTGGCCTCTGTACATAGTCGCGGAACTAATCGGAGTCGTAACGACAGCCTTAATGCTTTGTCCTGCCGGAACAGTCACGACACTTCCGCGCAAAGTTCCCTTATCCGCAAAAATCTGTTGCGCAACGTTTTGATAATCACTCGCTTGCGGCAAAGTAACAGGATTTTCCGTAAAACTATAATTACTATCCGCAAAAACCGCGCCGCCCGCCAAAATTGACGTTATTACCGCTATATACACATATCTCTTCATGAGTTGTCCCTCCTAATATTTAACATAATATTGCAGATTAAGCCCAATGTCAATCCATTAACGTGTGCGTAATCATAACCGGCTCCATCAACACCACAAAACATCTTTCGCCGGTTTTGACCGCAACGTGTTGCCCCATCTGTCTTCTGTTCCCCGGTCGAACCTGCAACGTCGGAGCCCAAGAACGCAGCGAAAAAAATCTTCGCTGATAATGAGGGATTTTAACGTATTCCGCCGGCGGTGTCAATTCCCCACCTATAATATTATTATTCGGGGTATAAATATAAGCCCGCAACGGAATCTCAAACCCGTCAGGATAAACCATCCTGGTTATACGCAACTTCATCGACGCATTCGTCCCAACAACCGGGTCATTTATCTCTTCCAAATACCCATAAAATTCCGTCTCGCGTGGAATCACCGTTGTATCGTACAAATACAAATCGCTCGTTGCAATAAACTTAACCGCATACCCCTCATCACAATTCAGCGTCGAAACCTCAGCTGTATTAATCACCGGCACAAAAGTCCCCGCGTTAAGCTGAATCCCGTCATAATCGCGCAATACCGTCTCATCAAGAAACTCCGCGCCCGACTCAGCCCTCACCGCACCAACTCCGGCCACAGCAAATAATATTAAAAATAATACCGCTAACTTCTTCATAACTTATATTATAATGAATTCATAAGAAAAATACAAGTTTGTGAAGAACAGTATAGAAGACTAGTGGCCGCCTACGGCGGCCACTAGCAACAAAAATCTCCTGGGCGCCTCGACGCGACCGGCCCTAACGCAGGACACAGCGCACGAAGCGCACATTTGACTTGAGAACCGAACCGCGGTTGCCGGAGTACGTGCCAACGCCCAAAGCTCTGTCTGCGCTGAAACCCGAGCCAGACCAGAAGTGCGCGGAAACGGTTAAGTTGATTAAATCTTTGTTTATCAACATCGCTGAAAGTTCGTCAATATTAGGAATTCTACTTTCAGGGTTTTGTGCTGTGCACAAACTTGCTGCGCCTGCCCAAGCAGAAGTTCCGGCGTCTTCACTGTATGATGGCATTGGGGCGACTACAATCGGGTCATATGAGTTAAATGAGGTAATAAAGCCCATATCCTTACCAATTGTATTTGGGCCTTTATTTCCATTCAAATCGTAAACAAAGTTTACACACATTGTTGCCTCTGGAAAACCAAATACGTTGCCGTATTGAGTAAGGCTAGCTTCGTTTAAATATTCGTATTTGCAAGATTGATTGTAATATGCAACAATACTTTCACCATTCTGAGTTTCAAATGCCGCGGCTTTAGTATCCATTGTTGAATATGAACTGCCTGAATATGCTGCGCTTCTAAACCAACTGCTTAGTTCATACAATGTTGTTGGTAATGTCTTTTGGCTGCCTAACATGTCCGTGTAACTTGCCTGAATACCACAATCTGCCAAATGTGCGTTATCACAAATATTGTTAATTTTTAGAACTTTACTCAAGCCCTCGGTTAGAAAACTTTCCGTTGCTGTGTCAGTAACAGTTGTTGAACCGTCTTCGTCTGTTGTTACGGTCAATGTTCCATAGCCCGCAATCTGTGGCATCATGGCAATGGCTTGGGACATACGCGCGTAAAGTGCTTTACGTTGTGTGTTCCAAGTTCGTTCGTTGATGTTCGCCATTAGTGATGGCAGAGTGATTGCGGCAACGACACCGATGATTGTGAGGGAGAGTAAAATCTCCGCCATTGTAAACGCGTGGCCGCGAGGCGATAGGGCGTTAGGTTGATAGGGCGATAGGGCATTATGGGAATTTAACCCGCGCGCGTACGCCACGTTTGAATTTT
>JAZUCM010000073.1:0-11425 GCA_045639085.1 Candidatus Gastranaerophilus bacterium
AGCCGTATCGGTTGTTGAGCCCGTTGTAGAATCCGTGCTAAATGTTCCGTAACCATTCAATTGCGGCATCATTGCGATAGCTTGGGATAGGCGCGCATAGACCGCCTTACGCTGGGTGTTCCAGGTGCGTTCGTTAATGTTGGCCATCAAACTCGGCAATGTAATCGCCGCAACAACGCCGATGATTGTGAGGGAGAGCAAAATCTCCGCCATGGTAAATGCGCATTGCGTCATTGCGAGCGAACGGATGTGAGCGCGGCAACCCAGCCGGTTTTGCTTTGCTAAACCGGTCAATGTCGTCACGCGGGTTGAATGACCTCGTTGAAACTCGGTCAGCTTAGGCAATAAGCTAAACGTGCAGTCTTGACATTCTTCGGTACGAATATGGGACCAGCTCAGCTGGTTTGCTTCGTCACTCACTACGTTCACTCCTCGCAATGACGCATGTTTTTTAAAATTTGTTTCAGTCATGTTTACCTCCGTAATCTTACATTCGCAAGGGTCGGAGGTTTTGGCAAAACAGGTGCCTGAACCCCAATTATAACAAGGACTTTGAGGCCCCCCCCCCCCCTATTGAACTTCTCATTCTTTTATTGTAGTTTAATTTAATCATATTCTCATTATGCACTATCGCGGGGATTTTGTCAAGCCCCCGCCTAAGGCAATAGGGCTATAGCGCGAGTGAGCTGAGGCTGGAGTGCTTTTGCCAAAGATTGAAAATCTGTAGGCAAAACACGAAATGCCGTTAAACGCGAACGAGTAAGACGGGCGTTAGGGCGATAAGTTCTTTAACCCGCCATCGGCGAGTACCTCGCCGATGGCAACATATTGCCATCGCAGCTATTTTGTGCAATAATCCGTTTATGAATATTTTACAAGAATTTGACACAATCACAGCAATAGCAACCCCAATCGGCACCGGCGGGGTCGGAGTTATTAGGATTTCCGGCGAAAAAACCTACGAAATCCTCGCACAAATCTACAACAAACCAACTCCCGAAATCGGCCGCATTTCACACGGTTGGATACTGGACAACAATAAAAAAATTGACGAAGTAATCGTTCTGCCGTTCAAAAAACCACACAGCTACACCGGCGAAGATGTCGTCGAAATTCACTGCCACGGCGGAATAAACGTCGTGAAAAATATTCTTGACCTTATCATAAAGCACGGCGCACGCATAGCCGAAAAAGGCGAGTTCACAAAACGAGCGTTCCTCAACAAAAAACTCGACCTTTCACAAGCCGAAGCCGTCGCTGACCTCATCCACGCCAAAACTAAAAATTTCGCCAAGCATTCTGCCAAAAACCTCTCCGGCGTCCTCGCACAAAAAATTAAAGAACTTCGCGCTGATATTTTCAACGTTCTGTCTCGAATTATAGCAGGAATAGACTTCCCGGAAGACGTCGCCGAGCCCGAATACCCTTACCTCATCGAAAATTTTGAGCGAATTATCGCAGAAATTGACCGAATCCTAGACAGCGCAAAAAGCTCTAACATCATGCGCCAAGGGCTAAAAATTGCAATCGTAGGCCGGCCAAACGTCGGGAAATCATCACTTTTTAACACCCTTTTGAACCTTGAACGCGCAATCGTAACCGATATCGCAGGCACCACCCGCGATGTCCTGAAAGAAAATCTCGACTGGGACGTTCCCATCACACTCATCGACACCGCCGGAATCCGCAACACCCAAAACGTCGACAAAGTCGAAGAAATCGGCATCGAATATTCCAAGCAAGCCGTCGACGAGGCCGACTTCGTAATCTTCCTCTATGATGCACACGCTGGTTTCACCCCGGACGACAAAGAAATTTTTAAGCTACTAAACAACAAAGAACATATCATCGCCGCCAACAAGATTGATTTGGGTGCCGCCAAAATCCTCCCAAACGCGCTCGGCATCTCGACTTTCACCAAAACAGGACTCGACGAATTGAAAGCAAAAATCAAGGATTACAGCTACAATTTCTCTAACGAAGACCTGGAATTTACAACAAATACACGGCAACAAAACTGCCTTGAAAACTGTCGAGAAGCCCTAACGAACGCATTAGTATCTGCAAGAAACCAGGAATTACAGGACCTAATATCGATAGATCTCAAGTCTGGCTTGCTTTTCCTGGACGAAATCACCGGCGAAGTGATAACCGACGAAATTCTTAACAACATCTTTGATCACTTCTGCATCGGCAAATAGGCCGCTAAGCGGCTTCCATACTCGTGCCGATAAGTGGTAAAGATTTGTCGTTGGATTTAACGCTTAACACACCTGACGTTGTGAGTGTTAGACCGTGTGTACGGGGCGCGATTGCCCGAGTGGAAAGTCTGGAGCCAAGCCGTGCCAGACTCTCCAGAAGAGATGACAGAGCCAGACCAAAAGCGACTGGACGTAATACCGAGAAGTTCTCTGTTGTAAAACATGGAACTTAGTTCGTCTTTGTTTGGAAGACGGCTTTCAGGGTCTTGTGTTGTACAAGCTTTACTTGCCTCTGTTTGTTTAATCATGCTGCTGGTCGCGTTTGTTGAAAGTGCGTATGGTGCTACAACGTTTGAATCAGTTGGATATAGAGCTGTTATAAACCCGATGTCTTTTCCGACTGCGTTTGGTCCTTTGTTGCCGTTTAGGTCATAGATAAAGTTTGCGCACATCTTTGGTTGGCTATAATGCCATGCGTTACCCTCAACGTCAGCGGTACATAATGGATTGTAAAATAGCAATACACTTTCACCGTTTTGCGTTTCAAATGCCGCTGCCTTAGTGTCGATATAAGACTGAGGGTTTTGATATGTGCCATTTGCATCTGAATATGTCCCCGATGTAAATATGTTGTTTAACTCACCCAAGGTCGGAGCGCTTGACCAAGTCTTTGTGGTACCTGCTAAGTTTGTATAATTACTGGCAATACCACAATCAGTCAGGTGTTGATAATCACAAATGTTGTTGATTTTGAGAACTTTACTTAGACCTTCTGTTAGGAATGATTCTGCTGCTGTATCTGCTGTAATTGAACTTGTTGTTCCATCATACGTAAATGTTCCATATCCGCCAACTTGTGGCATCATGGCGATGGCTTGTGACATGCGTGCGAACAACGCTTTACGCTGGGTATTCCAAGTCCGTTCGTTAATATTTGCCATCAAGCTTGGCAAGGTAATCGCCGCGACCACGCCGATGATTGTGAGAGATAATAAAATCTCGACCATAGTGAATCCAAGTTTTTTCGTCATTTAGACATCCTCTTTCATACGTATTCTTATTCTACCATATTTTCTTGTTATTTTCAAGTGGTGTTAGTAAATATACATTCGTCAGAGAGGTTGAATTTGGCAAAATCGTCAAACCAGGTCGCTGAAACCCAGATATAGCAAGGCTGTTGAGGCGCCCCCCCCCCCTATTGAACTTTTCATTTTTTTAGTTTGTAATATCATAATCATATTTTCATTATGCACCATGGCGGGAATTTTGTCAAGTGCCGCATGATAATTTTGTGCATAATGAAAATTGCGTAACGTGTTAAAAGGTTAATAGGCTAAAAACTCGTTAAAAACGAATAACCGTTTAACCTCGCCGAAGGCGAATTTCATTTGCAAATTTTTTCCAACTTTGCTAAAATAAACAAAGAGGTACAAAATGAAAAAGATATTAACAATTTTAGCATTATTTTTATTTGCGTGTGCGTGCAACGCGCAAGACTGGAACTCAACAGCTGCGCTTTCAAGGGTTAATTCAATCGGTAACAAATTATTGAATGCAAACGGTGTTCAACAAGCAATCGAATTCAAGGTTTCAGCAGAAGAAGATGTCAACGCTTACGCAAACATTAACAAGGAAGTCTACGTATACAAAGGGTTATTAGACTACGTCAGCAACGACGAAGAACTCGCAGCCGTAATCTCCCACGAAGTAGGCCACATCCTAAACGGTCACTGCGCAAAACAAGGGGTTCTAAACACCGGCGTTAATATTCTGGCACAAAAAGCTGCCCAAAAATACAATGCAACCGCGGTTGCCGTCGGCCAACAGCTTACATCCTCAAAACTTAGCCGCAACGACGAGTTTGAAGCCGATCTAACCGGTGTTGACTTGATGACAAAAGCCGGATTTAACCCGCTCGCAATGGTTTCCGTCCTTAATAAAATTTGCGGAAACTACATCGACATACTTCAAACTCACCCATCCGGCGAAAAACGTTTGCTTAATATTTACAATTACGTAGAATACAATTATCCAACCAAAATAAAATCAGGCTTTGCGTCAGATTCCTACACAAAAGCTATGCTTGTTATTGCGCCAAACGTTCAAAAACGCAAGGCCAGCGAAAAATTGACTAAAAAATACGAGAAAGAACAAAAAAAATTACTCACAAAAAAAGAAAAACGAATGAAAAAATTGTCTAAAACAAGTACCGTTTGGGATGGCTATTACGCCACATTGATGTTGATGGCAAATTAAAAAATTAAATCCCGCCGAAATCGGCGGGATTTTTAAATTAAAACTGTTTTAAAAATCTTTCGTCGTTATTGAAGAACAAGCGAATGTCATCGATTGCATATTTCAGCATCGCAAGGCGTTCTACGCCCATTCCGAAAGCAAAACCCGAATAAACATCCGGGTCAATCCCAACACCTTTCAACACGTTCGGATCGACCATACCCGCGCCAAGAACTTCCAGCCAGCCGGTGCCGGAACACGTTCTGCAGCCTTTGCCTTGGCACATTATACACTGAACATCAACCTCTGCGGACGGTTCTGTGAATGGGAAAAAGCTATTTCTAAAACGAGTTGGTCTGCTTTCTCCAAAATAAATTCGGATAAATTCGTTCAAAACACCTTTCAAGTCACCAAATGTAATGTCTTTATCCACATACAAACCTTCGATTTGGTGGAAGAAATTGTTTTTACGCGCGTTGATGTTTTCGTTTCTGTAAACTCTGCCCGGTGAAATAACACGTATTGGCGGGTTTTTGCCTTCCATAGCGCGAATTTGCGAGTTAGAAGTTTGGCTTCTTAAAACAACATTTTTCGCAAGTTCTGTGTAGAAAGTATCTTGAACATCGCGTGCCGGATGGTCTTTCGGCACATTTAACATATCAAAATTGAAATACTCGGTTTCAACTTCCGGCGAAAACTCACCCGGTACAAGTGAAAAACCTAACGTTTGAAAAATCGCCGTGATTTCATTAATGGTTGAAGTTATAGGGTGAATTCTGCCTTGTGGCACGTATTTCCCGGTCAAAGTAACATCAATTCTTTCGTTTGCAAGTTTCTCATCTAGTTCTTTTTTGTAGAAAATCTCGTGCTTTGCGCGCAAGCCTTCTTCAAGTTTTTGCGAAATTTGGTTTGCCAAAGAACCAACGATTTTTTTATCTTCATCGGAAAGGTCTTTCAAGCCTTTTTTAATTTCGTTTAGTTGGCCTTTACGGCTCAAATATGTGTCGCGAATTTGAGCAACATCACTTATTGACGTAGCTTTTTCAAGCTCAGCAACCGCACTGTTGTATATTTTTTCTAATTGTTCTTTCATTTTTACCTCTAGTAATTCATTATATCATTAAACTTTTTCTCATACCCAATTGTCGTCGGATCACCATGTCCCGGGTAAACCTTCACGTTATCGTTGAGTTTAAAAAGGACCTCTTTCAGACTATGGGTTATCGCCCTAAAATCACCGCCGGGCAGATCTGTTCGGCCAAGACTACCTTTGAACAACGTGTCGCCCGAGAAAATTATATCACCAATCATATAGCAAACGCAACCCGGTGTATGCCCAGGAGTTTCAATAATTTTGATTTCTTCACCGGAAAATGTCATCATGCCGGCATTCGCCAAACTCCCATCAATTTCGGGGTTAACAACACCATCAAAAGGCAAGCCAAACATCATCATGATTTCGCGGGTATGCAAAACCTGTTCCATATCGCCTTCGTGTACATAAACCTTGGCATTGAGCGCTTTTTTCATTTCATTTACCCCTAAAACATGGTCAAAATGTCCGTGGGTTAACAAAATATATTTAACATTCAACGAATGTTCGCGCACAAAATCAACAATTTCGGCCACATAATCAGAACAATCAATGAGCAAAGCCTCTTTTGAAGCTTCATCATAAACAAGATAATTGTTAGCCTGAACCGGCCCTGCAACAAAGGTTTTAATCTGCATTTGCACTTATCCTTTTACAAGCTCAAAAATCTCTTTGCACTGTTTGAACAGCGCTTCCGCGTCTTTAAGCGCCACCATGTTCGGTCCGTCGCAAAGCGCTTTATCGGGTTCCGGGTGAACCTCAAAGAAAAGAACGTTTGCACCGACAGCCATCGCAGCCTTTGCCAAAACAGGTACAAATCTTCTATCTCCGCCGGAAGAAGTTCCGTTTGCGCCCGGCAACTGAACGCTATGTGTTGCATCAAACACAACAGGGTAGCCAAACGACTGCATAATAGGAATTCCGCGGAAATCTACAACCAAATTGTTATATCCAAAACTTGTTCCTCTATCCGTCAACATAATATTGGTGTTCCCGGCATCCTCAACTTTTTTAATCAAAGATTTCATTTGCTCCGGCGCCAAAAACTGACCTTTTTTGATATTAACAATTCTGCCGGTCTGAGCCGCCGCAACAAGCAAATCTGTTTGACGACATAAAAACGCCGGAATTTGCAAAATATCAGCGACTTGAGCCACCGGCACCGCTTGATCCGGGGTGTGAATATCAGTCACGATCGGCAAATCATATTTAGACTTGATTTCAGCCAAAGCAGCAAGACCATCTTCCAGCCCCGGACCTCTATAAGATGTTATAGAAGAACGATTGGCCTTGTCAAAAGATGATTTAAAAACATAATTTATATCAAGTTTTTGACAAACTTCTTTCAAACCTGCTGCAACTTCTTCAGCCATCGAAGTTGATTCCAAAGCGCAAGGACCTGCCAAAATAGTTAATTTATCCCCGCCAATTTCAAAATTTCCTAATTTAATTCTCTTCATATTCATAGTCCAACTGTAAGTAAAAAACAAAATTTATGCAAAGTCAACGCCTACACTGTCAACAATTCTTTAACATCGTTACGTTTAACTTTTCTGGTAGTTGTGCGCGGTAGCGGATCTCTCATCACGACAACATTGCTAGGGCGTTTGTACTGAGTAAGTTGCATTGACAAAGCCTTAACATCCGCCTTCACAAGATTTACAACTTCTTCTGCGGAATGTTCTTTGTAAAGTCTCTCTTGTGGAACGACGACAGCAACAACTTCTTCCTGTCCGTCTTTTGCCCCACCATCTCTTGAACCGCCAAGAACACAAGTTTCCGCAATCAAAGAACTTTGTTCCAAAACCGCCTCAACTTCTTCCGGGAACACTTTCTTTCCGCCGTTAAGAACAATCATATTCTTAATACGGCCGGTAATATAGACATGCCCATCCTTGTCAATTTTAGCAATATCACCTGTATGCAACCAACCGTCTTCGTCGATAACTTCCGCCGTTAATTCCGGCTGATTATGATAGCCTTTCATAACAGAAGGCCCCCTCAAAAGAAGTTCTCCCGTTGTTTCGTCAAGTCTGTATTCAAAATGTCTCAATGGACGTCCGACAGACGATAAAACATTACGTTTATCAGTATTAACCGCAACGACCGGGCTGGTTTCAGAAAGTCCGTAGCCTTGGTAAACCTTGATTCCAAGTCTTTCGAAAAATCTTCCGACATTAACGTCCAAAGGCGCACCACCTGAAATACAACCGATAAAATGTCCGCCAAATTTATCGTGTATTTTTTTGAATAAAATCTTTTTAATTTTATATGATGGTAAAAATTTTGCCAAATGATACATAAAATTAAATGCAATTTGAACAGGCTTAGGAGAATTTTTCAATTCGTTTTCAATTCCGGCCTTCAACAATTTCAAAAACGCTGGAACAACAATCATAAACTCGATTTTTTTCTCTTTCATAATGCCCAAAATATCTTTTGGCTTCAAACTTTGAGTGTAATAAACGGAAAATCCAAAATTCAAGAAAGTTGAAAAACCGACAGTCATCTCAAACAAATGGTTCATCGGTAAAATTGAAAGAATCGTAACTTTTTTGTTATCCAAAATTGCATCCAACGGCTCTTTCAAATCTTCCAACTGGCTGGTAATATTTCTGAATGTAATTTCAACACCCTTAGGTTTTCCAGTCGTTCCTGATGTATAAATAATAAATGCAGTAGACTTAGAACTTCTACGTTTCCATTTTGCATCATATTTATCAGGCAAATCATAAATGTTAGGAACAGCCTCACACTTGGCATGCTCATCAATAACCAAAATATATTTTATAGAAGATATTTCTTCTTTTAATTTTTTAGCAGTCGCAAGATATGTTTGCGACGCCAATATAATTGTCGGTTGTGCGTCTAACAAAATAGACTTCAACTCATAATGAGTCAGTTTAATATCCAAAGGCACGGTCACCATGCCGGCCAAAACAGAAGCAAAAACGCAAGAACCATATTCCGGTTTTGATTCTGACAAAATAGCCAACTTTTCACCTTTTGGCACTTGCAAATCTTCAATAATATGTCTTGCAACTTTTCGGGATAACAGCCCCAAACCGCGATAAGTAAATTCCTTCCATCCAAACGTTTCTTTAATACCTAACGCAACTCTGTCTTCATAATCACACGTTTTATCTTCTAACAAAGACAATACATCACGACTTCTTAATCCCATAATACTTCCTCACTAACTGATATAAACCTTGTACAGATACTCTAAATCCATTGTCTACATTCTATAAGAAACCATCTCGTTTGTCAAAGAGCTTTAAGAATTATTAACGAATTGGTGGTTGTTTTTTTGACATTAAGATAATTTCTTGGTAGCTTGAAGAGGATTAAGGAAATTTTACATAATTTAGGAAGTGGAGTATGAGATTAAAAAAACTATTATGTTTGTTCTTGGCATCAATGTTATTTGTGATGTCTAACGGTACTGTGTTTGCTATCAACGAAGTTGCTCCTAACGCAACAGCAAGCAAGCAAAATGCACATCCTGCAAGACCAATCGAATTGGCTTTCGTTTTCGACGGCCCGTCCGACAAAAACGAAGGGGTCTTGAAAACATTCCAAGAAACAATCGCAAAATCATTACAACCGGATTACAAAGCAGTATTTCCGAAAGAATTAGTTTTCACTGGCAACTGGAGCGAAAACGGAGCCGTTGAAGTCTCCAACAAAGCTCTCGCATCCAGAGCCAAAATGGTTATTTCTCTGGGTTACATGTCAAGTATGTACCTTTCAGAAAAGAAAAACAAAGGGAAATTCGTTATCACTATTGACGAATACGGACTACGCGAATTGGGTTCAAACGCATTCTTTAACCCGCTTAAACAATATGTTAACGACTTTATATTGTTTAAAAAGTTAGTTCCAATCGAAAAAACCGCGATTTTGATTAACGAAAATTTCTACAAAACTCAAAAAGATTGGCATTCAATCATTGAGAAAAAATTCAAAGAAAAAGAATTCAACATCAACTTTGTTGTTTTGCCAGTCAGCGCAGACAACCTCAAAACATCTTTGTCCAAAATACCTAATGATGTTGATTCCGTATTCGTTACACCAATGTTTAACCTATCTACCGAACAAAGAAAAGAATTGTACACTTACGTAAACAACAAAAAACTTTATTCTTTCTCATCAATCGGTAACGAAGATGTTCAGTTAGGTGCTCTATTAGGAACCTCAACACCTGACTTAGACAGAAAATTAGCGGAAGCTACTTCATTTAACATCCACGGAGTACTTCATGGGCATGCCGTTCAAAATGAAAAAATTCCGTTTTTCGATGACGAAGTAATTTTCTATAACAAAGATACAGGTGAGATGTTGGGCTATTCTGCACCGTTAAGATTATTAAACAACGCCCAAATCATCTCTCACAAAGATGTTCCGGTGTATGATCTATCATACGTGTTGAACACAATGGAAACAAACAACCTTGATATCAAAAGAAAGAAATTCTTGGTAGATGCAGCAAGACGCGCGTCAGTAAGTTCTTACTTGAGATATCTACCAACCCTTAGACTTGACTTGGGTTACCAAACTTACAACAGCGGCTACGCTGATTCTTACACCGATGTCCCGGACAGAGTAGGCCTATTTACCTTCGGTATTGACCAAATGATTTATTCACCGGACTTGGTAACAAATATCATCGTGAAAAACAAAAAGCTTAAATTTGACAAAGCTGAAAGAATTCTTACAGAACAATCAATCGGTTTACAACTCGGTTTCTTATACATCGAAACTCTTATGTTTGAAAACATGATAAAAGTTCAAGAAGAATACGTGAAAGAAACCCGCGAAAACTTAGCGATTGCACGTGTAAGAGAAAAAGCCGGAGTCTGCGGACCTGAAGAAGCTCTTCGTTGGGCCGGCCAAGTTAGCGAAGCAGAGAAAAAACTTCTCAACATGCAAGCCGACTACAAAAACCTAAAAATTACAATTAACAAATTGTTGTACAAAGATCAAACAGAAAACTATGTATTCAAAGCTTTAACAGCCACAGACCCTGCATTTTTCACATCTGATCTTCACGTAATCGACCACGTTCGCACACCTGAGAAATTGAACAAATTCACCGATATGTTGGTTCAAGAAGCAATCTATGTTTCACCTGAAACAACAAAACTAAGAGCCGCTATCGCGATGAAAAAAGCAGAACTTGGCAACTACGCACAAAAATTTGTATTGCCAAACGCAAAATTATCACTTGAATTCGGCAACCAATTTAACCGTCACCTACCATACGGCGCAGCAGGCCAACCTTCTGTAATGCAAGCAGCAATGCTTAGTGGTGCACCGTTCCCAACAAATTACTTGGATAGAGATTCAACCAGATTTATGATCGCTGCACAGTGGAAACCTATCGAAGGCGGTTACAAATTCGCTGAAATCGCAAGATGTAAAGCCGAACTCAACGAACTAGAAGCATATCTTACTCAGGTAAATACTGAGATCGAAATGAACGTTCGTGAAGTCGTAAACAGAGCAATCGCAAAATATTTCTTGATCGAAAAATCATACAAAGCTATGTTTGCAGAAGCTGAAAACTACAAAGTGGTAAAAGCTAATTACCTAAAAGGTGAAACCCCTATTGCCCAGTTGATTGACGCACAAAACATGTACACTCAATCAAAAGTGGACGCAATGAACTCTCAATACCAATTCTTTAAAGAATTAATCTGGGTACAAAGAGGTCTTGTATCTGTAAACTGGACAAAAGCAACCGAAAGAGCTAAAAATTGGATAAATGAAATTCCAAAAATCTTACCGGCAGAGGCTGATTTCACACTGTAGTTGAAAAGAAAAGAGAGGGACGGGCTGTTTTATATAGCGGCCTTTTTTTATATAAAATTATTAAGTCGGGGTTTTATAAAAA